>JACETE010000019.1 GCA_013911465.1 Candidatus Poseidoniales archaeon
TGGGGCTTGGAATCAATTTGAGAAAACCATCGACCTCTTGCCGAGTCTCGATACTCGAATCGTTTGCCGTCATACGATGATGAAGGGCGTGAATATGAGTTCAAATCACATCAAAGAATTCGCAGCACTCGATAATCGAGCTGATCCAGATTTCATTGAAGCGAAAGGGTACGTGTATGTGGGCCACAGCCGAGAAAACCTCTCGATGGAGAACATGCCAAGCCACGACGATATCCTCTCTTTCTCAAATGAGTTAGCACCTCAGGTAAACCGCGAAGTCCTTTCTGAAAGTCGCCCAAGTCGTGTTGCCCTGATTGGTCGTGAGATTGTTCCTATTCCAATCCCTGAAGCAGAATTGTACTTCCCAGAAGATCTTGGAATTGCCCCACCCGTCAAGAAACTCCCTCTTGTTCAAAATTGAACCTTCAAATACTGTTGGAGTTCATTATTGACATGACAGTTGAGCGAACAGCAAGGATATTGATAGTTGGAGCGGGTGGAATCGGTGGACTGGCATTTGAGTTAATCGTTCCAGCGCTAGAAAAGATAGGGCAAAAATGTTCCATCACCATCATGGATGGTGATACCGTCGAAGCATCGAACTTGGGCCATCAGCGCTTTTCAGCATTGGACATAGGTTCGCACAAAACAACGGCACTCGTTCAGAAATATGAATCATTGAAACACGTATATTGTGTCTCTGACACAGAGAATCTACGTGTCAAAGAACAACTGCAAGATTTTGATTACATCATTATCGGTGTCGACCGACCTCACCCAAGGAGATTGGTTCACGGAACGAACGTCCCTTGGATCGATTTACGGTCCACTGGCGATGGCCACGTTTATTTCACCAACGAGTCGGACCCTGCTCTTGTCGCCATGATGACGCCAGACCACGAACCTGCGAGTTGTCAAATTGCAGGAGCCATCGCAGCTGGAAACATCCAGTTTGGATATGTCAATGCCGCTGCAGCAGCAGCAACATGGCTCATGGGGCAGTTGAGAAATCAGCCTCCTCTACGAGAAAGAATGTCGAGCATCATGTTTGGTGAACTCAAATTCCCTGAGGTGAAAGCATGATTCCAGTAATGAATCTAGATTCCATAGGTGTCACCTATGAACAATGGATGAGAGCATGCTTACAAGCCGAAGCCCAGGCCGTTGAGTCTGATGATGTCCTTGATGTACAACGAAACGCTGCAGAACACGGCCGATGGGACTTAGTGTACAATCTCTCGCTCATTGCCGGACTTGAGACCTCTGTCCTCGTAGATGCCAATGGCGAGATTCAAATCGATTGGGGTTCGCCAGGCAGAGTTCCTCTTCGTCCGCCTGTTGGGATGATGGCTCCATTCAGGGTTTGGGTTCACACCCACCCAGGCTTCCATGCTTACTGGAGCGGTACCGACAAGAACAGCCTCGCAATCGCTCAAGGTATTCTTTCCTCTGCCCTCGTCCTTGGAGCTCCAGGGATTAAGCAAAGTCGGAACATCGGGCCTGATAACGGCCATTCAATTGGTCTTGAGGGGCCGCTTCAACACTGGACTGAGGAAGACATCACTCCATGGGATCGATGGTATGCAGAGCATCAAGAGACACCGATTGGGGTGATGGTTTGAGTTCCAACGTTCGATCACCTAGAGATGACGAGGAAGAACTCAAGGCTCACATTGCCATACTCCGCGGTCAGTCCAAGTCGCTGAAGGAAGTTCTTGCAGACATGTTGGATGAAGAGCCTTCAGAAGATCTTGTGAAGGCTGTAGAAAACCGTATACTTCTCGCACAAGAACAAGAAGAATCAATCGATCTTTCGAAAATTGTTGAATCGATTCAGACAATGCAGTCGTCTTGGGTTTAGGCATTCTTGTACGTTGCTCGACGGCCTTCAATCAAAGCACTGAGACCCTCAAGGGCATCCTCAGTTGAGAAGATGCGGTCCAATCCCTGCAATTCAAGTTCGAGGCCTTCGGCCAATGTCATTGATGCTGTTGCGTCAATTCTCTCGCTTGCCATTGCTAGACCAATTGGCGCGGTAAACTTGAGCGACTTCAATTGCCTTGCAACCGATTTGTCCTCTACATCAAATCCTTCAGGGCACCCTCCCGAAAGTAAAGTTGCCATGTTTCCATCCGAGAAGAATTTCCTTGCGAATTTGACGACTGGACTGTTCTCGTTCAATGGTTTTCCTGGATACTTTTCCTCTGGTTTTCCGGTTGCATGTATGTTCTTGATGGCTTGAGGGACATCATTGATGTCAACCAAATGCGTAACTAGGCCAAGATCGGAAGCGGTTGTTGCATTCATGAAATTTCCAGCAAGTACTGCCCAACGACCGAGTTCACGACCGGCAATACGAGCAGGACGTTGTGTGCCACCGAGGGCCGGATAAATTCCGATACTCGTCTCAGGGAATCGAAACTGTGTTCGACGAGTTCCAATTCGATAATCACAAGCGAGAGCGAGTTCGAGGCCACCGCCAAGCGCTAGGCCTGTTGTCAACGCAATTGTCGTCTTGGGTGAATCTTCAAGTGCAGCTAGTAAGGTGTGGCCATTTTCCGTGAATATCTCAATGTCAGGAATATCATCCGACCGAATCTTATCGACGAAGAACTTGACATCTGCACCTGCAACGAAAGCCTTCCCTGCTCCATCAAGAACAATGGTTGAAACGTTTGAGTCTGCATTTGCTGCTTGAACTGCCTCAGTCAATTGAGCAACAACAACTTCGTTCAATGCGTTCATTGCTTCTGGGCGGTTGATGGTGATTGTTGCAATTCCATCTTCTGTTGATGAATCCACGTAAGAGAAATCCCAATTGTTTCCTGCGGTCGATTGATCCTTGAAGAAAGACGGGACCTTCCATGTATTTCCTGCAAGCGTTTGGTAGGCAGATGCCATCCTGTAGGCTTCCTTAACACCGATTCGGTTCATCATTTCGAACGGACCTCGAGCCCATCGCAAACCAACTTTTGCACCTCGATCAACATCTTCCATCGAACAAATGTCTTCTTCAACAATCTGTGCGGCTACTCCAAACACGACACCGAGAAGGCGTTCGGAAACTGTAGTGTATTGTTCTTGAGAATATTCTGATTCTTCTTCAATGGTCCACATAGCATTGTTTGCGATGAGGTCTCTAAGGTTTTGAGCCCCATTGTATCGAGGAGTGTTAAGTTGTTCAGCGAGGTAATCTGTTGAGTGGAGTGCGATTGGAGGCCCTGTGAGATTCATGAGTCCAAACGGCCCAAGTCCAATTCGGAATGCTTTGCAAGAAATTGCATCGATTTGGGCAGCAGTTGCTACGCCTTCTTCGAGCAATAAGCAGGCCTCATTGAGCCACGGAACAAAAAATCTGTTGACGACAAATCCTGGTCGATCCTTGCAAACAATGACGACTTTTCCAAGGGTGCGGCAATACTGAACGGTTCTCTCGAGCGTATCCTTAGAGGTTGTCTCTGCTGGAATAACCTCAATCAATCGATTCTTTGCAGGGTGATAGAAGAAATGCAATCCAACAAATCGGTCTGGACGACCTGTTGCTTCAGCAAGGGCATTGACGGACAGTGAAGAGGTGTTCGAAGCAAGAATGGTTCCTTCATCACAAGCATCATCCAAAGCGGAGAATACAGCCGTTTTGATATCAAAGTCTTCGAACACCGCCTCGATAACCAAATCAGTAGTTGCAGCAGTATTCTCTGTACCTACAACATCAGTTATTCGACCAAGGGTTGCATCGACTTCATCTTGAGTGAAGATTCGACGTTCGATAGCCTCCTCTAGGAAATTTTCGATAATCGAACGTCCACGTGCTACATATTGTGCTTCTCTGTCAACCATTTGCACATTGAATCCTTCTTGTGCACTCTTCTGTGCAATACCCGAACCCATGTTCCCTGCACCAATGATAGCGACGTTCTCAACAGCCTTCATGCCATGAACGAACAGCAAACCGTTCATGAATCATACGCTCTTACGTTTTGTTCATTTCAGTGTTGAAAAGAAATCAAGTATGCGAAATGAGTCCGAGGTTCATGCCTGAACCTCCAATGGTCCTACCAACCACTGAACTCAAGACCATTAGCGACAAAATTAGCGAGACCATTCAGATTGGTGGCTCGGTTCGATCACTGCTCGCTGACCACTCTACACATGGCCGATTTGACTTGAATTGGGAAGTTGATGCAGCTGTTGAAGCACTCAATGTCTTTGGTTCTCGATGGACCATTGAAATTCTGTCAACACTCTACATCGCTGGCGACCGGAGGTTCAACGAAATGAAACATCTTCTGAAGGGAATTTCGTCTCGAACACTCTCCGATAAACTACGATACCTCGCTGATGAGGGATTGGTTGAGCGTATCGTAACCGATGGGCCTCCTGTTCGCGTTACATATCGCTTGTCTGCCCATGGAATGACCTGTGGTCGCTTGCTTTCACCTCTGGTTGCATTCATGAAAATTCACCTCGGTTCAATCATCAGCACTTAGATGCATCAATACGATGGCTTAAGATATCAAGAGGTAATCCTGAAGTTATGCCTCTTCTTGCTCAGTGGGTCCGTCAACGCCCATGGCTAGCAGCAGGCATTGCTGGCGCAGCAGGCGGAATTGCTGGGATTGCACATGGAGTTACAGCGATGGCATCCACTGCATCTGCACTCGCATTTGGTGGAATTTCAACCAAACGCCAATCCAGTGAACATCCATTCAGAACACGGGTTCTACGAACACTTGAACGCCATCCTGGACTGTGTTATCGAGAATTGCAGCACGAATTAAGTGCTGCAAACGGAACCCTTCGACATCATCTTGATGTGATGCAAAACCAAGGTAACATCACAGTCATGCCCGTTAATGGAAGAACATGTTACTTTGCAGGAGGTCCTTCACAAGTCGAACTTCTTCAATCTGTATCAAGCGATCACCAACGGATGGCTTCAAGCCTCCCGATTGGACTTTCTGCTGTCCAACGGCAGGTAATTGATGATATTCTTGAGGAGGGAATTCCCCGTTCTCAAGCACAACTGGCGCGACGTATTGGGCGATCAAGAGCAAGTGTTCACTCCGCTGTCAAAGTGCTTCGACGTCGGGGCATCTTGCGACTTGATGTGCTCAACCTTGCACCGCATATCGAAGTTGAAGCATTTCGAAGACCCGAGCGTATCTCGTACAAATGGGACGACGGTCGACGGGTTCAGGCATAATTTTCTCTTTTTGAAAAGCAATTGTTGCACAGGTTTCAAAGACCATCGCCAGATCTGATTGCTCATGCTCAATGTAAAGTTGGAAGAACTCCCGATGCCGACCTCGGATCGTTCGACCGACCGATTGATTGGTTGGTTTGTCGAGTCGTTTTGTTTTGTTCGTCGAAAAGGTGATGCCACAGCCGATTATGGAGCTGCATCACCTATCCATCGAATGTTGAGAGACCACTTTTTCCCGAATCCAAAGCAATCTTGGGATGCTCAAGCTCTTTCCGATGAACTCGCTATGACGCCAGCAGCCCTCAATCACCATTTGGCAAGACTCAGTCAGTCCGGACTTCTTTCATACACAAACGAAGGAAAGGGTTGGAGAACCTACATCCTTAGAGGCGGAGGTATCTCACAAGCACTTGAATTGTGTTTTGCTCAGTACCGATTGATTCTCGAGCAAAAAATGGATCTCTTGATTCCAGAATGGACTCGCGAAGGTGTTGCATTGGCCAATGAACTTCCAGAAGATTCACCGCTTTCTCTGAATTTGAGTATCGTTGATTACCGCTCACCACAAGAAGGTGCATCGGAATTGACACAGTGGATGGCTGATTTCGGATTGTTAGGTGACCGGCCTGGAAACGAAATACTCGGCAATTCAATTTCTGAACAACTCTTCAAACTCCTTCTAACCACTGGGACTCCAATTTCCCTAGATGACGCTCATGAGCAATTTGGTGGACAGAAAGCGAGGCTAGGCCGTATTCTCGAACGATTTCGAATGTGTGGGCTCGTTGAACGAATTCCACGAACCGACCGGCTTGCATCGGCGTTGTGGACGGCGATGGTTACCCAACATCAGCGACGCGGAGAGGACTGGTTACTCAAGAAAGGTGGCTTCATGCGACTTGTACCTGAAAAGAGTCACAACTCGTTGCTTCAACCACTTAGCAAAGGGAAACTCACCATTGAAGAGGTTCAGGCTGCGATGGAAGGCATTGGAACATCAGACCAGATGCTTCTGCTCAACTTACTTGGCGGACGCCTCCCGCTCGGTTATCGATTGATCGGTGGAACGATTGCCGATTCAAAGCAGAACATGAACGCTCGACTGGATCGATTGTTGCGACGTATTCGACGTGTTGGCACAATGATTGAAGAGATTTTGACGACAGGCGATGAATGATGAGTAACGTTGGGTTCGATATCTACGAGCCATGGTCGGGTGAACAACGGCCACTCTATCTTGCCCCTATGGCTGGGGTTTCTGATCTACCATATCGCCTCCTTGCGAAGGAATGCGGAGCAGACATCACCATTACTGAATTCACGAACAGCACCGCATTGAGTCGAGAAGCGACAGCATCATGGAGAAAGATGGAATCCGATCCCCGAGAACAGCCATTCATCCCTCAAATCTTTGGAGGTGAAATGGATGATATGGTGAAAGCTGCAACAATGTTGCAAGATTCTGCTGATGTGATCGACCTCAACTTTGGATGTCCTGCTCCAAAGGTCACCAACATTTGCGCTGGAGCAGCATTGATGGGAGAACCGCAGAAACTCGTCACCATGGTTGAACACATCGTCGATGCTGTCGATGTTCCTGTTACAGCAAAGATGCGCCTCGGGACCGGTCAAGGACCCAACAATGCCATCGACATCTGTCAATCACTCGAGAAGGTCGGTGCGCAACGTCTCTGTATTCATGGTAGAACCTTGCGTCAACGGTACTCTGGTTTCGCCGATTGGGAGACCATTCAAACTGCGGTCAAGGCTGTCGATGTCCCCGTTGTAGCCAATGGAGACATTACCGATGCAAAGAGCGCTCAACGATGCTTGGAATTGACCAACGCTTCAGGTTTGATGATAGGACGTGCTGCGATTGGAAGGCCTGATATTTTCGCTCAAATCAAGGTCGGTCTTGGTTGGATGGAAGAATCAGATTTACCTTGGGTTCAGGAACTCGAAGGTGATTGGGAGAACCTATCCGAGACGTCGAAGGCATTTGCATCTCGCCGTTGGTGCTGGGATCGATACGTCACCCTTTGTCGTGAAACGACTGGTCTTGCAAAACAAACGATGCAACGTCATGCAATAGCATTCTCAAAGGGACTGCCTGGAGCGAAATCTGTGCGAACGCTCATGCACGAATTGTCAGATGTGAACGAATCCGCTCAGGCGATTTCTGATTTCTTGAAGCCGGTTTCAGAAGGTTGACTTCCACTCTTCCAAATCATTGGCTTCTGCCCATGCTTCGTCGGTTGTTGCATCGCGCAACTTGAGAACTTCTCGGGAGAGAAGCCAGTAAATGAGTGCGAGAGAGTGTCGGCTCTTGTTGTTCGCAGGAAGGGCGACGTCAACATTTCGCAACTTGTTGTTCGCATCGACGAGACCTACGATTGGCAGACCTGTGTTGACAGCTTCTCGAAGAGATTGTTGGTCAGATGCTGGATCAGTGACGAACAAGATGTCCGGTTCCTTGTAGGAACGAAGTGCGGGATTGGTAAGACTTCCAGGGATGAATCGGCCAACAGCGGAATTTGCGCCGATGGCTTCAGCGAACATTCGAGCAGGACGCTGTCCGTATTGTCGAGCGGAAACAACCATGATTTGCGATGGTTCGAATTGGTTCAGGAACGAAGCAATGATTCGAATTCGGTTATCGGTTTGGTTGAGATTGAGGAGGTATAGTCCATCAGAGTTGACGCTATCGATGAAACGACCCATGTCTGCACTCTTCTGCTTTGTTCCGATGTTTACACCAGATTCTTCGTAGAGTTCAAGTGGAATCAGAAGTCCTGTTTCATCAGACATAGTAGTGCCTCAGCAAGCAACCGACCTAAAGCCTCTTCTTAACCGCTTCGCATCATCTCCAAACTACGTTTTTGATGAATGAAGGGGAAGAAATCAAATCTATGTTAACGGGTGATGATAACATGGGGGTCGATTTTTCCGATGCAAAAATTGGCCCAGCAGGCTATTACCTCGACGACTCAGAGGCACCTTTACCGGTGAGTGCTAGTGATTTAGAGCGATTCATGTATTGCCCTTTATCTTGGCAACTTGCGAAAGAAGGAGCCACCGGAAAAGGTGAGGCTGTAGAAGAAGGAGTCGAGAAACACAAAGAAATTCACGATGAAATGAATGATTTTCAAGAGGCTTTGATTCGAATGCGTCGTTCACTCCTCGTCTGGTCTTGGTGGTTTGGAATCATTATCGCGTTTACAATTGATGCTTTTGCATTCCTTTACATCGATGATGTGGTTAACTCTCCATTAGAATTTGCAAAGATCCTCTCAATGTGGTCCGTATCGTGTCTTATTGCATCGATTCTTTCCATTGCCTTACCTTGGAGAAACTGGTTTCGTTTCGAACGCAGTATGAAAGAGATTCGTGAAATAAAAAATCGCTTTGAATCAACCGGGCTTGAACCGACTTGGAGCCCTATTGGTTTCCTTGGAGGATGGTTTTCTGCTGGGAAAACCGAGGCTGGATTGCTATTGGCTACAATTGTGATTGGAGTCCACTCAATTGCTCTTGTTGCTGCTGAAGACAGAAATCAAGCAGGGTTTGTGCTCATGGTCATTGCTTTCGTTTGGACGTTTTTGGCAACATGGCAACTTCAGCACTCACTCAAAGCTGAAAATCAAATGATTGCAAGTCGAGAGAAAGCAGGTCTTGAAGAAGGTACAGAATTACTTTACTCGGACGATGACAAAAGCAGTGATCTGTTGATGGATAATGAATCAGGACTGCGTGGCCGTCCTGATCAAATCGTAATCATCGATGGCGAGTTCATTCCCGTCGAGCAGAAAACCGGCAAAGTTCCAAAGAAACCACATCAGTCTCACCGATTGCAACTCTTGGCATACATTTCTCTTGTCGAGACAAGTACAACAAAATCACCGCCGTACGGTATCCTGCGATACGGTAATGAAGACATTCATCAAGTCTATTGGGATGAACATGCAAAGCAACATCTTCGTGAAAGTATCATCGAGGTGCAACGATTAATGGTCGAAGGTGGCGCACAACGAAATCATGAACGTGAAGGGAAATGCAGGAGTTGTAGTCGTAGGTATGCTTGCAGCGAGTCCCTGGTTTAATCAACCACACAGATGTCATCTTGTGGATAGATTGTGCAGGTGCGCGTAACATCAACACTCAGAAGGAAGTTGTCCTGTTCGGAAACAATGCCTCCACCTGTTCCTGTGATGAATATATCCCATTCTCCAGAAGCAAACCGTCCATCAAAGTCAGGTTCGATAAGAAGATACGGAGCAGTTTTGGTTGTATCGTGAGTTGCGTTGTAGCGAACTTCACCGGCCGGATCTCGGATTTCAACGCTTACTTCACGGAAATCAAACACCTCAGGAAGAAGTTCCCGAATTATTTCTCCAGCCATTTCGGTCTTGAAATAGACGCCAATCTTTGTCACTTCTTCGTCAATTGTGAATTGTTCGTTCCATTCTGCATTGATTTCTGCGTTAGTAAATGCGTGCTCGACAACGGTTGTTTCAATGGCTGTATCAAGACCGACATCGCCACGGAGTTGCTCCATGTACTCTCTACTCTGAAGCAAGCCAAGACAGCCTGAAGCCGAAACAAGCAACATTGAGAGGGACAGAAAGACCGCCATCATTCGTTGCTGCATGGTTTGCCCCAAACAACTCAACGATATAGAAATCACCCCGTCATGGGGAAGCGTTCAAACACTCAAGTTCGTTCAAACGTACTGCCTGAATGACGCAACAACAACTCCGAGCGTAAGCGATGACGAACCCTATGAGTGCTGACAGGCAACCCTTACTCGAATTTCGCACCGCAGGTTGGGCATTCTTTTGCATCTGAAGGAATAACTGCACCACAAGCACCACAATCCGCCGTTTCAACTTCAGGCTCTCGCTTTCGACGAGGTCGTCGACGAGGCTTTGCAGCCACACTCTTGTCACCGTCTTCATCGGTGAGAGGAGCTTCAGGCTCGTCTTCGATGGCAAAGTCTGCACTCGCCTCAGTAATTTCGTTTCCTGCAAGGGAACTGTCCGTAATACCCATGCCTACGACGACTTTTTCACCCGGCATAACGCCCTCTTCGCCCGTAAGTTCGTACAAATCGCCACGGATTTCAGCATCACTAGCAGAAAGAGTATTCCATGCTGATCCATCTTTGTCTTCACCTTCATCTTTGAGCGATTTCATCTTGTCCTTGGTCGGCAGGAATGCATCCAAATCATGCCCTTCAAAGGATTCAGATACCGTCTTCAATGTTGGAACAACTTGGCTTTGCATGGCTTCAATTTCTTCTTCTGTCATGTCTTCCATTGCGATTTCATCAGCGTTTCGCAAGTCATACGCCGCAGTAACTTCTTGTTCAGCAGCGACAACATTCTCATCCCATTCATCCTCAAGATTGGATTCATCGTATCCAAACTCCTTGACGGCTTCAGCGAAATCCTCTGATCCGCTTACGATCTCATCTTCATCCTCTTCTGGCAAGGAGACGAGTTCCTTCTCTTCTGGCACCTCACGAATTCGCCGTTCTCGGCGTTCAAAGAAGGACGATACATCTTGTTCTGCACCACAGTAAGGACAATTCTCCATAAGATCTGGAATGGATTCCCCACATTCCATGCAATCATGGAATTGAGAACGCGCCTTACGCAAATTGAACGAGCAATGAGGGCAGCGATTTTCATCACCTTCTAGCTCTCCATCACAGGCAGGACAGTAATTGAAAATGTCTCGTTCGACTTCTTCCTCACGTTCCCGAGTGAGAAGAATAGCACCCACAAGAACACCGATGAGAGCAAGAGCCCCAACGAACATGAGAACTGCTGTACCTGTCCCGTCACTGTTACCACCAGAGGAATCGCTACCGCCCACAAATGCGGTCGAGAAGGAACGCTCATACGTTGAAACAATCATTCCATCTGAGGGAACCAACTGAACGATTGACATCTTCCCAGATGCAGTAAATGTACAAGAAACTTCAACACGGTCTCCAGGATTTGCTATGCTGACATCAATGGTATCCCACGTAGTCTGACTGTTTCTACAAGTAAAGGCAACATCGCCTGAACCTCGAGTTGATTTAACATCCAGAGATATGGTATATGTGTCACCGGAATTGAGCGGGAAGGTTGCTGGTTCTCCCTTCGAATCAACAATCACAATGGAATCATCGTCCCAAACGAGTTGGAGATTAGCCTCAACCAACACTGAACCCGTCGCTACGCTGTTTGTAGAAACACGATCGTATGAACCACTGGAAGCCTTCCATTGCACATTGATTTCAGCCGTGTGTTGACCCAGAACGGTGCCGTGGGAAGTTGTGTAGGTGTAGGTTTGACCAGATTCGAGTGGAATTGGAGGGGATTCAATCGTCTGTCCTTCCCATGTGTAGAGGAATGTTCCTGTAACCGATACATCACCGGTATTGGTTGCTGTCATCGACCAACTAACGAACTCTCCAGCAGGAACTGATGAGCGATTGGCAAGAGCCAATGGGTCAACAAAGACATCCGGAATTTCAGGAAGTGTAAACGTTGTCAGAACCTCATCATTGTCAACACTCTCCTGAATAAACGACCCTGAAGCATAGGGGTCGATGAGGACTGCAAGTGTATATGGTCCAGTTGGTAGGCCTGCAATATCCGTGCTCTCAATGATCGTGGACCAAGCTTGTTGACTGAAACCTGTTCCTGAAATTGAAACGTCGAACGGTTGAAGTTCACGAACAAGCGAAGCACCTTCACGGAGTTGCAACAACATTGGAACTACTGTTGTCCCTTCTCCAGCTTCACGAGAAAGAGTTCCAGAAACAGTCCATGGTCCAATAAGCGACCCATCCGTATTGAGAATGGTTACATCTCCTTGATGGCTTAGATCCATTCGAGGTTCAACAACAAGAGAAAGTGTTGAATCCTTTCCTTGCTCTGAGGACTCCAAAATCTCATCTTGCGTATCTGGTGTAATGACAATCTCGTACGATCCTGTTGAAGGAGCGACAAAAGTCGTATTGACCCATACTTCCGAACCTGCTGGGATTGCTTCTGTTGGCAATTCCACATCGCTCATTGAGCCAGGATATCGGATTCCAAGATGGGAGGTGGATGCATCGACGCTTCCAATGTTTCCAATCTTAGTGTTGAGTTCAATTGTGTCGCCTGCATGAATCCCAGTGGAGGGGGCCATCGAAGTTTCAAGAATATAGAGACTTGGAAGTCCTTGGACTGTAAACGTTTGATAGAATTCATGGGTTGGCCCGTTATTGTACGAATAACTAACCCAAAGTTTGTTCTCACCTTCGGTCAAACCATCCCATGTTGCTGATACAGTAGCAAAGTCATTCGCTTGGATATCGATAGTACTCGTAAGTAGCCTTGTCGCGGTTGAAATTGAATTTGCGTAGAACGAATATTGTACGTTTGCAGCAAATTGGGAATTGGTATTCTGAAGGGTTAAACTTCCTGTGATTGAACCGCCCTCGGTTGGGCTTGCAGGTAGGATGCTCAGAGTTTGTTCCGAAGCCTGCACACCGTTACTGTCGTACGAACTCGCTGGTACGACTGCAAGTGATGTCAGCATCAGAAGAACACAACAGACAGCATATGCGCCTCTCGCCATGATAATTCGACGACATGCGAAGCACTTGAACCCATCTGGTCAGAACCCCATCAGACCCCGTAAAATCGCATGGGTGAAGGGGAGATTTGAAGGGTGGTCGCATACCTAAGCAAAGCATGGGAGGGAAGGGTGTTGCCATCGGCCTCGTGTCTTTCCTACTTCTTTCCATGCTTTCTGTTTCAATGCCTCAGGCATCCATCCTGAGCCAGGATGTCAACATCCACAACACCTCAGCGATGAGTATTGTCTTCTCCAACGGTCCTGTTGAGGATGAATCCGTAACGGGATTGAAGACAGTTTCGTTCACACTGTCCGGTACTGGAACCATTGACTCTATCTTGGTCGAAATCGCTCAAGTAGGCGGTTCTTATTCGACACTTACGAATCTTACTGGTTCTCCTTGGCTGTTCAATTTTGACTCTACAGCAGTCACAAACGGCTCCTACACCCTTCGGGCAACTGGTTGGGATTCTGATGTCAGTGATGTTACGATAACGACCAGTGAAGAGTTCACAATTGACAACCAGATTCCAGTCATTACTGCATTTACAGCACTTTCACCAGACATCGGAAGCGGTGCATCAAGTTCCGATCGTGCATGGTTCAATCTAAGCCAATCGGGTACGATTGAATTCAGGTATGGAATTTCTGATGATGATTTCAATCGTGCAACTCTTCAGAATGTTCCCGGTCCAGGAACACCTGCAGCAGATGGTCCTACATCCTTGTCCTATGGCTGGGATTGGAGTACTGGAGCACTTGCGGAAGGAACATGGAATCCACGATTGACTGTCTTTGACGATTCTGGCCTCAGTAGTTCGGAAACCATTTTCATTGGAATCGACCGAACTGGCCCAACGATGAACAGCGTTTCAGTCGGGAACGGAGACGCATGGCAATCGACGAATTCAGTTACCCTAAGTGGAATACTTGATGCAGCAAATGACGGAACTGGTAGCGGAGTCGATTTTGTCGAACTTCAGATTGATGGCGGAGCGTGGACATCACTCACCACCAATACACATGACATCGAATTGAGTGAAGGCAATCACAGTGTATCTCTGAGAGCAACCGACCAAGTAGGGAACACAGGAAACACCGTATCTGCTACAATCCGGGTGGATACTTCGATGCCAGAACTTGTGGGATGGACTGTTGATCCGTTAACCACTGATTTGTTAGGGACTGCAAACATCTCGTATTCCACGTACGACCTCCTTTCAGGAATAGACGAAAGTGCTGTTTCCTTGCAATACGGTTTCGATAGCAACGGTGTTGGACTCACGCCTGACCTTTCTGGTCAATGGCTAGAACTCCCTGGTTCTGGCCTTGACAGAGGGTTGGCAATGGCGAACTGGGCAACGAAATCCCGTCAGTACCTCATGCTTCGAGCAACCATTGCTGATGAAGCTGGTAACAGTGAGACGACAGATCCCCGTGCATTTCAAGTCATGCCTGGTCTCGATCTATCATGGAATACTACTGCTACTGATCTTGACCGTTTGGTTGTACGACCCGGTGAAACCTTTGGAAATGTGACCATTACCGGCGAACTCCGAGCCAATCAAATGTACGCTGGAGCAGTTGTCGTTAGCCTGGAAGCCGCCCCAGCAGATCGTAGTGCTACAACTCTGTGGACCGTCATGAGTGTGCAAACATTGCCTGCAGGTTCATTGGGTGATTCAGTTGAGACCATCGTTTGGTCCTACACCGTTCCGAACAGTGGCCAATACGACCTTCGTGTTCGAATTGACCCAACCAACGTTATCGATGAAAACAGTGAGATCAACAACGACCATTACATGGTCGTAACTGGAGCAGATATATCGAGCCCTGGTCTGGTTCCATCCTTTGCACCGACCTTGATTTCTGTGATTTGTGTAGGCTTCGTTGTTGCATTGCTCCAACAACGAGATTGAAAAAGAGTGGCAGGGGGCATTGATACATGCGACAAGGGCTGCCACGTATTCCAAAGGACCGGATTGCTGTCCTCATTGGTTCAAAGGGGTCAACTGCAAAGGCGTTACGTCAGGCTTCAGGAGCAAAAGAGTTCCATATTGATTCTGAATCGGGTGATGTTGAAGTTGTCTGGGGTGACCCTGGTTCTTACGATCCCATCAAGGCGATGAAATTCCCTGATGTCATTAAGGCAATTGGACGAGGAATGACACCAAAGGCCGCTATTCGCTTGCTTGATGATAATCACTTTTTTGAAATGGTTGATTTGAAGGACTTTGTTGGTAAGCGATCGCAGCAACAACGTCGAATACGTGCACGAATTATCGGTAGCCAAGGTAAAATCCGACGCTTAATTGAGAACCTCACCGATGTGGAAATAACGATTTACAAATCAACGGTCGTCCTAGTCGGTGATTCGGACGGACTTGGTCTTGCACGACAAGCTGTAGAGATGATCGCAGGTGGTTCTGAACATGGGAGTGTTCTCTCCTTCCTCGAGCGAAGTCGAAAGCGGATGAAGATTGACAATCGTTCCCTCGACTACATTGAGACACGAACGGATGGAGAGGATTCTCGAACCGATGGATTTGATGGACTTGTCCCTGGATTGGCAGATATCTCTGAGCGAAGAGGTCGTCGATTGCGTGCAAGCCAAATCGATCCTGATGATGACGATGCAGTCGAAGCCATGATGGAAATGGCTGAAGACGAATCCGTCACTTGGGAAGAAGAGTGAGTTATTCCTCTTCTCGCTCAACAACGTGGGACAAATCCATTTCAAGAACATCGTACATTGCATCTGCTAATTCAACATCAATTCCATTCTTATTGGCCCATTCGACGAGACGGGTAACGTCTCGAACAAGAAACTCCTTCGCCTTTGGATGGTGTTGAACTACACCCTGTCCAACATCGATCACCATTGGGGCATTGCCATGCCAGAGGATGTTGAACGGAGAGAAATCCCCATGAACCAATTCTGCTTTTTGCCAAGCGACTGCAAGGAATTCTAGCATTTCATCGTAGACTGATTGTGGATGATCGATTTTCACATCCCTCAGTTTTGGAGACGGTTGAGATTCCGTTCCAAGATAATCCATGACCAAGACATTCTTCTGAATTGCAATCGGTTGAGGCACAGGTAGCCCCCATCGATGAAGTCGCATCAAATTTCGATGTTCTTTACGGACCCAGATATCCACAAGGTCACGATGTCTGCGCCGAAGTCCTCCAAACCTGGGATCACCCTCGATGTACTGCATTAAATTCTTGAAAACGGCGTTTGAGGTGTGGAAAATTTTGACAGCGACACTCTTTCCTTCGAGGTTTGTTCCATGGAAAACGTGAGCTTCTTTACCCCGTGCAACTGGAAAGTCCAGTGTGTCCAACACTCCTGCATTCATCAGTTTGTAGAGTGACATGAGCGTTAGGCGGTCAAACACTTGGTCGAACACTCTTCGGTCAACCCAGTCATAGGTTCCACTACCCATTGCCCCCTGGATACGATTCTCAATTTTCTTGAACATGCGTTTGTTTTTCTCATCCTTCATCCAGTTGTACTGACTGTCTTTTTTTGCTAGATCTGACACAAATCTTGAGTTTTGTTGTTCATCATAATCGTCGTCTGCTTGTTCTTCAGTCGAACGTTGACGTCTGTTCCGCTTACGACGGGTTTGTTTGCGTTGACGCGTACGTTCCGTCAACTCATCCCAATCATCGCCAGAACGTGCCATATGAACACCCCTCACAATTTGATTTGTGTTCGATGAACTTCAACCCTTTGCTACTTATGCAAACAAAGCATCGATATCGTCGTCATCGTCGTCATCATCGGCAAGTGGTTCAGGTTCTGACATCTCTTCGACAACGGGTTGTTCCTCTACAACTGCCTCGCTATCATCGTCTGAACCGAACATATCGTCGACTTCATCATCGTCGTCGTCTGAGCCAAACATGTCGTCAACATCATCGTCGTCGGCTATTTCAGCTTCTTCTGGAGCATCTGATGAGCCGAACAAGTCGTCTCCAATGTCATCATCATCAACACGTGAATTCATGCCAAACATATCGACAACTTCTGGAAGCACTTGCTTACGTGAAAGGTACATCGCTTGTGTTTTGGTGTAGCGGTGCTTAACATCCGCCTTTGAATCTTGGAAATCCCATGGCCATACGATGATCAAATCGCCTTCACGAACCCATTGTCGACGTCGCATCTTACCAGGGATTCGAGCCATTCTGGTTTCACCATCAGCACAAAGAACAGTGACACGGCGTCCACCTAGGATTTCTTCAGCGAGCGCAAACATTTCCCCTTTGTATCCGAGTTCTCCTTTTGATTTTCCATCATTGGGAAGTTTGACACGGATTTTACCAGGGGAGCCTTCAGGATTTTCCAAGCGTGCGAGTTCTTCCTCGTCCACTTTTTCCTCACGACGTCGTCCCATTGGGTCTCACCATGTTATTCGAGAGGCCAACCCCTCTTGAAGTCGCCCCTCCTCAACGAAGTGATTCAGCAGCATCTCGGCATATATCGATGAGTTCTCCACCAACCAGTCCAAAGGCGATGGTCCCAAGTGCACAAAGTGCAATGGCAACACGTATCGATGAGCCAGATGCAAGTGGTCCTTGACGACCTTCTTCTGGCTCATGGAAGTACATGACAACTCCAACGCGTAGGTAGTAGAACATCGAGATGGCACTGTTGATGACCATCAGCAATGCAAGCCACCATACCCAGTGTGCATCACCGATCGATGAGAGCGAGCCTGTTCCAGTAGCGACCTCAACGATTCCCATAATGACCAGCAACTTTGACAGGAACCCTGCCATTGGTGGGACACCAGCAAGTGAAATCATGAACAAGAACATGGCGACTGCGAGAAGCGGTTCTCGCTTACCGAGTCCTGCAAGGGATGAGAGACGGGATGCTCCTCCTTCCATTTCGAGTGCTCCTAGTACAAGGAATGCTCCAAGTTTGAAGAAGACCAAAACGAACATGTGGAAGAGAAGCGCTGCAACAACGACATCCATTGCATCGCCAGCGTTGTCAACAAGGCCCCAGTTCCATGCTCCAATCGCTGTTAGTGCTGCAAGCATGTATCCTGCGTGAGCTACGGATGAGTAAGCCAACATTCGCTTTGGATTGTCGCTTCCAAGGGCAGCGATGTTACCCCAAGTCATCGTAACAGCTGCAAGGATACCGATGAGACCAATCCAAACTGCTGAACCATCAGCATCTGCTTCAGGAACGGTGATAATCAACAAGACACGCATCAAACCAAGCATACCCATGGCTTTGCTTGCGGTTGCAAGTACACCAGCAACAGGGCTGTTTGCACCAGAGTAGGCATCTGGGGCTGCAAAGTGGAACGGAACAGCACTGATCTTGAAAGCGAATCCTACGAGGACGAATCCGAGTGCCATCATACTGAGGGATGTAGCTCCTTGCGCCTCCCAAGTAGTTGCGAGTTCATCGAATTGGAGTGAACCAGACCACAGGTAGAGCATGCTGAGCCCATAGAGCCCTACTGCTGAAGCAACGGACCCTACGATGAAATACTTGGCACCACCTTCTGAACCTGCACGTGTTTCCTTGTGGAACGCAACAAGAATGTAGGTTGAGAAGGATGCGAGTTCAAGTCCAACAAACAGAACAAACATGTCTTGAGCAAGAGCAACAACGCTCATTCCAAGTGCTGAAGTCAGCATGAGAATATAGAAATCCGCTTGACGACGGTTGTTGAACAGAACATCCATGTCGTCGCTCTTCTGTGGACCGGTGGGTAATCGATCAAGCGATGCAATGGCTGCAAGAAGTAATGCTGCAAAGAAGATAGCCTCGAAGATTCGAGAAAACATGTTCACCTTGAAGATCTCAAGTCCATTCTCGCTCGAGATGACCTTACCGTCAGCCGCTGAAGCGTCAAGAAGATACCAAACCACTTGGAACAATGCAAGAGCCATCGTAAGAACAGCCAAGAGACCGGGTAGACGCGGTGATGCTACGAGTTTGTAACGTGTTCCACCGAAGAACCACGGCAATCGAATGGACGTACCTGGAACTCTGAATGTTCCATTTCCAAGGTTTGGAATAATCATGATCAGCATCAATCCAACGAAGACCGTTAATTCTGGACCGAGGGTTTCAATCATGTCAGAATCAAATCCGTTATCTGATGTCATCTCAGACACCTCCCAATCCAAGGAACGTCATAGCACTTCGAGTCCACATGTCCATCATGTCGAGGAAAATCCACGGCATGACACCAAAGAGGATGGTAAAGGCTGCAAGCAAGAGCATTGCAACTTTTTCTGAGTTGTCAATGTCTGGAACTGGATCTCCGTGCAGGCTTTCTGGAGGTTGTGTTGCCTCTCCGCCTTCGAAGATGGTTCGCTGCATGGACCATAGGTAGTAAGCTGCGGTTATCGCAAGAACAAGACCTGGGAAGATGATCAACCAGCCGTATGCATCCCAGTAGGCAATCATGAGCATCAATTCAGCAACGAATCCTGCCAACAATGGAAGACCGAGAGAGGCCATCCAACCGAACATCATGCTTGTGGCAAGCCATGGTGAGTGCTTGGCCATACCTCGCATTGCCCCAATCTCCATGCTGTGGTAATGGTGCTTGAAGGCGCCACAGACGGCGAACAGCATTGGGCTGATGATACCGTGAGCGAACATCATAAAGAGCGCTGCAGCCCATCCGAGAGGTTGCATACTTGCAATACCTAGGAGAATGACACCCATGTGCGAAACAGAAGAATAAGCAACCATCTTCTTGAGGTTGGTTTGTCCGAGACAGACGATGGCTCCCCAAACCAGAGAGACCAAACCGATCATCATGATTGCGTATTGGAATGTCTCCAACGCATATGGGAAGAGGGAGATTGGGAGTCGGAACATACCGTAGGCACCCATCTTCAACATCACACCAGCAAGCATCATCGAACCACCGGTTGGGGCTTGCACGTGCGCATCGGGAAGCCAAGTGTGGAACGGTGCTGCTGGAAGTTTCACAAGGAACCCGAGCATGAGCATAATGAAGAGAACCTTCTGAACTTCAAGTCCGAGCCAAACACCACTTGCATTCGCACCGCTTGCTTTGACAACCATCTCTTGCATGTTGAATGTTTGAGTATCCATAAGGAAGTACATCGTTAACAATCCGAGCAACATGATGACGGATGCAGTGAAGGTGTAGATGAAGAACTTCTGAGCTGCATACTTTCGATCTTTTCCACCCCACTTGAGAATCATAAAGAACATTGGAATGAGGGTCAATTCCCAGAAGACATAGAACATGAACATGTCAAGAGCGACGAAGACACCGATGAGTGCCCCACCAAGCATGAGCATGAGAGGGAAGTAGGTTGCACCAGCCTTCTCATTCCATGTGGCGATGATGGTAATTGGCATCAAGAGCGTCGTGAGCCAAACCATTGGGAAGGAGAGACCATCAACACCTACTGTCCATGTAATTCCAAGTTGTTCAATCCAAACATAGGATTCTTGCAACACGAAAGTGTTGAACGCAATATCATTCCAACCCCCATCTCCAATTTGTCCAAGGAACATCATGGTTGTAACACCAAACATTGCCAACGAGATGATGAACGCGGCCATGCGAGTTGGCGCACCAAACTTTTCCCGGGCCTCTGGGTTGAGCCGAGAAGTCATAAGCAACAAGAGTATACTTGCAAGAATTGGTACGATGACCAGCATTGAGAGGAAATCAATGTTCAAATCATCACCTCCAGAAGCAAGTAGATGACAAGGACACCTAAGGCCGCCATCATAATGTAATCACGAGCAGATCCTGTCGTTAAACGACGTACTTGTGTCGAGAGTTTCTGAGATGTCGATTCAATGGTCTTGATGGTTCCATCAACGACCTTACGATCAAAGGCTGCACTGACGTTTGCAAAGCCAGCAACAAGTTTGAGCATAGCCGCATCGTACCACTTGTCAAAGTACAATCGTTCTTTGAGGGCATCTGAAAGGCCTGAGTTGGCCCATGCACTGTTGTCAAAGCCGCGCTTTGCATTGACTCGAGAGGAGAG
>JACETE010000002.1 GCA_013911465.1 Candidatus Poseidoniales archaeon
TCTTGAATGTCTTCATCGAGATATGCTCCGTTGATGATCAAGCGAATCGCTACGCCTTCCATTGCAGCTTGTTCAAGAGCAGAAACAACAGGATTCTCTCCCCATCCCCACTTCCAGTTCAGGTCAAGATATTGCAGTGAGAGTAAAATTTCGTCATCTGCGGATTGAATCATTTCGGTTAGTCCATCCACACAGTCATCAGGACACGTCAGTAATTTTCCTCCAAATGTTCCCGTGTAGGTCTGTGCTGTGTTCTGTACAATCAGTTGTGGTTCTGGGATTGCATAGGAATTTGTTGGAGGGGTTGATGAGACGGCTTGAACGTACATCGAACCTTCATCAAAAGCCATGTTGGAGAGAACATTCGAAGCAAGTTGGGCACTGTCGACAAGGATTCCCCAGTCTCGATTGCCTCGGTCACCATCGTAAGGCAATGAAGAAGGCTTCCAATTTCCTGAACCAATCCAGACTGAAGCATCATCACGAACTGCGACCTTGGAATGCAGATAGAGGTAGGGGTCATCTCCCGATCCACCGAACCAATGAACGCTCAAGCCTGCCTGCTTGAGTTCATGGGCATAGGCTTCTTGGGCTTGCTTATCGTTAGAATTCCACCAATCCTCTGGTTCGTTGAGAACAACGACAACCTCAACTCCTCGATCATGTGCATCGATAAGTGCTTGAGCGAGTTCGCTCGATTGAAGTATGTACAGATGAACATGCAGACTCGTCTGAGCTCCATCTATCCAGTTGAGGAGGTCCATGAGACCGTATTCTGGCGCAATCAGTGGCGTAATGCTGGTTGCATCATCAAACGTTACATCGTCACAGAAATCACTTGCTCCCAAACGTCCCCATCGTTGATGCCAATCAACGGATTGATTGGTATCGGTCATGATGCCGCAACCATCACCACGATACAGGATCAAATTGTCGATCCCACTTACCGGTTCGGAAAGTGAAACTCCTTCCCAGCCTTCGCTGTTCACTGGACCATTCTTGTAAACGATCGTGTCAGCTACCAAGCCAGTAGGGTGAATGAGTTGGAGGGCCATGCCACTGTCCAAGAGGAAGATCGGATTCTCCATAGCCGAACCCATGTCAAGTAAATCTCCATCTTCAAACAATTCGAGGGCTGCAACATCGTTGGAAAGTTTCACAGACGATGAAGCATTAATCTGCAAATTTGTAATTTCAGATTCGAATGATGTTCCGTCGGAAGCGATTCTTCGAACGGTCCAACCGTTGAGTATTGCCGCTTCTGTGCCAATATTGGTTAACTCAAAGAATTCCATTTCAGTTGAAATTGAAGATACACCATCCCACATGATTGAACTAAATTTAATGTCTTCAATTGACGTCATCGTACTTTCATCTGGTTCAGGTGTACCAGGTGTAGGCCACATGAATTCGACCCACTCATCGTTTGTTGAGTTGTATCCATAGGTGGCACAGTTTGTAGTGAGCGAAGAGGCAGGTGGTGCAATTGTCAAGACAAGTTCCCCGTCTGGGTTCAGGAGGTTAAGTGAACTAACGTCCTCCAAGTTTGGTCCAAAGATGTCGTGTTGAAGTTCAACAACTACTCGGTTCATTGGTGCGAGAACAGTATTGGATTGTGTTGATTGCCAAAGCATACTTGAATCGATAAATTGGCGTCCCATAAGTGGGTTCGAGGTGTAATCTGCACTCACAATCCATCGACTGAGGTTGACGTCGGATGTGCCATCGTTGTACAATTCAATCCAATCCGCTTCTGGTTGGAAGGATGGGAGGTCGCAAGACGTTGCAATTTCTGTGACAATTAGGCTCTCACTTTCTGCGTATGCTGGCCAAATCGGATTCGTTTCTCCTGGTGTTGCCCAAGCACTGTTGAGCCAGTCGTTTGCATTCCAAGTTGTTGTTGAGGATGGCGCATTGGTTCCGGAAGGCCCAGCGCCAGCATGTGTTTCTGTGTTGTTGATCAAGGAAACACCCTCAAGAGTATGTGTCCACTGAGCAGAATGAACTGCAACACCATTGCCATCGTACAGGAATATTTGGTCGGGCGTTGTATGCTTCATGTAAAACTGAGATGTTCCATTGAGTGCAATGAGCACAGTTTCACCCGCTTGGAGAACGGCATCTGACTTCATAGGCATGTTGTACTGATGGAGAATAAGTGTGCGTCCTGCCGCAGTGAACCTCCATCCTGCTACATCGACTTCGTCATTGCCCATGTTTTGAATTTCAATCCACTCTCCATTTGGATAGGATGCTGAGTCACTTCCAACTGCATCTGGAAGAACTTCAGTGATGTGAACATCTCCTGTGGTTGGGGTTGGGGTTGGATTGGGTTGTCCCGGTGACGGTGTGACGGAAGGAGTCCATGGATCGTGATAGTTCAAACCTCGAATGAGTGAAACGTTGGCTCCGTAGTTTGTGCTGTAGTATGCCATATCAACAATCGATTCGCTTGCGTCGCGCAGTATGATGTGGTTGTGATTGTCCCAAAGTCGTGTATCTCCAGTGAATTCGACAAGCCGTCGTTCTCCTGCATCGATCGTGGTACTTCCCTGCGAACTGTTGACAACGATTGAACCTGGGTCGAGATATGTGATGTTGCCCATTCCATCAATGAATGACCAACCGTTCAAATCAACGCTCGCCGTTCCATCGTTGTAGAGTTCAATCCACTCTCCATCAGGTGCAGAGGTTGCATCAGCAGTGCTGTACGGGAATATCTCCTCGATTTTTACATCACCCGCTGCAGTGATTTCTGCCAACGTGGGGGCGTTAGTGGCATTTGGAGTTGGGTATGTTGAATATTGCCACATTCCGCCGGTTGCAGATGCTTCGAGAGAAAAGCCGGGTTGGTTCGAATTCCATACAACCTCATCACCGATGCTCCCATTTGCGAGGTAGAGTCGCAAGGTTTCCTGTCCGTTGTTGAGGACACCACTGTTCGTTGAGGCGTTGACTGCAACAACACGTGTCTCTTGGGGATGGATGTGAAATGTATCGGGGTTGGCTGTAGCACCTATGAGGTGATTCTCGTCAAGCATAATCATGTTGCCAGCAAGGTCTTGCAGCCAATAGCCAGTGAGGTTCATTGTGGACGATCCGTTGTTGTAGATCTCAACCCATTCTCCACCTGGCCAACTGCTGTTGTCGTAACTTGGCCAGGCATCTGCCATGACCTCATTGATGATGACATCACTTTGGACATAGGTCGGTCCACCTGTTCCACCGCCACCGCCTGTGTTGGACGAACCTGGTGTGGGGTTCGACGTTGGAATCCAATCGTTGAACGCGTTGCTGGGATCTTCTTCGAGACTCACGCCACTTGAACTCGAGTTCCAAGTTGCCTCATCAATCCATGAGTTGGATGCGTCATACAGTGTCATCCAGTCGTTTGAATTGGCAACATAGAAGTTGCTTGCACCGTTTCGGGCTACGATCATGTAATCTCCCGGAGCAATGGTGTATGTCGATGCGTTTGTCGCATCATAGCCGACGATTGATGCAGAATCAAGGTAGAGTGTTTTCGCTGCCTTATTTGAGAAATACCAATTTCGAACATCCACAGAAGATGTGCCGGAATTGTAGAGCTCTAACCATTCGCCGTTTGGCCATACGGCATCATCGTACCCATTTGGATTGGGCATGACTTCATTGATGCATATCGAACCTCCACAAGGCTGACTGCGTGCATTTGTTGCTTCAACAGGTTCTACCAATGGTGTGAGAGGGACCAGAATCATAAGGGCGAGGAGAAAAATCGATTCAATTCTCATGAGGCATCGTCGACTCAAGCCAACGCCTTCCCCCTCATATCTTTTGGTACGAACAAACCTCTCAATTTCAAATGAAACCAAAGCTGTCCGCCATTTGTGCGAAGGTGTAAATCATGATTGGAACGAGGATGATTCCCATTCCGTGACTTCGTCGAATTCCAATTCGAGGTGGCATCATTCCGAGGATTGTTCCAACAATGAGTACACCAATGCCCACGAAACCTGTGGAGAGCCACACCAAGGCAGTTACGAAGACAATGACGCCCATAACCATCGATTGGAGAGGAATGGCTGCATGCAGGCGAAGCATTCCCTTTCCAACGATTTTCATGATAGGCATTGCCATTATTCCAGCAGCTAGTGTGACAGCAAGCAATCGAACGAAGTCTGCTGTTGGTTGCGAAGAGTTCCACGTTTCAATTGGATACATCATTTTCAGAGCAAGAGTTGCTCCAGAACGAGATCGGCCAATGATGTAAAGGAAACCAAGAACCATCACAGTAACTGCGGTGTTTACTGCTGAAAGAATCGCAATGACTTCCAAATCTTGCTTCGTTTGTGGTCCTTCATATCCTTCTTCGGCTTCAGCGACAGCAATCTCCAAGAGTTCTTCGTCGCTTAATTCAGTCAGGCGACGTGTTTCCCAGTCCATACCATAGCCTTCCTTTCCTTGGACCTTTGCAGCAACGTTGCGTCCTCCCATGACGAGAACAGTTGCCTGAGATGCAGTCATGCCAGGCAGAACGCCCATGCTAGCACCTGCTACTGCAGACCAAAAGCAAGGTGCAATGAGTGGCTTTACCGGAGGGAGATCCCAATTTTCTTTTTGCGGAGGAAGGTGGCTTGTCGTGGCATAGATGTCAAGCAAGTTCGCAATTCCAAACAAGCCAGCCAGACTTGGTAGGAGAAGAGACGGTGATGGCATGCCTACAGGACTGTCCACGGGCAGTTCGAATACAGCCCATCCGTAAAGGCCAGCTAAGAGAAAGAAGACAGTTGCAGCAATAAAACCCGCAAATCGACTGTCGTTTCCAAGGCGCTTTCCCGTCAATTTCTGTACCCATTTTGGCCAATCCAAACGCGTGGTTTCAGTTGCCAGCAACAAGAGTGAGATGACCAACAAGATGACTGGTAGCCAATCACGAAGGCCGTCGTACCAGTTCAACTCTGGTCCAAAAGCGATTCGGGCTACCACAATGAGAGGGAGCGATAAAAACAGACCTAATTGAGAACCTCGGGCCGACCATGCAACACCTCGGGCAGCATTCCCTGCCAGCAACATGCGATGCCCTGGTAACAGAGATAACGCCGTATCTCCGTCAGGAGCTCCAATCAATGCCGATGGGATATAATTCAGGAAGGTGTGAACCGTTCCTGTTGATACAATGATTGCAGCCACGGCTGATAGCGGAATCCCTAATTCCAACAATCCCGGTGAAACAGCCAACAGAATCAATGCTACATTGTTGACGTGGAAACCAGGAATCAATCCTGTTAGAGAACCCAAAAACACCCCAAAGAACAAGGCGCCAAGGAGCCACCAAAGTTCATGAAAGTAGGCTTCAATCATACTATCACCTACGATTGTTCGATGTATTCTTGGCGATCGCTGATGCCATCGCCATCGCTGTCTTCATTGTTTGAACTTGTACCAAATGCTGATTCAAGAGCATTACTCAAGCCATCGTTGTCGTTGTCATCCACATCAGCATCATTGAGCGTGTAGACCATTGTTAGAGAGTTTGAATCTTCGACTTGACGAAGTCGTCCTTCCCATGTCATAGCCGTGCCAACATGCAACTCATCGAGTCCTATGCAATTGTTCACTGTTTGCAGGAGGATACGCTTGTCGCTTCCTGGTTCGGAGAGATACCAAGTTCCATTGTCTTCTGTTGCAAGCCCATTGATTCGTACAATCTTGTTTTTATCATAGCCCCAATTTGTTGCACCATCGGACCAAAGCAAATTCATTGGGTTGGTTTTCTGCCCTTCGGAATATTCGTGAACGAGGAGTTCAGCTCTCATGTTCTCATCATCCCATGCAACGGATACGTTCGCAATGATTTCCTGTCCAGCCTCCAGCCAAGATGATCGAGGTCCTGGTATCGTTACAGCGATGCTGGTCCAACCCGGTGTATATCCAGGAGAATCGGTGAAGTATGCACTCTCATCTTCCACGCTTGGCTCTAGTGCATACTTCATGTACGCTGAAACGACATAACGTTGGTTTGAATCTTGAAGTGCAGCACTCGGGTTGGCACTGAGCAGAAGCAACAAATCGTCGATACTCGATGTCGCAGTCAACTCTGAGTTGGTTGATCCACCCTTATCTAGACACCATGACGATATGGCCGTGTTCCAAACCAATCGACCTCGCATCTGAATTGCGAGCCCTTCCCATTGGTTTCCGTTATCGATGTCTTCGTCGCTTGGGATGATACAAAGCGGAGATCCAGCAGAACCACTGAGCCACCAATCGGTATCTTCGATGGAGAGAACCCCTGCAACGTCAACGGTGCTTCCGGCTTGGTACATCCACGTGGATTGTCCCGCCCAATCCAAAAGAGGGATCTCAACAGGATGATTTCTGTCGAGAAGAATTTCAGGTCCTTGGACGTGAATGCTCCATCGGAGATCACGTTGTTGGTAAGAGAGGATGCCTTGGACGGTAACCTTGGAGCCAGACTCAATCCATTCACCAGTGGATGAATGCATGATCATGTGCATCTGATGCTCGGAGTTGCCATAGGATGGATGGTCTCCAAGGTAGGCACTGTTGAATGAGACATCAGGTGCAATCGATTCCGACAAGAAACCGGTCAATTGAATAACTTCTCCTGCATAGGATTCAGGGTCAAGTGCTACATCTGATATGGCCAGCAAAGGAGCATCTGGAATGTCTTCTTGTTCCCAATTCATTGCCCCTGCTCCGAGCGCTTGCAACCACATTCGGCCTTCGTATTCAATGACATCTCCAATGACAGTAACATTGGTGCCAATTGGTGGCAGTTCTGCTGGACGATACCAACGGAGCTCGACAACTCCAGTTCCGTCGTCAATGATTGCGTCAAGACGGTCATCTCCTGAATTGTAAGGGTCTTCAACCCATGAAATGAGTTGGCCTTCGACCTTGACGACTTCGTTGATGTAATCGGTAAGTTCGTCGACATCAACGACAGATGGTTCGCGAACCATTGCATACCAATTGAGCGTGGCGACCAAGAGCAACGAAATCGCAAACATGACCCACAATCTTGGGCCGTTGGTTTCTGGATCATCGGTCGATAAACGAGCAAGGAAGCCCTTCAGACCATCTGCCATGTTTGAGCCTCAAGGCTTGAGATGCATATCTCTTCCCATCCATCAATTTGGAAAGAGATGCTTTGAAATGGAAGGCAGTAACAGGATTTACTATGCGAGACCGGGTGATTCGTGATGAAATCCATCGCGATGTATTGGTTCCAGCCCACCATGCTCGTATTATTGACACGCATGAATTTCAACGGTTGCGAAACATTCAGCAACTTTCCACATGCGAATTCGTGTTCCCCTCTGCAACACACACTCGATTTGCGCATTCTCTAGGCGCATACTTCCTCGCTGGAGAACTTACATCCTCATTGCAAGAAGTTCAGCCAGGAATACTCTCAGATTCTGATGCGGAGTTGGTGCAAATTGGTGCACTGCTTCATGATATTGGGCATCCTCCGTACTCTCATTTGCTTGAAACACCAGAAGTATTCGCTACATTTCATTCACATGAACACTGGGGCCGAATCCTTCTCGAGAGCGAAGATTCTGAAATCGGCATGGTGTTGAAGGACGTACTTGGAGAAGAACGCAAGCAACGGTTGTTCGCGCTTCTTGACGGACAAGATGAATGCAATGGTGTTGCTATTGCACCGTTTCTCAAGGAAATCATCAGCAGTCAACTCGACGTGGATCGAATGGATTACATGATTCGCGATCAAGCAAATACCGGTGCACAAATTGGAGGATTTGACAGCGCACGTGTCATTCGTGCTCTCCGAGTCAATGATATCGGTCGCTTGTATGTAAAAACGTGGGGTTTACCTGCAATTGAAGCATACCTTGTCACACGCTATCACATGTACAATCAAGTGTATTTTCACAAGGTGAACATGCTTACCCAATCGTACCTTGTTCGAATGCTTGCTCGTGCGAGGGAACTTGCAAAAGACGGCAAGATCGAGTTAGGAGAAGAAATTGAACACATGCTTCTGAATGAATCATTGAGTCCAGACCAATATGCTGCTTTACATGATTCTCACATCAAAGTAGCAATGGGCCGATTTGCTGCTCATGATGATACGATTCTTTCTGGATACGCATCGAGACTTTTGGCACGAAGAGATTACCACAAATCCTTGCGGATTCCATCGTTGACAAGTGAAATGTTTGAGATGGTTCAAGATGATCTCCGCTTTTACCTTAAAGAACAAGGGTACGATGACATTCACGATCTCATTACGGCTTCAATTCGTAAGAGAGGATACATGCCATACGAGCAAGGTATCATTCTCGAAGATGGGAGAGACGCAGCCGAGCACTCCCCTCTTATCCGTTCGCTCACTCAATCTGAAGAACGAATTCTTGTGTTCGTGCCAGAAAAAATACGAGATGTTTGCGAATCAATTGTACGGTCGAAGACAAAACCATCCCAGTCATCTCTAGCAATGTTTGATTCGGCAAACTCATGAAGGACATCTTCACAGCCTTGCTCAGGGCCTGTAGCTTAGTTGGTTAGAGCACCCGGCTCATAACCGGGCGGTCAAGGGTTCAAATCCCTTCAGGCCCACTCTATTCACTCCTCCAAGGGACACTTGGCGACACAATGGTTATGAGGGTCGATAGGGTGGCTTAAGATAGTGAGCACGATGTCAACCCGAAAGAGCACCTTTGCCGTTCTATTGATTTACGTCGCATCTTTGTTGCTTGTAGCAGTACCTGCACAAGCACAGACGCCGATTCCGACTGCAGCCGTATCCATAACCTGTCAACCTGCTGAAATCAAGGTCGATGTAAAACCTGGTTCGACGTTGGTTGGTTTCACAACCTGTACTGCTTCGAACCCGACATCTTACATTGAGAAGGTCGCCCTTTCAGTCACGTCAGATGGTTTGGCAGCAGCAGCGCCAGGTGACATTTACGTCGGCCCAGGTAGCGAAGAAGATTTCCAAGTTGTTGTCCGTGCTCAACCCTTCATGACAATGCAAGCACGCACGCTCAAAGTCGAAGGCACGGTCCAAGAGATCAGTGGCCTGCCACCCGCCAACGTCGCTACCTCTGGCGCTTCGATGATTGTGTCAATCACACAGTTCGCCCTACTCCAAGTTGAAGCTGTCGAGCCCTTCGTTCAATTGATGCCAAAGACTGACAAAGACTTTGAGTTCAAGGTATACAATCTCGGAAACCAATACGACTTCATGAACGTTGGAATCTCAGAAAATTCTCGTGAATCTCTCGAAGATGCAGGTTTCAATATTAACATCCCAATCAGCAAGGTCAATGTCGAGCCAATGGTTGCTCCATCCAAGGTCCGAATACAGGTTCGTACACCAAAGACCCAAGGCTGGACAGATGCGTATCATACATTGGACTTTTATGCTGAATCTGACTTCTCGTGCAAGAACGGTGGCTGTGATCGTGAATCCCAGATGATTACTATCTACGTCCGTGGTATCTACCTCCCAGGCTTCGAAATCATCCCTGCCCTGTCGATGGTCGCTTTGGCCGCAGCAGTCGCAGGACGACGATTTGTCAATGCCGAAGATGAAGAGGAAGAGTGGCGTGAAGCCGCCCCCGGTCTGTAACTCGCAAATTGATTGAAATCCCTTCCCTGGCGGGGTTGGGTTCATAACCTATCCATGCGAGGGTTCTATGAGTTGAGAATATGAGTGGACTCTTGAGTAAGGCTACTGCAGCAGAAGACGCAACACAACAAGAACCAGTTGAGCAGGAATCGAAGCCTGGAGCCGGTCTACTTGCTCAATCCAGTGATGGCCCGGATATCCCGGCTATTCTAACATCCATTGGTTGGGCAGTGATTGTCGTCGGCGGACTTCTTTCACTCCAAGGCGGATTTTGGGGCTTGATTGTTGTTCTCGTTGTCCTCGTCATTGGTCTAGGTGCGCTTTATGCTGGCCAACATATGTCAGAAGGAGGAGTTGAACCAATGCGGATGAGTGGTGCTGCTGCCCTTGCCGTTCTTCTTGCCCTTGGCCCTTACGGTGTTTCAATGCTTATGCCAGAGAGCTCATTTGGAATAGCAGATGTGGAACTCAAAGAGGATTCAAATGAACTCTCATTCCGTGTGATTGGATCTGCATCGGAAGTTGATGCTATCGTTACAGCAAATGGAGACACCATGTGGAGCGAAACTAAGTCTCTCTCGCAGGATTCAGCTAGGTTTAATGTTCCCCTGGAGGATATATTCATCGGCAATGCATGGGCATGTGGCGTTTCCGCCTGTGACGTGAGCACAACACAAATCGAATATATGATCGAGGTAACCTCGGGAGATGTTACGCAAAGTACTGAAATTAATCCTGAATTCATGACCAGAGAAGTCAAGGATTCCGGTGTCCGAATAACCCCCATCATCAGTCAAGAGTCGACTGGGGACAATAACAATCCTGGCAATGATAAACAGGTTGAGGGAATTCTCGTCGAGATGAAAGCCGGGCTTTTGCCTAGTGCGCACGCTCATGAAGACTCTGGATGGCATTCGAGCACTGGTGGAATTTGGGTTGAATCTGATTATACACTTGAACTCCTCATAACGAAAGGTGGTTCTGTCGTTTATGACAGCACGGATTGTTCGAATCCATCTAAAAAAGGGTTCCCAACTATCGATGTGAACGGAGTAGACGGCATCTCATGCAAAGGCGATTCAGGTGTTACCATCAATGGCTGGTTTGCTATGCCTGGGGATGCAAATGATGATGCTCGTGGCGAGTATCTTAGCCTTGATGCAATGAATTACGATGAAGACGGTTGCTATACATTTGAAGTTCGTATTCACAACACGTTCTACGCAGAAATGAACACCGAAGACACTACATCAGACGGGACGATTATCGATACCGATGTAGCATGGGAATTGGATTTTGAAAATTACAACAATAACGAAGACTCGCAAAAGCCAGATCCTAGCATGGAAACATGTTGAAGATTTTTTGAATTAGTCACTTGCTACGATAGATTCCCCATCTGCGTCAAGCCATTCTTCTTTATCCTCTGATTCGTTTGCTGTTTCTGATTGATTTGAGTCATCAATTTCAGGATGGGTTTCCTCTGCAACGTAATCCTTTGTGACCTCTTTACCCGCTCGTACTGCGATAACTGCAGCAAAGATGACCACCATTAGTATAATTGCACCATAAAGAACGATTGGCAATTCATCAACTTCTTCAGCAGTTGTGAATGAAACTTCTCCTGATGTTGTTCCGGTCTCACTGGCGATGAGGTAGCTGACTGGATCGAGAATATCTGGATAGAGGAACTTGCAAGTCAATTGAACCGCTCCATCTTCTTGATGATACCATGTGACCGGTACATCTTTTGTTTCTCCGGGCTCGACCGCCCAGTTCGCTGTGGTGATGGATGGGATTTGTGCTTCAACACCATCGACATAGCAACGGACGTTTGGATCTACTGCAACGGTGCCTGTGTTGGAGATGGTGACCATGACTCCATGCGATTTTCCTGTGTTTGCAGTTACTGCTTCTGGCTCAACCTTGTCGATGCTGAGTTGTGGATACACAACGTCAATGTTTGCACTTGCGGTTCGAGGTGCAACAGTGTCCACAACAAAGTCACCCCAGTTCGTTTCAACAGTGACCTTGATTGACCCAGATTCTTGTCCATATATTCCATCCCCATCAAGCCATTCAACAATGCGCTTATGCTCATTGGTGCCTATGTTTACTGTCCAAGTACTCGAATCGTTAAGTTCTCCATAAATAACGGTGTTAATCGTAGCTCCACTGTATCCGATTCCAGTGCCCAAAACAGTGGCGACGGGTGCATTTACAATCAATTCGCGTTTCGAAAGCAGCCTGATCCAAGAATCTGTATATCCTCCTGTGCCGCTCGAGTTTGTATACTCGATAGATGCTTGATCATGTAGAATAATGTCTTCATCGGTTCGGGACCCGAGCATAGTTGATTCGACGAACTCTAGGCTTGAACCATCCGCAACATGGATTGGTCCACTCCCGTAAAGGTCTGAGTTTTCAATTGAACAAGGCCCTGTACATGCAATATCTGCTGCCATGATGGTGGAATGATTCATAATAAGTGTTCCATGATTCGCTATGCTAAATGTTGCTTGATTCCAAAAAACAAATCCTCCAGTCTGAGCAAGTTCAGCTGCTTTCAGCATCATGAATTCCGCATTTGAATGGAACAGTTCGATGTGCGTTATGCCCAACTGGAATGGATAATAATGGTCGACAACGATGTTGACTTCTTGGGATAAATCAACTGTGAAGGTTGCACTTTCTCCAGTGATCTCATTGGTTGTTGTGCCGTCGATGGTGAGGTTGAGATGTGCCTCTTGTGGAACATCGATGTTGAAGAAGATCCTCATGGTAGCGGATGTGTCATCGATGTCTTCATCGATACCAATCTCTGTACCATCATATAGCACGAGCGTTGATGCGGCATTCTCAGTTTGAATGTTAGCCGAATCAAAATGGAGTGTACCACCTTCTTCGACAGTTATTTGAGCATCTTGCTCGATCATAATGTCTCCGCTCCAGTGCAAAGACCCTCCCTCTTTGACGATTATTTCTCCATCAAATGTTCCGTCGTTCCATACCACCGTATCAGTTATGTTGACAGTATCTCCTTGAGTCGGTGGCGAGGCTAGAACTGGGCCACAGAGTGCAAGGGGTGTAATCATGAGGATGGCTAGAAAGAAAGCAATGCGCATGACACTCCCAACGAGAGGTCAACCATGAATCCTTCTCCGATTAGTACGGCACGTCTTTCCAACCAATCGCGTATCCAATTAAGTTGAATGAGCGGTGGAGAATTGGTGTAATAACGATGATAATGGCCATTGGAAGAAGCAATTCATTGGAAGCAAGAAGTGAAGATCCCAAGAAAAGTTGACCCCACAAAAAGACCATGATGGCGAAGGGTAGTGTGTCCAACAAAGGGGCTTTGGAAGAAACCTCACCTTCTCGCTTGAGTCCACGTCGTCGCTTGAAGAATGAGCCGGTCATATCTCCCAATAAACACGCAAATCCAAGAAACACTCCGAGAATGTAAGCGGAGAGATATGTGCCTCCAACGGAAAACCAAGCATCTTCTGAGCCGATCAAGGGAGAGACAAAAACAGTCGCTTCGTCAAACGTCGTGCCAACGATTGCAACTTGGAGCATACAAAGCAACCCTGCAGTTAGCGAACCTCCAATCAGACCGTTCCATGTCTTCCCATCTCCGAGCATCCGATTTCCATCTTTCATCACACGCCCTCCATCGATTGGCCACGGGCCATACCCCGTTTTTGGTAGCCACTTGCCCCACATCATTGCGAAGGTGTTGGCAATAAATCCTGGAAGGTACAGCCACAATGTCATCAAAGCGAGGAAAATGAGGCCCATGTCAGTTGCAGCACTTACGTTGCTCATGAGAGAATCTGAGACTACCAAGCACATGAAGCCTATTGTCCTCTGAGGGGTCAATCGGTTGAATTATCAGCCCGACGCTCTAGGGCAAACTATGGGTCGTAGTGTCCTCGTTGTCGGAGGCGGAGGACGAGAGCATGCCTTGTGTCTTGCTCTCTCCCAATCAAATTCAATCACTGAAATTCATACCACTCCAGGAAATGCTGGAACTGTTCGTTTCGGATTCAATCATAATGTGAGCGCTTCTGATATTGATGGGCTCGTCAGTTTGGCAAGAGACTTAGACATCGATTTTGTTGTTGTAGGTCCCGAAGCACCGTTGTGCGATGGGCTGTCTGACAAGTTAATATCAATTGGAATTCCTTGCTTTGGACCACAGCAGTTGCATGCAGAACTCGAAGGGTCCAAATTGTTTGCAAAAAAAGCGATGAATGCGGCAGGTGTGCCTACTGCAGAATTCGATCTTATCGATTCTTCTTCGGACATCAACAAGATACTCGACTCCCGTTCTCATGAACCATGGGTCATCAAGCGAGATGTACTTGCAGGTGGAAAAGGCGTTGTTGTCACATCCGATCGAGATGAGGCAAGAGAATTCATTCTTCAATCGATAGAGACGGATGGGCATGTCCTGTTGGAACGATTCTTACCTGGTGAAGAAGCAAGTATGCTTGTCGTAATGGATCAATCAGGATACGTTTGTTTGCCTCCCAGTCAAGACCACAAACGAGCTTTTGATGGCGATAAGGGTCCAAACACCGGTGGTATGGGAGCATATTGCCCAGCTCCAGTTGTGACCCAAGAAATCCATTCGAAAGTTACTGAACGCATTGTTGGGCCGATGTATGACTATCTTTCATCCATGACAATTCCCTATCGAGGGGTGCTTTACGTTGGATTGATGATCGATGAGCAAGGGGATCCCTATGTCGTCGAATTCAATGTACGGTTTGGTGATCCAGAGTGCCAAGTAACATTGCCATTGATCAAAAGTGACGTAGGTGAACTCCTGTACAGTGCAGCGACTGATACGCTCAACCAAACGACTTGGACCTTCAGGAATCTTCACTCGCTCACAGTTGTACTCGCTTCGGAGGGTTATCCTCAATCTGCAATCAAAGGACGCTCTATTCAAGGTGCTGAGCATGCACTTGATACGCCTGAGGCGTGGGTGTCTCATGCCGGAACGACTGTGGATGAATCAGGAATGCTTGTTTCATCAGGTGGTCGAGTGTTGTCCGTCACTTCAGTAGCACAATCCTTGCAAGAAGCACGGGAACTGTCATACCATCGAATTCAACAAATATCTCTCGAAGGCTCTCACCACAGAACTGATATTGGACATCGTGCGCTTTGAACCATAAATTTAGATGACGTCACTCGATTTTCCCTCCTCCTTCATCGTCATTGTTAAAAGAGGGTCGAAAGTGGGCAAAACGCTCCAGCCTTGCTGCTGTCGAGCAATCCTCTGAGGGAAAAAAATGGAAAAGGTATCAAAGACCTCGCAACGCCCTGTTTTTGGATGGCTTATTGCCCCATTAGCAGTACTGATTGCAATACTAGCAAACTATGTCGACGGCCTCATGTCGATCGACGTTGAACTGAACAGTGATGCGGTGACACCATTCATCGTCACCGGTGTGGCCGGCCTACTCGCCGTTACACCACGCATCCTCCGTGAACTAGGAACCCTTCCAGAGTCTGTATCGCAAACACAAATCTCCCTCGCCATGTTTGTCCTCGCTCTTGTTGGGTCAGGAGTTGCTGAATCTCAAATCTCTGGGTTTGTTGGATTCACCTTCTTCGTGGTTCTCTTCGGCGCATATCTTCTCGATACTCGTGAGCGCTACGAATGGATGACAATGCTCGTATTTGCGGGAGTTGGTGTCCATTCAGCATTCGATATTACGGCTGCTGCCGCTGCAGATTCGTACTTGCCAAGCATGTACGAATTCTCTGAGGGACAATCCTATGACGTCTCAACGTTCCAGGAAACAGCACTTGGATTTGTTTTCTTTACATGGTTCACAGTGTTCCCGATTCTCGGTTTGTTGATCGGTGTCGTTGGTCGTGGTGTTCTCAACCCCGCAGGTGACAAAGGCTGGTTCTCCTTCAACACAGTTGAAAGCGGATGGAACCGTCAAGCACTTCCATTGCAAATTGCCTTGTTTGTTTGGGCAGCTGCCCATCTTGCCACAATCTGGCATTTTGATCAAGGCTCCATTGCAGACCGTCTTCGATTAGGTGGCCTAGGTGGTGTGGAAGCCAATGGATTTGTTGGCTACTACACAGCACTCCTGACGGGAATCCTCGCCATCATCGTATCTGGAATGGTCGCAGAACGCTGGTTTACACGTGCCATGACCTTGAGTTCGTTGTGGACACTTTACCTCATTGGTACTTGGTACGAAGAAGGATTCTGGACCAACGAGACCTTTGCAGAGTCTTGGGCTCCGTTAATTTGGTTGGCAATCACGTTCTTCGTCGGTGTCGCAATCTCGATGATTGGAAATCACGAAAAGTACGGTGGCTGGTCAAACAGAGAAGAACACCGTCCGAGTGGCGCTCGCCAATTCTGGAATGCTCACTGGGCAAGTCTTCTCACAATGGTTGCCTTCTTAGTTGGTTTTGTCATCCGAATTCAATGGTATGCAGTTCCTTCCATGCACGCTCTCGGAACCGATGGTTTCGATATGACTGGTGGTTCTGACCCTTGGTACATGAAGCGTGTCGTTGACTACATCCTTGCTCAGAATGCTCACCTTGTCATGGACGCAGATCGATTCTATCCAATCGGTGGAGCAAACCCACGTCCTCCTTTGTTTTCCTGGTCGTTGGCTATTGGTGCTATGATTCTTCAACCATTCCTCGGTGATGATGCTGTATGGTGGAGCATGCTTGCTCTTCCTGCAATTTATGGTGCACTCACCATCTTGCCAGTTGCCGCTATTGCCAAAGATCACTTCGGAAAGGCTGCAGGTGTCATCGCTGCTTGGTTGATTGCATTCATGCCTGCTCACGTAACCCATTCAACATGGGGACTTGCTGACCACGATTCGTTCGTCATGCTGTTCATTGCGATTGGATTCATGTTCTATCTGCGAGCCGTTCGCTATGCTGGTTCAGAACGTTTGGTTCGAACCACATCGATTCGCCCGCTCCACATGATTCGTGCAATGAGTGCTGTTGCGCAAGAGCGCAAGTATGCTATGTCAAATGCTGTTTTGGCAGGTGTAGCATTTGCTGCTGCAAGCCTTGGATGGAAGGGATTCGTAGTCGGACCAGCAATTCTGTTCCTCGCCTATGCTGCACAAGTTGCTATCAACATGTTCCGTCGTCGAGACTCAACAATTCTGAGTACGCTCTTCTTGACCATGCTGATGACCAACTTCCTCATCGCACTACCATTCTACGCTCATCCGCAGTTGAACCTCATGCTTGATGGAACAGGTTTGCAACCGTTCCTATTCATCCTCTTGTTCACCATTGTCATCATGTACATCACCACTGGTTTCCGTGACAAGCCATGGTTGCTCGTCCTTGGTACACTCGCAGTAGGTGCTGCCGTATTCCTTGCTTCGCTGTATGTCTTGAAACTCACCAACCTAAGCAACGCTTGGGACGTATTGTTCACCGGTGGTGGCTACTTCACCAAGACGAAGATTTTCGGTACTGTTGCTGAAGCAAATGCTCCCGATCGTGGATACATGTTTGCAAGTTTCGGACCAATCGTGTTCGTGTTTGCATTGGTCGTAGGATTGACCTCGTTGTGGAGAGCCTTTAGCCAACGAAGTCAAATTTCGCTTGTCTTTGCAGTGTGGATTTTTACTGCCACATACATGTCTTGGACCGCAGCTCGTTTCCTCTTCAACGCAACACCAGTTGTCGCCGTTATGGGTGCTGCTGGAATTGTAGGATTCTGGAAGTGGGCGAATTGGGAAGGTCTCGTTCGCAACTGGCGTCGGGCTGGAATTCGTACTCCTTCGGAGCGAATTGCAGGTGCACGTCGTGCAGTATGGCGAATGCCATCCTTCTCTGCAGTTGTTCTCGTTCTGATCATGCTATCTGGGCAACAACTCACCTATGGGTTGGACTCAGCCATTCCAAGCAACTCTCCTGCTGAAGGTGACTTGGATGAATCGATTTACTACACGATACCAGACATCATGCGCTGGGACGGACTCGGATTCTCTGTTCTCGACAGTCGTGACTACGAAGCCTTTGGAGGCCGTGCATACATGGGCTCATTCGGTAGTGGTTTCAATGGACAGTCATGGAACGATGCCCATCAATGGTTATCACAACAAGACGTCTATCACGAAGGTGTAACAGACAAAGCATCCTGTGATGGGGAAGATGGAATTTGGGATTCAGGTGAGAGCCTCTGTGAAATGAAATTCGGAGATAAGCCTGCTTTCGTCTCATGGTGGGACTACGGTTTCCAAGCCCTCAACACCGGTCAGCACCCTTCCGTATCCGATAACTTCCAGACAGGTATCCCTGCTTCAGGTAACATGTTGTTGGCACGAAGTCAAACAGACCTTGTTGCTATGTTCACACAACATCTCGCAGTTGGAGATATCACATACAACGTAGGTAAGACAGGCGAGAAAGAATTCACGCCAGCATTCGAATCCGCATTGGATGACCATCTTAACGAACAACAAATGGATGAAATTAAATTGATTCTGCTCCAAGATGGAAAGGATCTCGATGAAATGGCAGATGTTGTTGTCGACCATTCCTTTGTTGCATTCAAGAACAAAGGCGACGCTTACATGACTCGCGGCTACCCGCTTGACTCAAACGGAATTCCTGACGAGTCTCTCGGACTTCACTACCGTGTTTGGGCTGATGGGGAATTGATTCCTTGTGAGAACCCAAGCGAAGAATTCTGTTTCAACGGGGACTATGTTACTGAAGAATCTGCGAACAGCACATTCAGAAACAATGCAGACGTTAGTTCTCAAGAAGTAACTGACGTCACGCACTACACCTTCGGAGACTATTGGTACACCTCCGACTTGGTTGAGGAATACCCATCCGTTTCTACGCACATCCATCGTTCCAATGCACACATTGCTTTGGTCGTACAGTTGTTGACCAATGGTCTAAGTGACGACACGGTCGTTGATCTCTACCATGATGTCATTGAACTCGAAGACAATTATGTTGTTCAAGATTACAACGGAGCACCTGGTGCAACGATTGAACGTGACCACGAAATTCGTTACTTTGCTATTGATGACAAGCTCTACCCACGTGCTGGTCGTTACAATTCAGAGGCTGGTTACAACGGAGGTCGTCCGTTGGGAATCTTCGGTGCACCTACCATCCTTTCTGGACAGGATTTCAACACCTTCACCAATGAGGTATACGAAACCAAGCGTGGAGATGAACCTGTTCGTGAGATGGACCGTGAAGCAGTTGACGATGCAATGTTGAAGGACATCTTGGACCAACAATCCGGAGCAGAAATTCAACCACTGACGGTTCAAGACATACGAATTGATCATCTCCCTGAATTCTTTGATACGATGCTTGCCCGTTCCTATGTGGGATACGGAGCATCAACACTCGGTGCAGATGCTGGTTCGACGAATCCGCAACCAAGACAGCAACTGGATGAAAGTGCTCGAGGAACGTCCTTCCTCCAGCAAGCTTACCCTCTACCGGGTGCAATGATGAATCACTTTGTTATTGCAAACTGGTATGATCCAGACACACCAGCAATTCTTGCCAACGACAATGTCAAGGTGATGAAGTACTATTCTGGTGCTGAAATCTCAGGAACTGTCATGACTGAAGACGATGGTATGGGACTTCCAAACGCTCGAATTCTTATCGAGCGTGATGCATTCTCTGGAGAGGATTCAGAAGACCTTGACGAAGACACATACTGGATTCCAATCGGTGTAACTGATGCAGACGAGAATGGTGACTGGAGTTTCCTTGCGCCTGCTGGACGAATCCGAGTCTCTGCCTTTGCTGGTGTCTTTGATGATACCTTCGCAATTCAGGAGATCCAAAGTGGTGATTACGTCAGTGGATTCAGTGATGTGTTGACAGATGTCAACGATGATCGTGAAGTCTATGCAATCACCGCAGTCCTTGGCGAAGTTGCAAACATGACCTGGCTCGGAGAAACCACACTCAATGTTACAGGCGCTCAAGCAGATCGCCATGAAGACGTCACTACTGCAATGGACATCGAAGTCCAGAGTACTGGTGTTTCTGGTACAGTTGCTTGGAGTGGATTTGGTGACTTCGATGGAGAACCTCTCGTTGAGACCGACTTCATCCTCCGAAACATCTGGGCCATGACCGAGAACTACACGCTCACAACCACAAACGGATCCTTCGACACTGACGAAACTCGTGTCCTGCAAGGAACTGGAGAGGTTACCTTCTCCGATGTGGGTACCTTCACAAGCGAAGGCGTGGCATTGGCTTACGATTTCACTGGTAACTTTACTCGAGAAATCTCCGATGCACGTGTCTTCTCAGGAAACGGCACATGGATTGGTATGGGTACCATTGAAGCTACTTGGGTTCAACACGACAACGCATCACTTGATTGTGGTGAGAACAACACCATGCCAGATAATGCAACTCTATGTTTAATCTCAGAAGGCACGGATTTCTCCACCTATCTCTTGGATGGAGAAGTTACAGCCAACGGACGATTAACGTCTGATGGTGTAAGTACTCTGACGAAGGAACTCGATGGTGAGACCTTTGAAGGAACAGGTATCTTCGAAGGTGTAGGAACTCTCAACGGTACAGGTCTCTTCATTGGTCCGGGTACGTTCAGCGGTGACATTGTCAACCCCGGTTCGTTCTATCGAACTGGACTTGTCCCCGGTGTCTACAATATGATTGCATTGATGCCGAATGGAAGAGAAATCCTCCTGCCTGACCCTGTGCAGGTTGGAATCGAACCAACTTATGACCTGTCGATGACCGTACCTGCATCACTCTTCGAGGACACACTTACCACCATGGCAGGCGATACAATCCCGAATCAAGAGATTGAATTGATCGATGTCGAACTCGGTGAGGATGAAATGATTATTCTCACTTCGGACGAAGAAGGAAATGTTAGTTACGGTCCTATGACGGCTGGAATTTACTATCTCCGAGTTGACCTTGACAACGATGGTTACTACGAACTGAACCAAACAATGCAGGTCTACGATGAACCAATGAACTTCACCTTTGACATCGGCGTACCTGAGATGTACGACCTCACCATTACGCTCAATGGTCCTGAAGGGTTTGACGTTACTGGACGTGAAGTCAACTTCACCGACCCACTTGGCTTGATGCCAATCGATGTCGTATCTGACGAAAACGGCGTTGTTGTCGTCGAACTTCCGATTGGAGAATGGTCAATCAGTGATAACAGCGATGAGGATTACATCCTGATCGAGGAAGTCATGGTTGAGGATTCGGACTTGACTTTGGACTTCACCTATGCAACCTCTGTGTGGGTCAACGGTTCAATCGATGCTCCAAACACAGCTGGATTTACCTACCAAGAATGGCTTGCTCTTCCTGCCGAAGAGAAGTTGTACGAGAACGCAAGTTCAGTTCCTGTCCGATTCCATGGTAATGGACTCGAGTTCACGGCAGTAACGGACCAGTTTGGTGAATTCAGTCAACGTTTGCCAGCTGGAATGACATTCAACATGAATGCTCAGAGTTCAGTGTCAGCATTTGCGGCTGGAACTGTCGTTACAGTCTCGGAAGGAATGAGTACTCTTGATGTCCTCATCCTTGGTCCAACTGTCGATGTTGTTGGAGCAGTCAAACTCTTTGACAACAATACGAACTGGAACCAAGATATCCCGAACTACGAACCTGTGGAGATCCATGCAACCAGTGAAGATGGCGTGGTATGGACTACTGCGACCGATGATGCAGGACTGTTTAACATGCAATTGCTCAACGGAACATGGACCTTTAGCATCCCTGATGCAGACTACAATGCTGATTCAGTAACGGATTACATCGTCAATGTTGAGGACGGAATGAACCCTGAACCTGTGGAGTTGATCACCAACCCAGCGAACAGCACTGTGACATTCAACGTGTTCACAGATTTGGGTGATGGTGTCTTCGAGAACGGAACTGCAATTCGACCAGATATCCAATTGATTCCTGTGTCTGAAGTTGGACAACAAGTGAACATCACTTCGGCTGACTATTCAGCAGATGGTATTGTAGACGTGATTCTCAGTCCGGGAATCTATGCAATCACGACCAACAGTTTGGATGCATCTGATGAAAATGCTACGGATGCAAGCCTTGAGATCAACGCCATTCTCGACATTGTCCCAATTGGTTTGACAGGACCTGAAGAAGCGGTTCTTGTGCCAATTGTTGATGCATGGAGAATGAACGGTACCATTTCATGGGCTAACGGCTCAGCGATGGTCGAGAACTTCCTTCTCTCAACACCTGATGGTTCGAATTACGTGCCAATCAGTGTTGATGAAAACGGATCGTTTGCAACCTACGTTCAGAGTGGTGATTACATTGTTGTCGTCGCTCCGATTCTCAACGGTGATGGAATGATGGAATCACTCCGAATGCCGATCACAATCGATGCAGACTCGTCAGTTCGAACCGACCTTTCCCTTGCTCTTGTTGAAACCATCGAGGTTTCCCTAACACTGAAGGAGAGCGGAACAGATTCCGAACTTGTCGGTAAGAGGGTCGTTCTTGTCAGCCATGATGGTTACGGAAACGTCACAATGAACCCGTCTGATGCTGATGGAAACGCTACACAATTGCTCATGCCAGGTACCTGGAGTTTGTACATGAATGAATCCGCAGCACAGCGCTTCTGGACCATTGATACCTCCGATGCGCCTGTCCTAATGGACACCAATACCTCATTGGGTGTTGTTTATGCAGCACTTGAAGTCGAGATCGGCGGAAAGGCGTACTGGGATACCGATGAGGATGATATTGCTGATGCAAATGAAGGCGTCGAGGGTGCAAATGTTACGATCCAAGGAGGTAGCATTGATACTGTCGTTGCAACCGATTCCTCTGGTGTATGGCGACTGTATGTTCCAATTCTTGAGAACTACACAGTCACTGTCTCGAAGGATGGATTTGGGGTTGTTTCCTATGACGATAACAACACAGGAACTTACGTTGTTCAGAACGAACCTCTCTCACAAGACATTGAAATGTCTGCTGCAGAAGTAACGGTTACTGGAACAGTAACTGACGTTCTCGATTCATCTCGACTCGATGGTGCATCCATCACCTTGTACGGTACATCTGAAAACCAACAAGACTCGATTGATGTCATTGGTACACTCGCTGATGAAACCTTGTCGTTCACAGCAGTTGTGGAGCCGGGTCAATGGGTCGTAGTTGTTTACGAAGATGACGCACCATTCAACGGTGGTGGCGTAGCTGTTGGACTCCTCGATGCAGAAGTCCAAGACGGTGGTACCATTGAACTCGTCATGAGTAAGGGTGGATGGGTTGATCTCTCAACAGAGTTCACTTCGTTCAACCTACAAACCTTCAATGCAGGAACCGATGAAGTTGATTCACCAGTTACTGATGTTGTTGATGTTGAAGTCGATCTTGGAGACGGACGTGCTTGGACACTACCAATTGATTCCGATGGAACCTTGGAAGTTCTCCTCCCTGCGAACTCTGCAACCTTCAACTCTGAATTCTCCACTGTACAACGTGACCTTGTCATGAATTACACTGCTGGAATTTCGATTGATAATGGAGACGAAGGACGTACAGCAGTCATGCTTTCGTTCAACCGTAAGACAAACAGTGATCTCACATTGACTGTCTCAGGTGTTGAGGGAGCTACTGTTCTCGGTGATGAAAACCGTGACCTGCTTGCTGTGGTTAATTCATCGGACTCAGACAACTATACATCCATTGAATTTGATGTTGCAGCTCAGTACCAAGGTACAGAAATTGCAGATCCGTTTGATGTCAGTGGAACCGTCACAGTATCCCCTGACCAGGACCAATGGGCAGTAGAGTTCTACAACGGTACAGACTGGGTTGAGAGCACCAGCGTACAACTTGGAATCGGAGACGTTGCAGCAAACGCAACCCTCAACGAAAGTGTACGTGCTCGAATTGTCCTACCAACTGTTGAAGCCGCTTGGTGGCTCGAAAACGGTCATGACATCAATATCCGCTTCTCTGCGGACAGCGGAGACATGACTGAGGTTTCTCTCAATGTTGAGATTCCTCAATACTATGCGTTCAACACAACAGATGTAACGTCGACAATTGGTGTCGCACCCGGTGGTGCTACAACAGCATCTCTAACCATTAACAACAACGGTAACGGTGACGACTCGTTCACGTACGAGGTTCTTGACAATCTCCCTGATGGATGGATCATTAGTCCTATGAACGGTGTTACAACCATCGCAAAGGATAACTTGCGTGACCTCGCATTTGCAGTCACATCCTCTTCAGACTTTGATGATGGCCAAGTGACAATAACAGTTCGAATTACAAGCGAAGATGGAATCACTCAAGAAGACGTTGAAATCGTCGTCGAATCGGCTCGAATCTCATTGAATTGGAATCAAGGTCTTTCGCAGTCACGTAGTAACAACTTCGCTGATGTGGATCCAAACTCGGTCATTATTGTCATCGAGAACAACGGATTGCGACCTGCTCAACAAGTTACAGTCTATCTTGACAGCAGTGGTATGAGTGAAATGAACATGACACTCGCCGTACCTGCATCCGGTAGTACAGACTTCGAGTTCGTTCTACCTAAGGCAAGTCAAGGTATCACTCGATACGATGTTCGTGCAGTTGTTCTTGGTGACGATGCAAACTACACTACGGGTGACGCTGTTGATGATGACTTCGGAATTGAATACCTTGTACAAGGTTCTGAAGAAACGTCAAACTCAATTGTCAATGTGGTCATTATCGCACTGATCTTTATCATCCTCTACTTTGGAGTCAAGGCGTCTTCCCGAGCTCGTGGCTCAGGTAGCCGATTCTGATTCGTCAGAAGACAAGACTTGATAGAAGAGAACCACCGATTGCGGTGGGAGAGGCATGGAGGAACTGCGAGGAGTTGAATTGCTTCCCGAACCAGGGGAGCCAAAGATTCTCTCAGCAGTTGATGCATCAACCAGTGGTCATGAAGGCCAGTGGAGGGCTGAAGTCATGGGTTGGGCGCCTGTAGTGCCTGATTCAATTGCATTCCGTCCAAGGCGCATCTTTTCTCTCGCATCTGGCATTGTCATTGCTCTTTTCATGGGTATCACCGTTCTTCTGTGGCAATCGGACTTGCTGCTCTTGCAATTGCCTCCTGCTACATCTGAATGGGCATTTGAAGATTCAGAAATTCGAGAACTTCAACAGGATGGCCTTTCGGGAGAAGGGGTTCGGGTATGCATGGTGGATACGGGATTGTCCCTCAGTCATTCCTCACTTGATGACTCGAGTGTCGTATTCGAGGATTTTGTTGGGAATTCTGCAGAACCGAAGGATTACGGATCCATCGCCCACGGTACGCTGATGGCAGGAATTCTACTCTCGAATGATTTCCAGAAGGGAATTGCTCCCAATGTCACGCTGGGTATGGCAGCCGCATTAAGTGCAAATGGTGACAACAATACGGGTTCAGAATCGAGAGTAGCTGATGCTATTCGATGGTGTATCTTTGATTTTGAAGCCGATATAATCTCTTTATCACTTGGAGGAGAACAAGATCAATCTGCCTCAAGAGAAGGTCCTGCTGTTTCCGCAACGCGGCAAGCAATTGACGCTGGCATCTATGTTGTGGCTGCCGCAGGAAACGATGGTGGTCAAGGTGATGACGGTTATGTTAGTGCACCTGGCAACGTCAATCTTGCAATTACAGTCGGTGCCTCGGATCGTGACGGTTCAGTCTGGACACAATCCTCGATGGGTGAGGCCATGGATTCCGATGGAAATCTGCGCGTGTATCCGAATCAAAAACCAGAATTGACTGCACCAGGCGTCGATATTTTGTCCACTGGTCTCGATGATCAATGGTATACTTCGAGTGGAACGTCTGATGCGACCGTCTTTGTTGCTGGAGCGCTTTCATTGATTTTGGAAGCCCATCCAGAACTCAAACCAAATTCCACATCAACAACAGCGTGCATTCAACTTGTCAAGCAAGCTTTGGCGCGGTCTTTGAGTCCAGATTTGGTTCATGATTCAATGGAAGGTTATGGCCAACTCAAGGCCAAATCATGGCTTAATCAAGTGTCTGAGGACACAAATTGTTGAATTTCGATTGCTAATTTTTTGATATTCTTTATTCAAAATGATATTCTTGAGGGCATTTTATTGATATTATTGAGTTGATTTGATACTTCTAACAGTGTCGAATGGGGCGCAGTATTATATTTGTTCAGCCACTCCATTGCAAAAGAGGAATGAACATGCGAATTGCAAATGTTGGAAAAAGTATAGGTCTTGTAGGACTCCTTCTTACATCCCTAATGATAGGATTGGTCACTGTACCTACTGCTAGCGCAGTTAATGAAACATCAAACGGAACCATTGTAACCACGGAAACATGGAGCGGTACGCATACTCTTACCGGCGATGTTACCGTTGCAGAAGGTGCAAAGCTTGTCATCAATGCAGGTACTACAATCAATATTCCACCTGGCGTCTACATCGACGTTGAAGGAGCAATTTGTGCAGGATCTGCCGCATGCGGTGCCTCTCAAGGAAGCGCATCATCCCAAATTCGATTTGAATGGGCGACTCCTGCAGACTATTCCGTCGCTGGACGCTGTTATCAACAAGGAAATCAATTGCTAACCAATTCTGATGCTGCTTGCGGTTCAGGTGTTATTATTCGCAGCACCATCAACCAAGCATCGACTGGATTCTCATATGTTTCATTCAACAATGCATACGGATTCCCAATTTACGTCCAAACACTGCAAGCTGTTCAGTACGGGACACTGATCTTTGAAGGTTCCTCAGCAACTGCGGACAATTTGGCATTCTCAAACATCAATACATCAAACATCATTGCTCTTGATTTTGCAGCACCGACCATTCGTGACTCAACATTCACGATTGGTGATGACGGTCGAGGATACGATGCCGCAGCAGTTCGAGCATACGAGGCCGGTGCAGGGATTCTCTCTGCCTTAACCATCACAGGATCGACATTCACGGGTAACACACAAGCTCAATGCGGTAACCAAGGCGGTGGCCGTGTTCTGATTTACGCTGAATCCTCTTACGTCTCGATGGACAATTTGGACATCAAGGACAATGCTTACGGTGTATTTTTCAAAGGTTCATCGGGATCACTTGGGAACACCACTTTCGATGTTTTGTGCAATGCGATTGACACCAACTCCTACAAAACAACAGGTGACTTTGCTCACACCCTCTATCTCGACAACAACATTATCACCACAGGTGAGGGTGCTGGAATCACGGCCTATGACGGTGCGATTGTAACTGCAACAAGGAACACCATTTCTGGCGCATCAGGTGGTTCAGGATTTGGTATCCGTGATTCTACAGTTATCGCTCACGAAAACACAGTAGGGCCAATCACAGGATTCAACGGTTTTTGGGTCTATGGTCAATCAGAGGTTGAACTCGAAAACAACACCATTCAAGATACCGCTAAAGAGCCTGTTCAAATCGGAGAATACCACTACCGAGACCAAGGTAGTAATTATCCAGGTCCATCTCCAAATCGTGCGTACATCGCAAACAACATCATCTCGAACAACTCAGGAACATGCAACTCCCTGTGGATGTATGGAGGAGATTTCCTTTGTCCAGCAATTCACGTCTTCACATCTTCAGCAACCATCGTCGATAACACCATTACAAACAACGCAGGAGACGGCCTTCGAATCAAGGGCTCCATTGTGAACGTTCAAGGCAACCAGATTGAAGCAGGTCAATTCGCTGCTAACATTACACACTTTGACAATCAATATGGGCAGAAGTATGGTTCGATTGGATATTTCTCTGGGAACACATGGACAAATGCTACCCAAATCTACAACATTTCAGAATCCCGAGTAACCGTTCAATCGGAATACATTCCTGATGCTGGTGGAGATTACTCCTACCCTGTCATGCTTCAATGGCTTGGTGCAGAGTGTCCATTCGTTCAATCCGAGTGTCTCCTCTTGCCAGATACGGCTGTCGTTCCACCGCGTGACATGCCACTTGCGATCGAACTTGTCAACAATTCAACGGTATTCTCATTCGCCGACTTGCAGAATTTCGATGCATCGAAGATTCATGTTCAGAATCAGAATTCTGCTTGGGGTTCACAAGTACGTCAAGGTGAATTGGTCCGTTACCAAGTCAAGGCACAGAACAGCAATGTTGCTGGTGCAACCGTCATCATCAAGGATGCTACAGGTTTGCCAATTTACGAACTAACAACCGATAGTTTCGGATTCACACAACAAGTTTCTCTCCCATCTGACTTCTTACTCGACCGAAACTGGAATCATTTCGTAGGGGAGACTGGCGTTACTGTACCAGGCTCAGATCCAAGTAACCCAACCATCCTCGACGAAGACACATGTTCAGATGGTTACGACAATGACGGAGATACGTTCGTCGATGCAGATGACCCTGATTGCGCAAACGGCCGAGAACTGCCGTTTTACATTGTTGAAGCTTACAAGTTTGGTAAGGGTAAGAAAGACTTCGATTTCGTTCTCAGTGGTTCTGTTGATGACGTTATCAGCCTCGACAACCTAAGGCCAAGTGTGACCGTCGAGCAATACGATGGAGATTCGTTTGCAATCAATGCGGTCATCACTGGTACAGCATGGGATGGACAGTCTGGTCCATATCCTCTGGATGTCATCGCATACGATCGACAATTCGGAATGATTGAGCGTGTCGAAATTCAACCACCTGGCAGCACCGATTGGTACTATGCAGTCGACACATCAGGTGCAAACGGAGAACTCACGAAAGAAAATCATCCGTTCAAGACATGGACTTTCGATTGGGATCTTTCAGCTCACCCTGACGGTGAAAGCGACGTAACCTTCCGTATTCGTTCCTATGACGGATTGGATTACTCTCCAATTGAAGTACGTAAATTCAAACTGAATTTGGTACCTCCAACACTCTATCTTAACGAACCGTTGGATGGCTCAACCCACTCCAATGGAAAGATTCTCTTCACTGGAACAGCATCGGATCCGTATTCCGGTACGTGGGGATCCGACATTCAAGACATCTGGTTTGACGTTAGTGGGCCAAATGGCTATGCCTCTCACTTTGCCATTGATGGTGCAGTAGCTTGGGCATACGATTGGAACTTTGAAGAACTTGAAACAGGTGAATACACTTTCGAAGTTTGGGCGAGTGACAGTGATTTCTGTGATGATGAACAAGGAACGTGCGTAATTTCAACTCGTACTGTAACAGTTCTCAATGACAATATCATTCCAATCGTTGACCTTTTGGAACCTGATGGCATCCAACCTGTGCGAGCAGAAACAAATACGCTCCTGACAGGATATGCAAGCGATGGTGCAGACGGTACAATCACACGTGTTGAGATCGAAATCCTAGACTTGGCGAGTGGCCTTCCAGTTCTTGATGGCCCAGACCCAGTGACTTCGTTCACGCAAGCAGGTCCAGGTTATTCATGGTCAGCAGTTTGGGACACAAGCAAGTTGGTTCACGAACGGCAATACGAAATTCGGGTTAAGGCCTATGACGGTGAAGACTACTCTGTTGAGGATGTTGTTCGAATTACCATTTCAAAGCCGAGCGATGAAAACAACATCCCTCCGCAATTCAATTCTACGAATTGGCCAAACCAGTTGACAATCTTCTGTGTAATTGATTCAAACTCAGAAAACCAGTGTGGTGGAGGAGCAGTTCTCGATTTGAAACAATACTTTAGCGACCCGGATTCCTCCTTCGATCAACTAAGCATTGACTTCTTGGATGACCAAACAGATCCATCGGACGATAACCACCAGTACTTCATTACAATTGATAGCGAAGGTTTCGCACGATACGACCCTCCTACAACACAAGTGAACGAAGATATTTCTTCGTGGACAATTGAAAACGTTCGATTCGTGGTTCGCGACGTCTTTGATGAATCCGCAGTTTCTCGTGATGTCACATTCTTTGTCCAAGCAATCAAGTTCGACGTCACTCGAGAAAATACTGGTGAATCGGTGACTGCAACGAATCCAGCCGTGTTCAACGGAACTGGTCTTCCAGGTGCACGAATTGAAGCCCGTTCTCTTGCATCAGAAACACTGATCAAGACTGTTGTGGTTGGCGATACGGGTAGTTGGACAATGGAACTGTCTCTTCAAGACATGAACGATGCATCGAACGAACTCAAATTCTCAATGGACGGTCAAACCTTTGGAGGCAGTTCTGAACCAGCTTCGTTCAACGTCGTCGTTGGTGAAGCGGATGACGGTTCGAATCTCTTCCTCATAATCGGAATCATTGTAGGGGCTTTGTTGCTTCTCGGTGGGATTGGATATTTCTTCATTGAATTCGAAGACATTGAAGATGAAGGATTTGCGACACAAGAAGTTGAAGAAGAAGTTGACCCATATGCATGGGGCAAGAAGGAGGTTGTTGCAATCCCACAGGAGGCTGCAACAGTTGCTCCACAACCTGCTCCAGTTGCTCAACAGCCTGCTGCACCTCAAGCATCTGCTCAGCATCCTGGCTGGATGTGGGACCAAGAAACCAATCAATGGGTTCCTGATCCAAACTACCAACCACCAGGACAATAATCGGTGTGATTGAATGATAGCCAAACCTGGCGTTCAGGAGAAGGTGCTGTTGCATCTTTTGGATTATGCCGATTTCAAGGAGAAGGTCGAGGTTCCGTTTGCACTATCGCAAATGGGCATTGCAAATGCTGTCGCAATTGCTCGCTCGAATGTACCTCGGGCCATTTCGGGACTTCGAGATCAAGGTCTCCTCGTTGAACGGCAAGCTCACGTTCAGGGAGTTAGCCGGAAGCGAAAGGCGTACTTCTTGACTGATTCAGGCATTATTGCTGCTGAAGAAACATGGAATCGTCTTCGAGAATTTCAATTTCGTTGCATCAACGTTGAAGGTGAAACCGTATCGACTTCACTTGGAGGTGCACATGAGGTTTTGCCATTCACAATGCGCCCTGTCGATATCATCCGATATTTGGATGACAATCTCATTCTTGATGCTCGTTCATTGTCTGAAGATTTGATTGAACGTGATTTGTCAAAACAAGTTGAGAAGCAATTGGTTACTTCCTTGGGTGATCTTCCTCGTTTGCGCCATTTCTTTGGCAGAGAAAAAGAACTTGACAACATGGTCAACCTCCTCGATGCAAGAGCAACGACATTGATGATTCCTGGTATTGCTGGAATTGGGAAGACAACCATAGCAGCAAAACTGATTGAACGATTCATGCACAGGAGAAATCTTCTGTACCATCGCTGTCAAGATTGGGAGGGCTCACGTGCATTGTTTGAGTCCTTAGCAGAGTGGTTGCTTAACATTGGAGATTCATCGTTTGCCGATTATTTGGCAGCGACTCCCGTTCCAAAACCCGATGATGCTGCCCGAATTCTCATCGATTCGCTCGAAAACACACCCACTCTCATCGTCATCGATGATTTCCACAAAGTTTCGGATGCTATTCTCTTCCAAACGATTCAATCGATGACAATCGGTCTTCTTGGTAGTGAGGAATCAATTGGATTAGTGATTTTCTCTCGTTCGTTCAAGCCTGTTGTTCCAACCAAAGATGCAGAAGGTCGAATTACCAGTCTTGTTCTTCCACTCGATGGTCTAGATTCTGATGCTGCACGGAACATTCTCACAGGCTTTGAAGATCTTTCAACCGAACAATGGTTGCATATTCACGGTTTGTCACGTGGTCACCCTCTCGTCTTGGAACTGATCAATCGGGGTGCATCAGCTGGGGCTTTCCATGATACGCTGGAACATTATGTTACAAAGGAAATCTTTTCGAAACTGTCAGCAGAACAAAAACGTGTTCTTACAGTACTATCAGTCTTTAGAGAGTCTGTTTCGTTGGATGCTCTGCTTGCACATGAACTCGATATCGACGTTTTGGACAGTCTAGTTGAGCAAGGACTTGCTCGACAAGTCGATGTCGATGTGTATGACGTTCACGATTTGATTCGTGAGTTCCTTGTACGCAGTATTGATGAACAGACCAAACAAACAGTACACAGCAATTGTGCAATGTACTACAGTAAACTCAGCAAATCATCGGAAACCACTCTTGAACAAATCTATCACGAGCTTGCTTCTGAACATGAACAAGAAGCGATTGAGAAGATTGTCGAGTTCGGTCGACAACTCGTCTCACAGGGACATCTTGAATTGCTCAGCCTGATTGAGAGTGTTAATATTGAACGTTTAGAACCTGATTTGATGGCTCCAATGATGCAACTTCAAGGTGACATTCTGTTAATGCTCGGTCGATTTGAACAGGCATCGTCAATTTTTGAAACAGCAAGTGAAGCTGCCAAGGAAGCAAAACTTCCTGTAATCTATTCAGAAATCCTTGGTTCACAAGCAGACATTGCAATGAAGCAAGGCCAAACCGATACCGCACTTCGTGCACACAAAGAGGCGCTTGAGGTACAAGTAGAACTTGGTGACGCAAAGGGTGCTGCTCGAACCTACAACAACATGGGTTATTTGTACCGAAGGAAAAACGATCGCAACAAGGCCCTGGAAGCGTATTCTGAAGTCGAGGCAATCATCAGCAATGACGAATCCTTGTTGAGTGCTCAAATCATTCTTGGTCGTGCTCTTCTGGATTTAGGTGAGGTGGAGAGGGCTCGAAAACACGCGTTTGAAGCCTTTGAACGCACGGATAAAGCGGAAGATCTTCTAGCCCACGCTCGGGCTCAAGCATTGCTTGGTCGATATCACGCAAAGATGAATGACGCTGAGACTTCGATGCACCACTACACTGAATCGCTAAACATCATGTCCGATGCAGGTGATCCAGTTTCAATGGTGGAATTGATGATTCTTCTTGGTGAAGTCCTTGAGGACAGTGGTCGAAGTGAAGAAGCGCTCGAGCGATACCGAGAAGCGTTGATCATCGCAGAAGCAAATGACTTGCGTATGCAAATCGGAGAGTTGCTCTCTAAACTGGGAGGAGTTGCACCAGACCGTCAACGTAGAATGGAGTACCTTCAGCGTGCACTCGCAGTATTCAGAGAATTGGGTGCACGTACACGCATGCGTGAAGTTCAATCACAAGTTCACTCAGCAATTATGGGACGCTAGAACATCGGACGGTCGAGTTCGATCGTGATGTTCCCATTGTGATAGACAACCCAAATGGATTCAACTCCAGCGAGTTCGATCACACCAGAATGTGGAACTGAAGCAGTACCTGAGAGCGATCGTTCGGTGTCCAAATCACCTTGAGCATCGTACAGAATCAATTCAGTATCGGTCAATTCGAGCGTAAATTGGGATTCATCCGCCTCTGTAGCCCTCCAATACACACGTTCTGCATAGGATGAATCATCAATTCGACTGGCAATATCGGTACGCTCAATCGCGGCAGATAAGTCATTCATGTTGGCTTCAATTGCTTCTTCATTCCAACGCTCTCTTGTTGCTGTTTCGATGTCGTAAATCCAAAGACTGAACATTGTCAACAACAAGACTCCCAATAGAAACGTGAAGACATAACCGAGTTCAGTCGCAGCACCTTCCCTGTTTCTTTGAAGCGTTGTTATGTTCATGCAATCACCTCGGAAACATGTGCGTCAAGTGTAGATATTTGTAATGAAAATTGAATGGGTTGGCCTGCAGTATGCCAGACCGATTCAACAGTTCCAAACCCTGGGTCTGGTACCCATCCAACATAGTCGTTGAGCAAATCCAATCGGCCTGGATAGATCGTCCAATCTTCACTTCCTTCCAATCCGTCAGTAGATGATTGAGCAATTGCCTTTCCATAGGGTTCTGCCCAGCCACGACGCACCTCATATGCTACATCACTTGCGAGAGAGGTTCGTTTGGTCAAGGTCACTTCCATTGACAGGACTCCTCCTCCCACGGCGGAATCACTCGTTGGATGAAGTGCAGGGATGGTCGCTGCAAATCGGGGGCCTGGGCCACCACGGTCAGCAGGCGGGGCTAGAACCGTCGGATTGAATTCAGGATGGTTCGTTACGACTGCTCCACCGCTCATAGCCACCTCCATTCCAGTAACTGAGGATTCAAATCCGTAAACAAATCGTGAGATTTGCATCACCCAAGCACTCCCAATGGGTGTGTAGGGCTCTTCTACAATAAGGCCATAGAGTTCAACGTGCAAACTTGCAGGATATGTTCCTGAGCGCCAAGCTTCTTGCAAATCGATAATACTGCGACCTCCCATGCTCGACCATGGCATCGATACATCAACCCAGCCCGATGCTGTGATATCAATTGAAACACAACGACGTGCGCCGTCATGAAGACTTTCTTGCAATCCTATGGTTCCAGATTCAACCAGTGCATAGATTCCATGTCCTTTGATCGTATCGACATCAAGCGCTTCTCCATTAACTGGGATGCGTAGTGATTCTCCTCGGTTGAGGACAGTCTCATTCTCTGCAAGTGTTGAAATGTTGAGTGTTGATTGCTCTCCATTCGATCGAAGTTCCAGATTGTAGATGTTGGAGTGGTTCGAATTGAACATCAATCCAGATTCCATTCCAGTGTCCGCTGCTCCAAGTTCGAACACTCCAATGGGCGAAGAAGAACTTGTCCAAGTGACAGAAATAGGTAGGTCGCTCTGAAGATTGCTTGCTCCATCGAGTTCGAGCGGAGGCCAAGCAACACTGTAACTGCTTTTCTCATCGATGGTAACGCCAGAACCTCTCCAAGTAACGGTGGCGGATTCATCGTTTGGATTGCTCAATAAGACATAACCATCCTGTGTTGGAGGAATAAACGATGTACCGTGAATTGAGCCTGTAAGACTCTTCCATGTGGCCGATCCTAGAGTGTCACCGATTGAGAGCATAAGTTGAGCATTGGTAGTTGTTGTAATATGAACAACTTGAGCAGTGTTGAGTTCAAGTGTCTTGTTCCATTTTGTCTTCACATTCAGGAGTTCAGACGGTAAGGCAACTTCTGTAAAATCTCCAAACAATCCGTTGCCGTGAACCATGAGAAGTTCTTCCGCTACGATGTTGATGTGGGAGGTTCCTGCTGGTAATGGCAACGCCCATGATCTGCCTAATCCATCTGCATTTGCATCGGTAGGTCGTGCCTCAGTGGTTCCTTCTCCTCCACGAAGCCAATGGACGACGAGTTCTTGGGAAGATTCCAAAGACCAATCAGCATTATCAAACGACCATTGCTGAACATCATCAACAAATAATTCAGCAGTCTCTTGGACCTCCTCATTCCGTAAAACATCAACATCGATGGGTCCGAGAGGGAAACTCAAGCCCGGTTTTGTCGTGAAGATTACACTTTCAGCCCAAGTCGGAGCAGTGTAGTGGTACGGGCGATCAGGACCTAGACGTAGATCGGAGAAGCATGCTGTTGAGGTGGTCGATTCAGGGTGACGGATTTTGAGCATGTCATCAAAGTCCAGTGCATCTCGAATTCGGAAGGAATGATCTTCCTCCCACGTTGTCGAATACCACATGCCACTGCGCATAACGTCCCATGAAAGAGCACCGTCCACAGGAACGAACTCTTGAGTGACCACATCACCTGGCATTCCTTGCTCGGAGAGAGTCGCTGTTTGTTGGTTAAATTGTGTCATCTGGGCTGCCATATCGTGTCGTTCAACACTTCCTTCGAGTTCCTCGATCACAGGAATCATAGTAACCATCATCAAACTGATGATGGAAATCACGCCACCAAACAGCAATACTGTGGCGATTGCTGCTGATACAGCTTCATCATCTCGGTGGAGTTCCATCATCCGTTCACCACCAATCGACGAACATCAATCTCGAGGAAGAGAGCATTTCCTTGGGTTTCCACGGTCAATCCATCGCTCCCACTTGCTCGTTGATAGGGTGTAATACCGATGTATTCACCGAGTGTTCCTGCTGCACGATTGATGGTATAATCGTTCAACCAGATGTCATGATATTGGGGGTCAATGACGGAATGAAGCGTGTTCTTGACTTTGATTTGCAAATTATATGATTCTCCAGTAAACAGCTGGATTGGCCCTTGTGATTCGACTTTGAACCCTACGTTCTGTCCATTACCAAGGGCACCGTTCAACTGTACGTCGGTAAGAACCAGTGAAAGCCTCGTTGAACCATCAACAAGTGTATCGAGGCGCATGCGAGGTGCTTCTTCGATGGTCCAAGATGAGCGAGGGTCTTTCGAAATGCGAGCATCATTGATGAGTGCGATTTCATTCATACCTCCATCAATGGCAGTGCTGATGCTCAATCCCGAGAGGACGAATCGTGACCACCGGTGAACATGTTCACCGCCTGCGTCGTAAAAGTCGATGATAAGGAACGTTTCACTGTCAAGATTATGATCGACGGTGGTCCAATCAAAACCCGAATTAACGGCAAATTCGGATGTAGTGGTTGGATTATGAACTGCAATATCAGTGACGGACTCGTTCAATGCAAGGAATTCGAATGAAGAGGCGTTTAATTCAACGACACTTACAACTTCATGGGGGGTTAAATCCGATGCTATCACCCACTCTTCAACAAGATTTGCCGCATTGATTGACGATGAACGAAGCGAAAGAGCCTGTCGTGTCCCTGTTCCTTCTGGCGAATCACCAACAACATCGATTCGATCTTCAACACGATCTGCTATGTTGCTTGCACTGTTCCAATTGGTATTGTCATGGAAGGCATCGATGTATGGATTGAGAAAGACCCAGACCCCTCCCATAATGGTGATGACCATTGCAAGCATCATGATGACGCCGAGGATTTCACTGACGGCATCATCATCTTTTGCAGTAATCTGGCGACGCATCTCAATCCCCCTTGTTCTTCGTAGGTCTTCCGTTGCATTTAGGCATTGACCTCAAGGTCGTTGTTTCACGGCAATTCTCGTTGAATCCTCTGAATTGCATTTGTAGCGAATCCATCTCCATCACGTCTGCCGATAAAGTGGGAAAATTGAGGTCCATCTTGCATGGAAATATTGATGTCGCCTTCAAACACTTCCTCAATTTCGAACAGCACCGTTGATTCTGCCAGGTGAGGTGCATTGTTCATCTCAGAAAGGTGTGTCAGTGTGATTGTACGTGTTGCATCCGTGCAAACCTGATTGAGGAATTCTCCTGTCTGTGCATTTGACAAGTGCCCTCCTCTTCCTGAGATTCGGTCTTTGAGCGATGAGGGATATGGGCCCGACATCAGGCGGTTACGATCATAATTCGCCTCAACAGCGATGTGTTGGCAACCACGTACATGATGGACAAGTTCATCGGTCCAACTCCCCAGGTCTGTGATGATTGCCGAGCGCTCACCGCCATGACTTGCTACAAACGCTACATTGTCTGCACCAGAATGTGGCACAGGGACGGGAAGGAGTGATATTCCTTGGTCGAATTGTAGAACATCAAGTGCTTCAAAGTGATGTGTTAATTCTGCACGAAGCCCGAGTTCAGCCGCTGTTCGATGATTTGCAAAGACTGGTATTCCCCACCGCTTTTGTGCTATCAAAGCGCCTCCACCATGGTCTCCATGGTGATGCGTAATGACAATCGCATCCAAATCGGAAGGAGAGACATCAAGCATGTTGAGTCGTTTTTCGAGTTGAACACCACTGAACCCTTGATCGACGAGGATATGAGCCGAACCTGAGCTGAGAAGTGTGGCGTTGCCACGACTACCCGTCCCGAGGTGCGTAATTGACATACCCATGCGAATCGTTCATGGGCGAGTGCAGACGGATATTGAATACACCGCCTAGTGGGGATGGATTTGACGTGTTTTCGGTCATAAATCAGAACACGGTGTATGAACAACGCTCCATCATTGCTATAAGCGTGGAGACAAGGAGTTTCGATAGGGCGTTCGGCCGTAGGTGAATTTGTTGCGTAGAAGCCAGACCACATTACTCACCACTTTGGCCGTTATCGCAGGTCTTCTCTTCATGTCTCAGTTTCCTGCGATCTCTCCGGTCAACCACGTTCGTCCGGACGAGACAACGGGTGAAGGGCCAAAAACAACAGATTTCGACGGCGATGGCATTCCCGACGTTCATGAGAGCATCTTTGAAGACTGGGTCAACTTTTCTGCAGTCGATGGTCGATTGGTTCAGATGAAGGGCTTGGACAAAGACAACGCAGCAGATGCAAATTACGATACTGACCGTGACGGATTAAACAATACAGAAGAGTATTGTTGGCCATATCCTGACAACTGTAACGATCCTGGTTTTGCTCGTGGATTAACGGGTATGCTTGATGAAAACGGAGAGCGAATGTACCTCGACCCACGGGTTTCTGATACGGATGGTGATGGTATGCCAGATGGTTTTGAAGTTTGGATGTGTGATCGTGCAGGTGGTTTTGATGAAGTTACTCAGCGATACGTTTGCCCGTATTTCGATCCTCTCAATGCAAGCGATGCAACAGACGATCCTGATGAAGATGGATTCGATGTCAATCGGGACGGCTTCCTTTCCGTTGCTGAACAATACACTTCTCCAGAGGAATACCGATACGGTATGCCGGCGAACTTTACGACGGAACTTGACGGATTGTGGTGCTATGCAACGTTGCCACAGGGTTCAGTTCTAACACAGTGGCCATTCATCACCAACGGATTAAATGCTTCTTTCACCAATCTTTTGTCTGCTTGTACGACTAACGCTACTGGTGTTGTCGGAGAAGATCTGTGGTTGGGTACTGACCCACTACTCGATGATTCCGACAGGTACAGTTGGGATGGATTTGCAGTACGGCCGCTCTATCCTTCGTTTGGTGATGGAATGCCAGATGGGTGGGAAGTTCACTTTGGTTTGGATCCATTAAATCGTTCCAATGCATTGCTCGATGACGATCGTGATGGTTGGGATTTGAATCGTGACGGGCTCGTTTCAGCAGATGTAAGCAGGACAGATTCAGCCTTGAATCTCGGCGAGGCGTTGTCGAATCTTGAAGAATATTACATCCACAATGACGAAGGAAATACAGTGCGTTCTGGCCTACGTGAAGTTCAACTCGGAGTCAACGATTCCTCTTTCCACGAGTATCCCCTGACCTTCAACGCAGTTCCTGGAAACCCCTCGATTATGCACCACGATGTCCGAAGCATCTTGGTCGATGACTCTACGGCGCACTACCTTACTCGTTACGGACTTACAAGCATCGACTATGCAACTGACACCACCCAAGATTACTGGTTCCCTCAGGGGATCATCGGTCATGAGGCCGTATTTGTTGAGAGCGACACTGGCCCACATTCGATAGCCATTGCAACCTCGCATGGTGTTCATGTTGCTGCGATTCAGGTTGATGGATTCATCGAACCATTGGAATCATGGTCTTCATCTGAACCCGTAGAAGTATTTGCAATTCATCAACTCGCCATTGAAGGTTCGAGTCAGCAACTCATCACGCTCGGTGCGAACGGGGACGGAATGGTTCTCGAGGTTAGTTCAGGTGGACAGATCACACAAACGTACGATATCGGTGCGAACTTCAAATCCGCATTGATGGACGACAGTGTCGTCGTGACTGAGTTGGAACACGGAACAGTTCCTGGTGGTGGTCTTGTCCTCTACGTGGGCACTGAGCGTGGGATGATGACCCTTGAATCAGCAACAGGACGAGACGATGCATCGCCTTCATGGCGCTTCTTCTTCGATGCCAATCCTTCGGACATTCCCAACCGAATCGATGATTTGAGATCGCTCAACTTGGGGGCAACTGGAAATCCTGCTGAAGTGCAAACGCTACGACTCGATGGCCCGAATGAACAAAACCCCACCGTGCTCTGGATTGGGACTCCTTCTGGTTTGCATAGGTTAAATCTCGAACTCAATGACATGTCCTTTGGTGGTTTGCTCGAACACCCTGGATCAAATGCCGATGAATTAGCGAAATCAAACAACATTCATGCTGTTTATCCAACCGGAAATGAACTCCTCGTGGGCTCCTCTGCCGGACTTTGGGTTCTCGCTGGAAACTATCTCGATGTTTATGGCTTGCAAACGAATTCTGAGATGCCCGGGGAAATAGCATCCATTTCAACGATTGAACGTGATGGTGAGGTGTACATACTTGGTGCTGTCGCGCCGGGCCGATTTGCAAATCTCGAACTCATGGATCCCGGTGCCAACGACTCCGATAGCGATGGGATGCCGGACGGTTGGGAGCTTGTCTATGGCTTGGACCCTACCGATCCTTGGGATGCATTACTCGATGGTGACGTCGATGGCCTTCGACTCAATGAAGGTGGAGAGCTAGACCGTTGGTGGACAAATCTGGAAGAGTACCGTTACGTAGCAAGAACTGATGAGGGATACAACTCAACCCTCCCCAATCAGAGTGACTCAGACATGGATGGATTAATGGATGGTTCAGAATACTTTGGTTACTTTTTGAGTGAGACGAATTTCGATTGCTATTATGACCCTCAACTCGTCTACATCTGTGACGAATCACTCGGTGAACAAGCACGTACAACCTATCAGAACTCCAACTCTGTTGATGTTGGAACCGATCCAACGGTGATGGATACCGATGGCGATGGAATGCCCGATGGCTGGGAAATACAACATCGTCGTTGGGTTGGAAATTCCTTCAACGGTGGAAACAACTGGTCATTGGACCCAACTCGGGCTGAGGATGCTGCATGGGATGCTGACCGAGATGGTCTTGCGAACCTTTGTGAATATCAGTGGTCACTTGTCCGAGAAGCAGGTCTCAACGGTGATCTGTTCGAAGAGTTCGGTGAAACCGCAGAATCGGTAGCAACGTGGTCAATACCCGATCCCAATCTGGTGGATTCCGATGGTGATACACTGCCCGATGGCTGGGAAGCAGATGGCCAATGCACATGGTCTCCTCTTCGTATTGGTGTGAATCCTCTAAACGGCTCAGACATGTTTGAGAATCCTGACGGAGATGGTTATGATGTTAACAAAGACGGTATTCTTACTCCAAATGAAATGTTTGTCAATTATCTTGAGTATCATCTCCGATTTGGTTTGTTCACAAACAATCAGTCCTCTGACGGAACTGAGCTACCAAATGGATTCGTGACAGATTTATTCAACAACATCTCAGACTTTGGAACTCCAGAAGCCGACTTTGCTTCCCGAGCAAGTGGTGCTATACTCGCAGGTCAAATCGCGATTGAGAAAGGATCAACCGATCCATTCAGTGCTGACTCCGATGATGATGGTATGCCAGATGGCTGGGAAATTTGGTTTGCTCGATGGAATGTAATCGATGACGAGTGGACGCTTAATCCACTGCAACCAAGTGACCGGTGGCTCGATGCTGATGATGACGGTATGACCAATTGGGAAGAATACAATCTCATTGACTCCGACCTTTCAGAAACCAACACGAACCGTTCTTCCCCCCAATGGTTTGTTACAACTCTCGGTTCAGCATATGCCTTCCAACAGTGGCCTTCAGCCTCGACAACCTTCTCCTTTGGAACCTACATGACAAGCGATCAATACAATTTGACTGGGCCAACAGGCGACCCGAACAACGTTGACACCGATGGCGACGGAATCATTGATGGACTTGAATTGCTCTTTACGGCATGGAATCTCTCAGCAGAAACATGGACTCTAAATCCAGTCGTTGCTGGCGATGGTACGTTTGACAGTGATAATGACGGATTGGTCGACCTCCAAGAATTCGCTTTGGCTACATCGAACCCAGAAAATGGAATCGATGCGCCTGCAGATGCTCCATTATTGCACGAAGATGGTGATGTCCAACAACCAACAAAGAAGGCGCAACGTGTGTTCCAAATCCTCATCTCAAAAGATTCTCGAGGAAAGCGTCTACTCGACGATTTCAACGCTTGGCAATCCGGGGAACCTCCGAATGTGTTCATTTCATTGTTGCTTGGAATGACCGATCCAACCAATCCAGATACCGATGATGATGGAATGTACGATGGCTTCGAGTATTGGTTCACTTCATGGGATTTAAACGAAAACCGATGGGGTCTCAATCCATTAATTGAAACAGACGTGAACCTCGATTCTGATGGAGACAGTTACGATTGCAACCGTGACGGTACCATTGACTTGGATGAACGATATTCCAACCTTCGTGAATGGGAAGCTCGAACATGGGGTAAGTATCTCAATCGAAGTTCTGTTCCCGCTTCAGTTGGAATCGTTGATTTCGGTGAAGATGCGATGAATGCTTACATGGAGGAAACAGGAGTAAGCGTATTGCAAGCACGTCAAGCCTTGATTGATGACTTCAAGGCAAAAGGACCAGATTCTGTGAATCGAATGGATACAATCAACTCATTCAACGAGAACAATTTCAACAGAACTCTCGTTGGAGTATCTGACCCAACACACCCTGACTCCGATTCCGATGGTATTCCCGATGGTTGGGAGTATTGTTACGCATTGTACGGAATGGATAACCCTTCAACAATCAATCATTGGGCTGCAAACCCACTCAACCCTTTCGACGTGAATTATGACGGTGATTCCGACGGTTGGTACGATCGAATTGCCTTTGATTTACCTGCTCCTCAAGGGGAATGGAATGATCGAGTGTTTACACCTTCGAGCCAGGTTATCCAACCCGGTATCGGTGACTTGCCGTTCACCAACTGGATGGAATACGACAACGATACACGTCCCGATTCGAACGACAGCGATGGAGACTCAGAATCATACATCACAGAAACCTTGAACGGATTGGTAACTTCTCATTACCAAGATTTCAATCTCACCGATGGACGTGAGGTCTTCAAATACGGAACAAACCCGATGGATAATGATACAGATGGTGACATGATACCAGATTGGTATGAGTATGCAAAGGCTTGGAATGAATCAAACGATAACTACTCTTCTTTCCTTGAAATACGAGTCAATTGGATTGATCCTGCAACAGGAGGTCCATGCGATACATCCACAAATTCATGCTTACCTCTTTCCCTAAATGCAGGAACACTCGAACGTCCTGATCTTTCCTTTACATGGTTTACAATGGATCCACGTAACGCTGTCGATGCCAACGATGATGCAGATCAAGACGGTAATTGGGATTGTTCAGGTGTTGGATGTACCTACGAACCATACACAAATTTCCAGGAATATTTTGCCATCACCGCTGAGGCGCTCTCAAGCCCGAATGCAGTACGACTCTCTGGATTGACATATCAGGGTGAAGTTATCGAAGAAGGTTGGCAACTACGTGCTCTTTTGCTTGGAATTGGGCAATGGGATGAGGGCGTCAGAAATTATCTTAAAATGGACAAATCACAGAGCTCCGATTTCCGCTATGCCTACATTGTCAATGACAATGACAACGACTTCTTGGTTCAGGATGAATCAAATCACATCGTATTGTGCGGCGGTAACCTCACTGACCCTTGGGAGATTTACTACACTGGTGCACCCAACACGGCTCCGGTTCGTGCTGTAGGAGAGCATGAATTTGGTTGGTATCTCTTGGATTTCAACAACGATCACGTTGCTGAAGGCACCGACCCAACCAACTGGGACACGGATGGGGATTGGATGGTTGACTGGTTCGAAGTGAACGATGACGAACAAGACGGAAGCAGGGGCGAAACTTCCCCAATCCGGTATGATTCACGTCAAACCACCTAGTGACGGCTAAACAAACGCTTGATAATCCCTCCTGCACTGCATTGGTAATATGAGTGTAAACGCTGTATCCCAACGTTCCATTGCGGTAGTGCTTCTTGCACTGTTTGTGGGCATGAGTTTTTCTCCTCTCAGCGAATTGTGGATCGAAGAAGCAGAGGCTGCGGAAGTTGCACGACACACCTACGAATTCAGCGATGGTACCACTGAATACATCGCACTATACCAAGGCGGAAACGCTGATTCTGGCGCCAAGATCGCCCTGCCGAAAGGTGCACAAGTAACCGATGTTCAAATGACACTGTCAGGAGCATCTGCAACCGGTTGGTCTTCAATTCCAACGAACACTCGTGAGCACTGGGTCGCTGGAGAAGCAACAAACACCGATAACCAAAGTGCAGACCTCACCCTTGCCATGGCCAATTCAAGTCATGAGTTCAACGCACATGGACTGGATGAAGATGTTAACCCATCGAGCACTGCTTGGTTGGACAATGGGACCTATGCAGTTCGACAACCTCACACATCAAATTCAACGGATGCTTTATTCTCGCAACAACTTAAACTCAGTCCAAATTCACTCAATGCTCAAGGACAAGGAGCAATCCTTCGCCATCATGATTGGTTGTACCTTTCCACTTGGTCATCCACATCCTTCCACAACATTGTACACCGACTCCACCCAAACAACGGTACTCGTGAGAGTGTGATCACGCTCGATCAGAATGGATGTACTCTTCCCACAAAGCACTCCTCCTCCTATTACGGTCAGTGGGGTTTCAGAGATTGGGTAGTGACCGATGACGAGCGATTGTTTGCTATTCTTTCTGGCTACAAGTACTTCTACACTTCAACAGCGAATACGATGTATCACCGAATCATCGAATTTGATATCTCAAACGAGAAAGAGTGGACATGTCTCAATTCATATCAACCTCAAGGCAATGGGGATTACACAGGAATCACCTACGATCCAGTCGATGAAACCATCTGGGTATTGCATAATCAGAATCGTAGAATACAATCCTATACGATTAGTTCAACAGGCGATATGGAACGAGGTGGTGATTACTTTACCTTCCAAACTTCAACTTCCTCCATTTGGCAGTGTGGAGTGAGCAATCAACAAGCACGTGGTTTGGAAATGAACCAAACCCACTTTTTCATGCGATGTCAAGATGGAAACTACTACAATGATCGTGACCAACTTGAATCCTGGGGTCGTTCTGGAAGCGCTACGGCGTTGATTCCAGAGAACACAGTACGAAGCATTTCCTCACTTGGGTACGGCCTCTTCTATGATGGACGACGCTTCATTACAGTTGACTCAGGATACTCAACTTGGTCGAGTTCTCCCTCGTACCACGAGTTTGGAACCAGTTGGCAGTACAAGACCACACCTGCACCTGGAACAACAACATGGTTAGGTCCAGTCATTGAAACAGCGGACGATGTTCTCTCAGTCAATATGGAAACGCTCTGGTCGGCAGCATCGATTGGTGATCGTGTAGATTATTGGGTTTCTGCTGACAACGGTACGCACTGGGTTTCAGTTGAATCGAATACTACGGTTCATTTCCAACATCCTGGTAAAGAATTGGTATGGAAGGCCACATTGATTGGTTCTACTGCTGTATCATGGTGGGTTGACCTCGAATATGCTACTGAGTATGAATCGAGTGGTACATGGATTTCTACTGCAAAGCCAACCGGGACAAAGGTAGGCAAAGTTCGTCCAGTTTGGACGGCAACAACGCATCCTGCCACTTCGATTTCCGTCCAAGTCTCCAACGATGATGGCTCAACATGGCAACCCGCAGAGAATCTCTTGGAAACAAGTTTCTCAACAGATGGTGCGGGGAACGTTCTTCGTTATGCAGTCACCATGACTTCAACCGATCCGGTCAAGACACCAATGATGGACAGCCTCGAGTTGTTTTACGAGGAAGGATATCCCGATCGTCCACGAATCGACGTAGGAGGAGACGGAAACTTCGATTGGGAAAGCATACTCTTCTTGAATGAATCAGCAATCGATGTCAGCGATGATTCGATTGTTGGTGTTGAGGTCGATTATCAGCCAACGTTGGTTGATGCATTCAATGATTTCATACCGGATAACGGTGAAGGGATCGTTGAGGTTCCACTTGCAATCAAGGCACAAACATCGGGACGTGTCAAGATAACAAACATCGATATCGCTTACAAAATGAATACGCATGCAATTAGTGCCGCATTTGAAGGTGGAATGGCTGCGCCTGATGGTATTGCTCGAAACCTCATCCTCAAGGTAGCCCATGGGGATGAAGTTAACTTCGTCACCGAAGTGACCGCTTCCATCAACAATTCCCGTGGTGACAATCCTACTTTCAAGTGGCAACAAGGCGATTCTTGCAGCACGCTCAATGATGCAGGTGGAATCGTATCCTTCGATACAGCCAATTGTTCATCATCATTGGATCAAAATGATGTGCGTACAATTCGAGTTCCGTTAACAGTGGATTGGAGTTGGGATGACGAAGCGGCCACTGAGGCACTTCTCACAGTCAAGGATTCATTGGGAACAGCTGTAAGTAATTGGGAAACAGAAGGCATGGAACTCCGAATCGAGAACGATATCCAACTCGATGGCCTGCAAGTCTTTGACGAAGATGGTAGGCAACTCTTCGTACAGGACTGGGTTCGTGGAGGTCAGAACCTTTCCTTCCTTGGAAAAATTCACTTCCAATCCTCTCAACTCTCTCCTCTTGCTGGCGAGTTCGATTTGCGTGTTCTTGGACAAAACGTCACCTACGATGGTGATCCAATCGGACAACCGGTGGTGTTGGCTGAAGAATCGAATCCAAATTTCGGATCTTACAATCTTACGTTCACCTCTCCGATTGAATCGTCTCCAGGAGGCATGGTCTTCTCAGTTGAAGCAATCAATTTGCCGAATGGTTCTACATTTACCAACCCCGGTTACAATACAATGCGACTTGTTCTCGATGGAAATTCCCCACTTGTTCTCGGTGTAACACCTTCTGACCGTCAAGAGCGCCATGTTGGGCCTCCTGCACCCGGTGGCCAATCCGTTACTGTGAACATTCAGGACAGTGTTGACCCTCCTTCCCAAATCAGCCTTCACTATTGGGTTGGTTGTAAATCAACAGTCGCCATTGGATGTCACGACTTCAACTTTGATGGCATGCCACAAGAAGATGAATACGCTGAGAAGATCCTGTCTTCACCTGATACCATTGCGGGTGGATTGAACATCTTCAGTGGACTCATTGATGATTCGATGCTCGTTCATGGGCAGGTAGTTTCGATGTACATCAGTGGAAAAGATGGACAACAAAATCAAGTTGCTATGGGAGGAGGTCCTGTCTGTCCTCCATCTCCACAAGTCTGTGGATATGCTCCTGGACAAGTTATGCCCAATTGGGATGCAGACGTTTCGACCTACCAAATCCGTCAAGAATTTGAGCCAGTTGTCGATCTCACCAACTCAAGCATCATTGGTCATGAGGATGAACAACCGCTTCATCCAGGCGTGATGTACACTGCTCAAGTTGTACTTTCTGACCGCAACGGTTGGGATGATATCCAATTTGTTCAGTTCGCACTTGGAGAGGATGTCAATGATGAGGAAACTTCAATCTTCATTCAACTTGAAGAGGACGAGAATGGTATGCCAAAGGCAAGACTTGAGTCTGGTGGCGAATACATTGCTGTCTCAAACCTCTATTCACAAGTCTCAACATTTGGTGATGATGAGAATCAACTCCTCATCCGAGCACGATTCCAACTGACATGGTCCTTCCCAGAATCATACGATACGAACGGTGATGAGCACTTTATTCCAATCCTAAAGGTTACAGATAAACCGTGCAATGAAGGAGAAACTACTCCATGTTATTCGAAGATCAGTGGACTTGGATCCAACGCATGGAGTCTCGATAACGACTTCCGCTTCTATACCGAGCCAGGTCATATCAAGGCTGTTGAACTTCGTGATGGTACAAATCATTACAACGATGAATCTGAAGAGACTTTGATCGGTAGTGGACAAGCATTGCGTGTTACAGGCCGTGTTCTGTTCAGTGAAGATGAAACTCCCGCACCACCTGGTTCGTTTGATGTTGTCTTTGGTGACTTTGATCACGTGTGGAAAACTTCTCCTCGAGAGAACGGTGAGTTCAGTCTCGATTTGTTGGTTCCATCCGTCAATTCTGGTCACCTTGATTTGAGACTGCGACTTGATGATCTACCTGGTTTGGCACAAGATGAGACCGACCCTCTGCCTCGAGTTCGATTTGCAGTCGACAGTTCGAACCCAACCATTGAGACGGTCATGTTGAACGAAGTTCCAGCAGGTTCTCCTCTCTCCATTGGTGAGGCGAATTCACTCCAAGTTATGCTTGAGACTGTTGACGACAACGGTTTCGATTTGGATAACCCGGCAGTCTTGCATTACAGGATTCGAGCAGGAGAGGCTGAAATTTCACGTGGAGCAACTGCTTTACCTGAAACTCTTCCTTTCGGAGATCAGTTCTTTTGGACAGGTGAAATTGACCTGACCGATATGGGTGCCACCACATTGCTCCCATCCTACGTTGTCGACATATGGGTTTCCGGTTCCGATGCAACTGGTAATCCGTTTGAGACGCAGAACAACAACATCGACGAACCGTTTGCAACTTGGCCGCTTTCGTTGCTCGGTCCGAGTATTTCCTTCGACCATCCTGAGACGGATATCGGATGGAGTAATCCAAGTCCAACCCAAGGAGAAGCTTCCGAACTTGAAATCAGCGTCCTCAACGAAGGTGGTAAGGGAGATGTAGCATTTATCCTCCAACGATTGGTCAATGATGGAAACTGGAATGAGGAAGCCAACACATCACTCCCTGTTTCTGCTGGAATAACTGCAGTAGCCACAATTTCCGTTGTTGCAGAAGTCGAACCAGGCGAATCTCAAGCCTACAGACTTCTCGTCCTTGTGGATGGGGTTGAAATGGATCGTTACAATGTTGATCCACTCATCGTCAAGAAAGACACTGCTCGAGATGGAAGCGCACTTGCTCAGCAAGCGAGTGATGGCCAATTTGCAATATTCATGTACATTGTGGCCGTTGTATCGCTGTCTGCCTTCCTGTGGATGCTGGTCATGTATCGTAAGATGAAGTACGGTGACGATGATGAATTCGAAGCCGATCAAACCGATGTAGTTGCAGAGGAAATGGAAATCAAGACAGTTCCAGAGCTCAAACTTGATCCAGTTCCAGCACCTATCCCAGTTCCTGCTCCTGTTGCTGCTCCAACGCCCAAGCCAGCTGCGCCTGCTGGTCAGTTGGATCCTCGCGGTATAGCACCTCTTCCACCAACTGGTCTTCCAGAAGGTTGGACTCAGGAGCAATGGAACCACTTTGGATGGCAATACATTGAGGGATTCTCAGCAAAGAAGTAGGGGCAGTCGAATGTCGGCCACGGATTCCATGGTAACGCTTCAAGAGCGTATGGTTAACCTGATTGGTCAATTGACAATGCCTGTCGCAGAAGTAGCCCTTGTTCTTCAACACCACATACAAGGTTTGGTCAAATCCTTAACAGAGTACGCTTCAAAAACTGGGGTTTCGATTAACGATCGAGTTGCTCATCCCTGGCCAATTGACACATCAGAGGGAGAATCCTCGACTTCGCTTACATTTGATGTTGAAAAAGTTCTCAAGATTGTTGATCAAGATCGAATGGACATTCTTTCAACGTTAATTCGTGTCACTCTAGTTGAGACAGAAATGGACCTCGTTGAAGGTATTCTAGCACTTCGATCTTGGGAACAACTTGTCCGCCAACAACTTGCTGATGCAACAGGGCCAGGTCAGTTGTTCTCTCCTCTTGAATTGCCAGAGGAATGGTAACTTCGTGATATTTTAGAACAACCGGGGTGTGGGAAGAGTATGAAGAGCAACAAGCTACTGGGGTTGTTTCTTTCTTGCTTGATGATTTCTATCCCTATGTCTGGATGTACTTCGGAATTGAAAGAAATACTCGGTGAATCGTGGGGAGTCCCCGGAGGACTTGCCCTCGCTTGCTTGCGTGATGATGCCTACAGGGAACTTGTCATTGAAATTGACCATGCTCCGGGCTACAATCCAGAATCATCGACGGTTAGCCTACTGAAAGAACGACTTGGGCAAGTATGTGACAAGCCAGATGGGATTCGAATCGAGTTGAATGAAGTCAACTTTGCAGAAACCTCTTCATGGACTGCAACAAAAGTTCGTGAGATTGGTCACGAAACCATGGATGCACCTCCACAATCATCGGAACTTCGTTGGCATGTGATCATGCCCCAGGGCAAGTACTCAGATGACAGTGTTCTCGGCGTTGCAGTCGATGCCTCTACAATCGCACTGTTCTCGGATTCCATCGATGATGCAACCTCCATCTTCAATCCGAGAATTTCCTCAGAGGATATCGAAAACAGCGTCATGGTTCACGAGTTTGGCCATCTCTTGGGATTGGTCAACCTCGTTTATACGTCACCTGCAGACCATGAAGATTCGGAACACCCTGGACATTCAAACAACGAAGATTCTGTGATGTATTGGGCAGTGGAAACCGTATCCATCAGCGCATGGTTTGCAGGCGATTTGCCAACAGCCTTTGACCAAGACGACCTTAATGATATGGAAGGGATGAAGACTGGGGAAATTGCGACGAAGGATCAATTGTGGCGTCCCTAAGCAGAACGGGCAGTCGATACAATCACTGTCGCATCTCGCCAAGCATCGTAGATGGACCATAGCCACAACGGGATGTACAAGACAATTGTCAATGCCAAAGGAATTTGCAACAATGTCCAATCGAATGCCCGTTGGTGCTTTCGATTGAAATGTTGGCCTAGGAAGAGTCCAGGAATTGCTGCAAGGAGTGCGGCAAGTACTGGGCGAAAAGCTCCCCACATGCCGACGCCGAGGAATATTTCTCTCCAAATTTCAGTAATGAGACGCCACGGTTTCATTTTGGATTGACCTGTTTCCCCCATACGCCTCACCGATAGGTTAGTGTTCGGGTTTGTCAATCTGTTGCCAATTTGTCAGCATAATCAAGAACATTGAACCATAGCATTACCCATGCCAAGAGTCCTTCTCACTGGTTTTGGGCCATTTGGTAACCATGATGTGAATCCAACTGAAGGAATCGTGGAGTCATTTCCGTCCCTGATTCCGATAAAGAATCCATTTGGAAAAGGTTCCAGTGAAGTCTCCGTCGAAAAGCACATACTTACTGTCGATGAAATGGGATCTCAATGGGCTGCGAATGAATTGGATTCTCGTGAATGGGATGCTATTCTTCATCTCGGATTATGCGGAGAGTGCACACGCCCCAGAATCGAGGTTCGAGCCCAAGATAAACTCGACATGCGCATTCCAGATAATTCTGGTCGTCAAGTCAATGATGGGCGATTAAGTGATTCAGGAGATATACAGACACCCGTTCCCGTCAAGAAGTGGGGTATTGAGGATTGGGACATTGATGTCGAAATCTCGAATGATGCTGGATTGTTTATCTGCAATGAGACATACTTTCGAACTCTTGAAGCGCTCAACACACATCAGTTCGCAATTCCATGTCTTTTCCTACACCTTCCCTCATCGGACCATTTATCCAAACAAGATGCATCAAAACTGGTTCGGCAAATGCTTGCTCATATGTTGTACAAGCCATCTATTCAGGTGGCTGCCGGTATGTTCACCTCAGAACATGGCTTCTTGGCCATGAAACGTGGAGAAAATGAACCCAAAGCAGGGAAATGGGAATTTCCAGGTGGGACCGTTGAATCCGATGAAACTCCAGAAGCTGCACTTTTGAGGGAACTCCACGAGGAATTGGGTCTTGATGCAACGGTAATCAAAAAGGCAGGTGTTTGGAGTCACAATTATCCCTTCATACATGTTCAAATCCATGGGTACATTGTAGAGTCATCAAATCTTGATGATCTCCAACTCAGAGTCCATAGTGAAATGAAGTGGATTTCAAGTCAAGATGATTTGAATTTGGACTGGTTGGAAGCGGACATCCCTATTGTCAAGGATCTTCTCAAAGATATTCACTGATGCCAGGTTGAAACATCGCCACTGGGTTCCATCGATGACTCATCATGGAGTTGTCGCGGCACATTTTGTCGCCCCGAATGCCACGTACATGCTTCAATCCAATCTCCGAGACCCATTCCTGACAGTTCGATATCAAAACAACCTCCAAGAGGTATATCCTCGTGCGAGAATGAGACTTTTCCGGCAAAGGCAGCGAGGCGAGAAATCCGAAATGTGGTTGTTTGTCCATCGAGTCGAGTCCCCATTGCATCCATAGCAGTATCAAGGATGGCTTGTTTGCGAATCTGTTCAAGAAACACCTCAAAAGAAAGGTGTTTACACTCAACGCTTCGGTATTGAGTAGTGGGGAACGTTTCGATCTCAAATTCGCCAATCTCTGCATCAGGAAACAGTGCTTGTATGGCTGATTTGATGTTGTTGACATCATCTCCTGGCCTTAGTTCTGTTCGCAATGTAATCTCGATTCCTTCATCACGTCCGTTGTAGGTCAACGGCTTTAGGTCCATACTCCGAGCAGGGAGAAACCGCTTTTCAACCTGCTTGTTGATGTGAAGTATCAAAACAGATTTGCAACAGAGCCAAACAATGCGAACCTCAAAGCCATGGTTGGCAACAATCCTTCCAGTATTGAATGAGGGGGGACACATCGAGGCATGTTTGCAATCCCTTCTCTGTCAGTCAATTCCTTCAGATGAGCACATGATTGTAGTACTCGATGGCGGTTCAACAGATCAAACAAAAGAAATTGTTCAAACCATTCAAAACGGGCTCAACCACGATGAACAACCCTTGATACTATTGATTGACAATCCCAATCGATTCGTTCCGCATGCACGTAATCTTGCATTGCAAAACCTTCCTGATTCTGTGACTCATTTATTGGAATTCAATGGCCACATAGAAGCAGAACCTGATCATCTTTCCAAAATGAAAGATATTTGGCTTCGACTCGAAGAACATGATCCTTCGATTGCTGGACTTGGGTGCAAAGTTATTGGCTCACAAGGCGAACAAGGTACAGTGGAATCAATCATCGATTCGACACTCAGAAGTCCGTTTGGAGGCAGTACTGGACAATTTGCACTATTCGAAAACGAAGGCCCAACAAACGTTCCTGCATTTGCTCTCCATCGACGTTCGGCTCTGGAA
>JACETE010000020.1 GCA_013911465.1 Candidatus Poseidoniales archaeon
CAAAACGGACTTTATGGCCCTAACGATTTCTTCAGAATCATCATCAACCAAGGCCTCTGCTGGCGATTTCCCTTTTGCACGTCCACGAGAATATTGAGCGATGATGCCGATGAGTGCAATACAGGTAAGAGCAATCTTCCATGTCGTGCCACCATCTTCGCCTCCGACAACATAGACAAGGAGCATGTAGAATGTGACAATAAAGGTTGAAAGAATCATGACAGGGAATCCTGCTCTGAAGAATTCATTGAATGAGATAGGGTAGCCTGCTTCTTCAGACAAACCTGCCGTAACAACATTCGCTGAAGCACCAATCAGCGTCCCGTTTCCACCGAGGCAAGCGCCGAAGGCAAGGGCCCAAATCAAAGGACCCAGATCGAGATTAAGCTCTACTGAAAGCGAGAGAACAATTGGAATCATTGTTGCCGTGTAGGGAATGTTATCGATGAAAGCTGAAGCAATAGCCGACACCCAGAGAATGATGACAACCGCTGCTGCAAGACGATATTCTTCACTAAACGCTTCGATACCTTTCTGGACAAAGCTGCCGATGTAATCGATAACGCCCATGTATTGAAGTGAGTGAACGAGAACGAACAATCCTGCAAAGAAGAGAAGAGTTGTCCATTCAACATGCTCCAAAGGCTCTTCAAGTTCGTGAGGATTAGTGGCCAGAAGCATGATGACGGCACCTCCCAAGGCTACCCATGAAACAGCGATGTGAACAATTGGGTGCAAGAAGAATCCAATGATGACCAAGCAGAGAATGGTGCCACTTACCTTGAGCCCTTTCATGTCTTTGATGGCGTATTGACGCTCAAGTTCGGTAATGTCACGATCGCGACGTCCGCTAAATTCGTCCTTGTAGAGCCAACGTATGAGCATGAATGAAGGAACAATGGTAAGCAAAATTCCAGGTGCCATTTCGATGATAAAATCGTTGAATGTGACCCCTTCTGAAGCAAGAGCAGCAATATCTGCGTCTTTGTTTCCTTCAATCGCAGATGGAGACATTGCAGAACCGATCATGATGTTCGGGGGGTCTCCAATCATAGTTGCAGCGCCACCAATGTTCGAGAACAAGACCTCTGAAATCAAGATAGGAATCGGTTTGATATCCAACACCTTGGCAATCTGAATGGTAACTGGAGTAAGTAGAAGCATGGTTGTAACATTGTCAAGGAAAGCAGACAAGACAGCAGTGACTGCACAAAGAATGACAACAAGTGTCCAGATTTCCCCTCCACTTTTCTTGTACGCTTGCACAGCAAACCATTCAAACACTCCTGTGTGTGAGATTACCCCTACCATGACCATCATACCGAGTAAGAGGCCGATGGTTTCCCAATCGATCATGGTCGTTACTGCTTTGAGGCTAAGGGCGTCTTCAACAGAATAGAAATTCAGAGCAAGAACCGCAAGTAGACCTCCAAGTGCAGCGGCGAGTGTCCGATGAACCACTTCGGTAATGATCAAAGCATAGACGAAGAGGAGAATCCCCAGTCCAACATAAACAGCTTGCTTATCCATCCCTTCTTTGACGGTGATCGTTAGATTGATTCCGTCTCCTCCACCGGCGGCGAAACCACTTTGCATGAAGTACATCGTGCCAACAACGATCAAAGAAAGAAGAGAGATCAGTTGTGCTGGATGTCGACGTGTGAATAGAAGACTACCGCCCATGTCTTCTGGACTAACATGACCTTATTGAGCGTTGGGTTACGGTTTGGATTAATTCTTCCAAAAAACTGCAACATTTCCACGCACGAAAATGAGTTGGCTCGAGGTTTCATCTGCCAAATGTTGCCATACCTGTTTGAGATCTTCGCGTTGAAATAATCCTCGGTTGACTTTGACTTTAACCAGAGACCTGGAGGACAGTTGCCCGCTTAATTCAACCACAACCGCATCCGTAAGCCCAGACTTCCCGATTCGAATCGTTACCGGCAATGAGGCGTCTTTCGCTTGACGCATAATCGAATCCGGTACACTCATGCCATCACCTCTCTCGCCTGCTTGTAAGGAACTCGTCGAACAGCACCACACTGCATACAATGAATTATTCTCATTCCATTTCTCAAACGGATACGCCTCGTTTCTCCAGCGACCAAAAGCGTTGAACAGGAACGGCATACAAGTTCCTTATCGGATTGAGATAAACGAAGACGATGCCGACGTGAAATTTTGTGCAATTGTTTTGCATAGCGTTGACGATGTTCCTTTGAATGCCCACCAACATCGTAGAGCAACGAGAGGATACTGTCTCGTGAAGAGACAGCATGTTGACGACGCTTGTCTCGTAGTCGTTGACGTCGGCGACCCACGATGATTCACCTCAGTTCAATGCGTCAAGAAGATCCTTGGTAATTGAGTCGATATCCCGGTCGCCATCAACGACTGTGAACAGTCCTGCCTCTTGATAAAATTCTGCGAGAGGGAAGGTCTGTTCATGGTACGCCTTCAACCGAGCAACCACTGTTTCTTCGGTATCATCTGCACGACGTTTTTCTGAAAATGAGCCGCATGCACACCCTGTTTCTGGCAATGGATTGAACATATCATGGTACACAGTTCCACAATTCCCACATGTGAAACGACCACAAATCCGTTCAACAATTCGTTCATCAGGAACATCAATTGCCAGGACGATGGATACATCGACGATATCGGCCAAAGCTTCTGCTTGTGGCACTGTACGTGGGAAGCCGTCAAACATGACGCCGTTTTTGGCATCCTCTTCTTGGATTCGATCCTTGATGAGATCAATAATCACTTGGTCTGGAACAAGTGCCCCTGCATCCATGAATTTCTTCGCTTCCAAACCAACCTGTGTTTGCGCTTTGACTGCTGCACGCAACATGTCACCTGTGGAAACTTGTGGCAGGCCGGTAGCGTCCATCATGCGTTGTGCCTGAGTTCCCTTCCCCGCACCGGGCGGGCCAAACAAAACTATGTTGAGCATGCCCTAACGTTTCGCATCATGCATTTGAACGTATCACTTCAATCCCATGCGTTGCAAATATTGCTCGCCATAATGTGACCATTGTTCCATAGTCCATCCATTCGGAAGTCCACCTGGAGGCAAAGGTGGACCCGCAGATGGTAACGGAGGTACTTCCTTCGCAGGAATCGGAGCAGGCATTGCAGGCGGCAAACCTGCTGGCGGCAATCCTGCAGGAGGAAGTCCTGCAGGGGGTGCTGATTGAGGGAGCGGCATATCCATTGATTGCGCAAGTGCCGCTGCGATTTCATCCTTTGATACTTCACCGGATGCAAGATCGTTGACTGAGTGACTGATATCGAGTGCCTCTTCTCTTCTCGTCCCAAGGTGATCCGGATTTGTGTGAGCATCAGGCGCCACAAGCTCAGTTCCGGAATCGTTGACAGCAGCGGACGATTTGAGACGACGGGCACCAAGAACCATGGCTACCACAAATACTGCAAGAAGTGGGTATGCAATGTAAGGAGACATGTTCAGTAAACCTCCCGTCTCTTGCTGAGCACTTACACTCGTATCTGCAGAAAATTCAACCTTAACACCAGAATCTGATGTAAAGATGACGACCAGTTGGTACCGTCCATCGGTTGCATCTGAATCGGGGCTTACTTTGGCAGTTAAATCAATGGCCTGCCCTACCGCAAGATTGTCAACGACTGAAGGCGTTACGGAGGCTTTTCTGTCAGAGAGAACAGTTCCATCAGCATCACGAACTTCGACACTCAAGGTTCCGCTTAATGGCTGATTTCCTTCATTAACAAGACCAAAGACCTGCTGACCTGAACCACCTCGTGGAATGAACAGTAACGGAGCTTCGGTGGAGTCAGTCGTTATGCCTGCATAATCACTGGTTGGAACTTCAACTCGAATTGTCAGTTCACCGGTTACGTAGCGACCTGCGTTGCTTGCGTTCACATAGAGCGGCAAATCAAAACCAGTTCCAGCATCGGTTTGATTCGGTGGACGTATCGCCAATACTACGTTCGCTTGTTTCAGAACATCAACACTCGCTGGTGGATTTGCATAGTTAATTGTCCAGCCATTCGGAGCTAGTCCGGAACTCCACTCCAAATCAAGGACTGCGTTGCCTGTATTGAATACGACAAGATTCACAAATGTGAAATTATTGCCAATCGCCGCTGAAACAACACCCTCTTCGACCTTTACAAGATCAACAGCGAGATTGTCAGAAACAACCAGCGACGTGGTATTTAGGGTAAAGAATTGAGATGTATGTTCAACACGGAGAGTGTATGTATTGGAGTTACCTTCGCGAGCAGTCTCGGGGACAAGAAGCATCAATTCGACATCAGCGGATTGCCCTGCTTGAAGGTTCATCGCTAGATTGGTCGAACTTGTCTGTCCGTCGTAGGACATTTGAGCAGCCCATGCTGGATTTCCACGCTCCAAGGATACGGTGAAATCCATGTCAGTGTTCCCATTGTTGGAGATTGTATGATTGAAGTAGACAACGTCGCCAGTGTTTGCATAAACTGGTGCTGCGAGTGCACCAGGTCCAATTGCGCCATTCGGGCCATAGAGGTCAGACTGGAACGAACGCAACTCAGCGACTGCAATGTTGACAACCTCGACGTGGTTCAACGATGAATCCGTTGGAGAGGTAACGACGCAGGTTACTTGGTCAAGGAATCCTGAAGCCGGGACTCCATTGGCGACACTTGGCACGAAAACATTGACGTCCATTGAAAGATCCTGTAAGATGTTGAGGGGTTCAAACTCAAGCGATGAGGAGTTGGAGTTTCCGAGCATGATTTGCCATTGCGAGGCTGAGGTGCAAGACATGGTGTATTGTGCAGCCGAATTTCCAGTATTTCTCACACCAATCGAGAAACCTGTACTATCACCCGGTTGAGCAGAAACTCCTACCGTCCCTGATGGAACAACATCGACAGAATCGACTTGCCCAATCGTAAAGGTGAGTCGTTGGGTATGGGAAACTGTTGGCTGGTTTTGATATCGAGCAGTTACATCCACAACGAATGTGCCGGCTCGAGCGAAACGATCGGTTGAACCATCCAATGAGGCTGAAAGGTCTTCCAAATCAAGCATAAGATGGACTGTATCGTTCTCAGTCCCTTGTCCACTTAGCGTAAACGGCCCAGAGTCATTGACAGTTCGAGACCATTGATCTTCAGGACTGTTGAGAATTGCGGGATAAATTACGTCAGGTTCCTGGACGCCCGATACTGTCAGACTCACAGGACGTTCGCCTGTCCCTTCATGGACAACAACAAACGGTAGCGACAGACCTGTCTCGTTACGGACATCCATGTCAACGTTTGCAGCCGCTTGACGATCGTTTGAGTCCGTTGGAATCGTTCCATCCGGTTGTAGGAAAATGACTCGTAACCCTTGAGCGGTCACCTCAAGATCAATTTCGAGGATATTGTTGTTGATTCCAGACACACCATCATTGAGTTCAACAACCTGATTGTTTGTATCAAGGGAAAGACGGAGTGTGTGAACACCAGTCGTCGTGAACTGGGCAAAGAAAGACAACGAGTCCAACTCTCCACCTTCCAAAGAAGATCGATTTGAGTCGTATAGGATAGTTCCTGCTGTTATGTCCTCAAGTTGTATTCGATAAGCACCTGAAGCAAGTGTCCCCTGGTTGTGCCAAGCAAGAGAAATCGATACCAAATCACCTACAAGAGGGGTGAACGAAGAAGGAAGAATACTGTTTCCAAATGTCGTCAAATCCGCTTTCGGAATTAATGTAGCATCTGCTGCGAGAACAACACTAAATCGTTGAGTTCCACCACCACGATGTTCGACCATAACCATCCACTCACCGGATTGTGAATTGGACCCTGCAGGAATTCGGATTCGCTCGATGTTGTTCAGATCGTCAGCCGTACCACCTGTGACTGAAATTCCATTGGCGAAATTGTTGCCAAGGTAACTCGTACCGTCTGGAGCGAGCAGAACCAAGTCGAGATCGTTCATCAACCGTGATTCGGATTGTGCTGCATTCGCACTCCCTTCAACATCACTCCAGGCCAGTGTCAAATCCACGCCTTTGGAAGCATCCATGTCAAATGAATACAGCAAAGAGAAGCCTGCTTGTAATTCACGAGCATCATCGTGGAACACATCCAGTGCAGTTCCTCCGTTTGTTGGAGCAAGACTGTTTTCAAGATCGATTTGGCCCCAGCCTTCGTTGTTGTTCGGAATGTCTGGAGTACCGAGATCTTCTGCTCCGTTGACAAGAGTGGCTTTGATGAGACTTGCAGATGGCTTACTGATTCCTGCCACTTCACGAAGGTACTCTCGAGCAAGTGCGGCTGAGCCACCTGCAACGGCAGTTGCTTGTGATGTTCCGCTTAACTCCATGTACATTGACCGTGTGTTGCTGTGTGTCCCTGTAGCACAAACAGAACCAATTGCATTCTTGGCTTCTTCAGCCCGAGCTGAACAAATTCCTTCGCCTGGCGCTACGAGATCTGGCTTGATTCGTCCGTCAAGCGTAGGACCTTGAGAGGACGATGAACTAACACTACCATTGTTGCTCGAACCTACGGAGAGAACGTTCTTGGCAGTACCTGGAGCCGTAACATGGGATGCTCCTGATGCTCCATTATCGCCCACGGAGAAAATTGGAAGAAGGTATTGATTGTTGGAAACGTATTGGTCAGCGGAACGTGAATCCGCAGTGTAATATCCAAAATTACCGTTTGACCCCCATGCATTAACTGCAATACGAGCCGTTTTCAATTCTGCATCAGAAAGAAGATCATAGATTGATCCCTGGCGACCGAAATAACCCGTTGGATCGTGTTCGAGAGCATACATGACGAGATTCGCACTTGGAGCAACACCCATGGTTGATGAATCACCACTACCATCGCCAAGGACTGTCATTACGACGTGAGTCCCGTGCCCACTATTGCTGTCAACAGGTGACGGGTCGAGACCGTATTGTGTGTTGATTGCGGCGACACGGCCAAGGAGGTCGGGATGGTCATTGTCAATTCCTGTATCCATGACTGCAATCGTTTCGCCAGAACCGTCGAGACCAAGCGACGATGTTGCTCGGACAGCAACTGCACCAACTTCTGTTGCTGCAAGATTGTTGTGAAGTGCGAGATCATATGCTCGTTGAACGAAGAGAACATTCTCATGGCTTGCTACATACCGTAATTGAGCAGAGTTGATCCCAAATTCATATGCCGCCTCACACATGTCAATTGAACACCAAGCTGTTGAAGCACCATGTTGCACAAGGAAAGCGGAAACGACTGCAACGTCGGAAGGCTCAATGTCAATCGACAAGACAAATTGAACCAAATGTGCTCCTAATACGTCGTTTGTGGTTCTCATAAACGGTTCATAGGCACCAATCCATCGCACATCGCCATCGGATGCAATTGAGGGCAATTGAGTTGTGTCATGCATTCGAACAACATATACGGCCGGACTCTGACGTTCGAGAACGTCGATATCGAAATTGGTTTCCAATCGGTCCATTACTGAGCCATCGTTAACAGATAATTGAACCAAATACACGCTGTTGGAATCCGAGGAATGCCACACTGCTGAGACATCGGTTAGATCAGAACGAACTGGATCGAATGAGAATCCTGCGAGTTGAATTGTAGTATCAATTTCCTTCAATGCAATTGCTTGAGTGGAATGGGGTTCAATCGATTGCCAACTGGACTCCGGAGAGTCGATGTTGGTTACCTCTTGAATCGGTGGAGAAGACGAGGAAACCATTGGCAAAGCCAACGAGAAGAGGAAAACGGACAACAGCAGATAACAACTGCGGCGTTGATGCATAAGTAGCCGAATGCAGTTGGGTTTTTGAGGATGCGCCTATTTTGACTACAGTCCATTGTATGCTGCAATTGCGTCATCGGTCTTCTGAACCGATGTTTTCCAGTCGGATTCAATCCCCATGAGTGCTCGAATAGCATCGACATTTTCTGGAATCACATCCGATTCTTGATGGATTGCTTGGAAATAGTAGAGTGTGTTTCCGTCCAGTTTTACACCATCTTCCCAAACAAAGATTTCGTGAAGATCGCCCCACTTCCTACCAATGTCTCTCGAGAATTCCATAACTTCCGCTGTCGTGGTGATTCCTGTTTCTGCCCCATTCATGATGAGAACACGGGGCTGTTGACCCCACAGGTCCAGAACGGATTGTGTTGACATCCCGTGTCCTTCGGGAAGTGTTGCCACGATTGCATGCACGTGCATGATTGTTGTTGGAACTGCGACTGCAAGAGAGTTGATGGCAATCTCAGGTCGAATCGTCATGACATCAGGACCATGATGGCTTGGTACTTTCAAGACTGGTTTGATTGCGTTAATGGGTCCTTTGCTTGAATCACCGGGATCTGCTGCACGTCGAATCATTGTGCATTCTACTGAAAGAGAACCACAAGCATGGAGAAGTGGAACCAAAGTTCGTGAAAGTCCAGTTGTGTTGCACGAAACAACACGAGTGCCCTGAACGTTCATGTTTTCAGTGTGATTACCACTGGAGGTATATGACATTCCTGTCATGGCATGCTTTTCCCCTCCTTGGAAGATCCATTTTATGCCAGCCTTTTCGTAAATCTCTTTGTTCTGAGCACCAACTTTTCCTGGAGAACAATCAACGACGATATCCGCTACAGAGAGAAGGTCGGAAAGACCACCTTTGCAGTCGTACCCAGCTGGTCCGAACGCATCGATTCGATCCTGTTCGTCATAGGTACAATACAGGGGATATCCCTTTCTTACCGCGAGATCGCATCCGAATGATGGTCGTGTTTTTGTGACTCCGACGATTTCCATATCATCTTGGGCATCGATTGCATCTGCTACGCGCTTCCCAATTGTACCGTATCCGTTGATTGCGACCTTAACGACCATACTGCTCAAACGACTGGCATGGCTGAACATCCATAAACAGTTCGTGAGAAGAGAATGATGCCTGAATTCATCATTTGCCATTCCAGACGGGAGAGGGTATTTGACCGACATCGGATACCGTTGAAACATGGCGGGTCCTGCCGATGTTGTTGAACGCTCGATGAGCATCAATGCTAAGTTTCTTCCCAGACTTGAAGCAGCCGTTGAACAAAACGCACTTCTTCGAATTGGATGGACTGGTTCAGGTGAAGAAGTACCCAAGAATGGTGAAGTTGGACTCTGCCCTGCAATGCCAGAAGGTGCCCGCATTCGGGCTCTAGGAAAATTAGGTTCGTGGACGAGTTCCTTCGGACTTGGCGGCAAGTTCGACATCAAGGGAGAGGCAGGTTCGTTTTTTGGAGCATACAACAACGGTGGAAAAATTTCAGCCACTGGTTTTGTTGGACGATGTGCTGGATTTATGATGCAAAACGGTGAACTTGTTGCGAATGACGGTGCTGGCGACGATCTTGGAATGTACATGAGCGATGGCCTTGTTTATGTTCACGGTGATGTAGGTCAACGAGTAGGAAATGGCATGACAGGCGGCACCATCATCGTTCAAGGCGATGTTGGAAAGGGTGCTGGATGCGGTATGAAAGGAGGGCGAATCATCATTGAAGGGCGCTGTCCAACACCTCCTCAAGGAATTCAACTTCGACCACTAACCGCTAAAGAATTAACAGAACTCAACAAACTTCTCGACGAACAAGGAGCGTCCATTGGTAACGATGCACTTTGCCTCGAATCCAGCAACAGCATCGAGTATCACATCGATAGTTCAAGTGTATCATCTGGAGATTTATCGAGCATTGCGATCACACCAATGGACGAGGCACCTCTTATCGAAAATCATGACGTTGACACCGCTGCTTTGATTCATGGTTCAGATGATGATGCACTACCGGTCTTGTTGCCCCTACCGATTCTACCCTATGTCCCAGATGGTCGTATTTTGAACGTCGAGGGTAATTCATCAGGCCGACTATCCCAAATTCAAACTCAGCCCTTCCTCGTTGAGGAACACCCTCGTCCGATCGATATTCTTCAGCTCAACTTGAGAAGCCTGTGCTCTCTGTCTCAGCACTCAACATCAATTGCAGGTGCTTGTATCGACTTCGACAGTTTGCCTGCACTCAACAGCGAGGAACTGGATGGTTTGTTGGTCGTGCTCCGAACATTGCTTACGACAGACCTTCCAATTCTAGCAAGTCAAGGCATATCTCGAATCCAAACGCTGCACAAATCTTCTGTTTATCACAACCTGCAAGTTGCTGTATCTCGTATTGAAGAAGGAACTGGGATTCCGGAAGCTGCCACCTTACCCATTATTGGACGCTCTGTGAAAACCAATCTCGAATCATCCAACACCATAGCTGCACTTGAATTTGGGTTCACTTGTGATGCACATGATGTCATCGTAGCACGCTGTGCTGGCGCACAATTTGTCATCACACAACCACCTGTTCTCGAAATGGAAGACATGGAATTTTGGCTGCATGGGATGTCCATCGACATGAAACGAATTCTGAGGAGCATCGGTTTGGAATCGATCGATCAAGTTCAGCGAGCACATCTTCGAGCATTGGATTACGATACGGCTGCCATCAGTGGCCTGCGCATGGTTGGGTATGAACGCCCTCTACCCCACTGGTTTGCGCGATGAGGTGAATACATGCCAACAATTTCTGTCGAACAGCAACTTCTCGCCTCACTTCTCTCCAATCATGGATGCGAACATGATATCGCAGACATTGATCACAGACTCCCCCTTTTAGGAACGGATATTGACCGATGCGATGAGGACGTATTGGACATCGAAATTTTCCCAAACCGACCCGACTTGCTTAGTGCTGAAACATTGAGTTTTGCAATGAGAGGGTTCCTTCACAACCAAAAGACGCTACCTGATGATACACTCGCAAGTAGCGGAATATCAATGACCGTCGAGTCTGAATTGAAGGAAATACGCCCCATCATCTTAGGAGCAGTTGTTCGAGGACTGAAGATGAACGATGACAGCGAGATGGATTCCTTCATCAAGCAATTGATGGAACATCAGGAGAAACTCCACTTCGCACTTGGACGAGGTCGTCGAAGAGCGAGTATTGGTGTACATGATTTGTCGACACTTAATCCCCCCTTTGCGGTGAAAGCAGTAAAGAGAGACAACTCGTTTGTTCCTTTAGGAATGGACCAAGAAATGACCATCGACGAAATTCTTTCTTCCCATCCTAAAGGTGTCGATTATGCACATCTGTTGGAAGGAATGGAGAAGGTTCCAATCATCGAAGACGCTAGTGGGTCTGTTCTATCCTTCCCTCCAATCATCAACGGCGCCCATACAACGGTTCAATCCTCGACACGTGACCTTTTCATCGATGTAACAGGATGGGACCGACGTGCATGCGAATCCTGTCTCATGCTCGTAGCACTTCAAGCGAAGGAACGTGGTGGAGAAATTCAGACCATTCATCTCACGGACTGCAACGGTAATGAGGAAACGTTGCCAAATTGGGCGCCGGTTCATCATCGCGTTCCTGTACGACTTGTCACAACTATTCTCGGAAGAGATCTTACTGATGAAGAATTGAATCAAGCGATCTTACGTATGGGTGGCTGTTTTACTGGAAGGTCTGCTGCAACTGAGGAAGAAGTCAGTGACGATGGAACAATGCAGCATGCAGGGCAGGGCGAGGACATGCTTGGATTTGATATGCCTCGTTGGCGATTCGATCTTCTTCATCCTGTTGATTTGGTCGAAGATTTAGCGATTGGGCACGGCTACGAAGATTTGGGGACGGATGTACCAAAGGCACCGATGAATGCTATTCCAAGACAGGATGATCACTTGCGTCGAAGAATGCGAACATCCATGCAAGGCATGGGCTTTATGCAAATCCAATCTCTCACTCTATCCAACGATTACGATCAGTTTGAACGAATGCGATGGAAACCATTCAACACCATCACTCGAATCACGAATCCTATAACACATGAACATACAATGATGCGTCATTTCCTGCTCCCAGGTTTGTTGCGACTGCTTGCCTCAAATCGACACCATGACCTCCCACAATCGGTTTACGAACTTGGCACGGTCGTTCGAGACCACAAAAACATGGACAGATTGGCTTTCCTGACAGCTGAACGAAGTGGAGGTTTTGCAGCCATTCGTGGCAGAATTCAAGCATTCCTTCGGGACATTGGTGCAAAGGATGTGGTGATTGAAGCACTACCTGACCATGAGGGTCCATGGCTAGCAGGACGGGCTGCTAAAGTTCTCATTGATGGAGAATGGGTTGGATGCTTTGGAGAAATCGATCCAGCCATTTCGCAGACGTTCGAACTCCTTGTTCCACTTAATGGAGCAGAATTTGATGTTGAGGCACTCAAACTGTGCATTACTGATCCTGTTTGATGAGCATCATGTGTGGCAGATTTGCATTCCAAGGCAATCAATGGCCTGAACTCGTATCAGAAATGGATAAGCCAATCGTGGAGCCGAATTACAACATTTGCCCTCAGGACAAATCTCCTGTTATCCATTTGAATTCCGGCCAACCCAAAATAACCATGATGCGATGGGGGCTACGTCCATCTTGGAGCAAAAAAAGCACGATGGAACCAATCAATGCTCGGATGGAAACCGTTGAATCAAAACCTATGTTTCGAGATGCATACGCCCAACGAAGATGTTTGATTCCTGCAGATGGGTGGTATGAATGGAAAACCACTCCGAGAGGAAAGGTCCCTTTCTACCACAGGCACTCGGCTGATTCCCTCCTCCTCATGGCGGGAATTCATGAACGGTGGGTTGGTGATGGAGAGCAATACGAAAGTTTCTGCCTTCTCACCAAAGAAGCAACCGATGAGGTGTCACATGTTCATCATCGAATGCCAGTACTTGTTGATGCAAACGCTTCATCACTATGGCTCGAACAACAAATTATCGAAACAATTCATCTTGAAATCGAAGTGTATCCTGTAGGACGAGAAGTCAACAAGACCTCTGCACAGGGAGTGCAACTCACTCGACCTCTACGTACCTTGTTCGATTGATTAAGCGTACGCTGAATACGAACCATCTTCATTTTTCACGTAAGGAGTTGGTTCGAATTGACCATTTTCCATTTTCTTGTAATGATAGCCGTCAGTATGGTGAATCCATTCAAATTGTTCAGCCACATTTACCTCACTTGGAGTTGATGATTGATCGGTAACACCGTCATAATCGTCAGCTACGTTTTTCGAAGCATTTACTGTTGTTTCACCACCACCAAACAAGGCAAGAGCATCTTTGTAGGCATTTTCATCACGCTCTAGGGAAGTCGAGTGCTTTTCTGTGTGAACTTCCTGATTTTTGCGATACACAACAGGGGCAGGTGGTGCTTCATCAAGGTCATCATTTTGCTTTGAACGCTTGAATGGCCAGAACGGGGGCATGGAATAGGCTTCGTCCTGCAATTCATATTTGTTTTGAAGCAATCAAATCAAAACGCCGTTTGCTTCAAAGCCATCTGTAGGGTAGGACAGGTTATGCTCAAGAAGCAAGCAACCTATTGGCTGGTGTTGCTTCTTGTTTTACCAGTAGCAGTATCCGGCGATTCAAACACAATCACACTATCTCCTGCTGACAACTACGTTACTTATCCTGGCCAGACGGTTCAACATCACGTCGATGTAACGTACTCAGGAGATTCAGGAACTGCACTGAAACTTGACCTCCAATCTCAATACTTGAGCAGTGTTACTGGAAATGGACAAGAATTGGTCTTCAGTGATGGAGAAACAAAACGATTCATTTGGACCTTGACCTTGCCTCAATCAACACCGCTTGGAGTTGATACAGTCAAGATAACAATCATCGACACATCCGACCTTTCGAACGAAAGTATTGATGTTGAAATGAAGATTACTGTTCCTTCCGACATCTATTTTGGAAGCATGCAATCATCGAGTTTTGTAGTCGACCCTGGGATACGCACCAATCTTGCAATGAACATCACCAGTAACGCATCAATGACGGATGATGTTACTTTCAGTATACAGACCGATTCTTCATGGAATTGGGGCTGGACCATGGATTCGATTGAGGGTATGACATCAAGTTTGCAACTTGACTCAGATACCATGGATTTTGTTCGCATTTGGGTTGATGTACCCGAGATCATCGATGGAGCACCGCTTGCAAATCAAGGCCCAACATTTCGATTGATTGGAACATCGGGTCTCGATTTCGTCAACATCGCATGGGATTTCACGCTTGAAGTCAGCTCATTCAGGAATGCTACAATTGATTCAGTTCAAGAAAATGTCCTTGTCGATCCTGCTGGAAATACTCGAGTCGATGTGTTGGTGAGGAACACAGGAAACACACCTGACACGCTTTCAATCACCTTAGGTAATCTCAAGATTAACGGTATAGAAAGTATGGAAATTGATTCTGACCGAATCACATCAAATGGATGGACCGTTGCATTGTTTAACGCATATGAAGATGTCATTTTGATGCCGAATGAATCACGAATTGTCGAGATTGGAGTGGAAGCACCAGCGATCACATCGGGAACGATTGAGGTAGATCTGATTCTATATCCAACGAACTTTCAATTCCGAACCGTTCGGGAAACTGCAAGTGTGAGCATATCGTGGATGCGTGATTTTGACCATGATCTCGTACCAGGAGATTGCACATACATACAACCAAATTCAAGTTGCTCTGCCTCCCTCAGTGTACAGAACATAGGAAATTATGCAGATTCAGTGGTTATCGAATTGGATACAGCACCGCAATTTGTGTCAAACATTGTCGTACCTGAATCCCCAATTCAATTGAATCAAAATGAAGCAACAATATTCAACGCAATCGAATTTATGATCAATGAAACTGCAACAGCATACCAACAAGGTTCAATCTCATTCAACCTCAGATTGAATGGAGGACAGGTCTTGCAGACGTATTCAATCGATGTGGTTGTAGGACCAAATGTTGCTTGGACATTCCTCGATGGACGAAGCGAAGTGGACTCCCAAGATGTCGTCAGTTTCGCCGTCCAACTTCGAAACGATGGAAATTTGGAAGATGGATTGATTGTCCAGTTGCAATCCTCACATTCCACTGAGATGGGATTCACACCGCCAAACGGAGTGGTTATTGAAGGGGATTCTGAACGACCTCGCACTTTTGAGTTGGGTAATCTCCCACGAGAGGCAAATTTCACATTAAGGGGTACTGCTGAATTGCCTTCGGATCAAACCGCAAATGGAACACTTGTACTCGATATCGTTGTTCGTTCAATCTTTGACCCCGAAACTGAATTTGTTTTCACCATCGAAGAAGAATTCCTTGGGAAGCAATGGAAACAGGAGCAGGAATCCGAACGCTATTCTCTGTCTGAATTGGTCAAAGATATTGGTCTCATCATCAAGGGATGGTGGCTCATCGTTGTGTGCATTGGGATTTCTGGTATTATTCTCAACAAAGCAGTACGTGATCGAATTCAACGAAATGAACAGGATGAATTGTTACGCCAATTCAATGAGCAACCAAAGGAGACTCAAGACGATTGGATGGATAAGTTCAGCAAACCAACTACACAACAACCACAGCTTGTAGAGAGTCCAAAAATGAGTCGCGATGCATTTGAGAAGGCTTTCCATTCTCAGTCAACACCATCTGCTCCTGCACTCGACCCACTCCCTGAACCGATACGAGATGCAGCAACAACCGTGCTTGACCATCACGACATGTCTGCACAACGAGCAACAATGGATAAGATCGCTTCCGACATCATCAACCAAGGAGTTTCAATGCCTCATCAAGAAAATGAAAATCTTGAGCCATCAACTGCAATCACTGAACGAACGGTCCGCCATGAGAATCCGGACCTCTCCTCAACTCCAAGATCCTCTGAGAATGTGCCACTACCAAAAGAAGTGGATGAAGAGGATGAATTTGACCTGTGAGTGATTTCATGCGACTTGTAGGTGTTGATGAGGCCGGTAGAGGACCCGTATTGGGGCCTCTCGTCGTTGGTTTGTTATCGATTCCAGAGGAAGATGAATCAATGCTTGTCGAACGTGATATCTCAGATTCTAAACATCATTCTGCAAAAAAGAGAGCCTTACAATACGAATGGATTCTTGAACAAGAACAAGAAAGAGATTGGATTGTTGATACAATCGTATGCCAACCGGACAGAATCGACAATGCAGTTGATGGACAAGGATTGAATCTTCTTGAAGTGGATTTATTTGCATCAATCCTCAATCGTCACAGCAAGAAATCTGAAGATCCATTGCGAATTACTATGGATGCATGTGATGTCAATGAACAACGGTTTACGAATCGAATTACAGAGCGCTTGACCGAATGGCCAAGAGGTAAATCCACCATCCACTCGGAACATAAAGCTGACACGAATTATCGAATCGTAGGAGGGGCGTCCATTGTTGCCAAAGTGGTTCGTGATCGAGTCATCCACGAACTGCAAGAATCGTTGGGTTTTCGTATTGGAAGCGGGTATCCTTCCGATCCGAACACCATCTCAGCCTTGCCAAAATTGATTGGTCCTAAACAGATCCATCCAGATCTTCGTTGGTCATGGGCAACAGTAGAGCGTTATTGGAATCAGAACTATTCAACTCCTCTTCCAAAACGAGAAAAAACCGGTACGACCTTGTTTTCAATGTGAATTCAAGCCAACGTATTCATCAATTAACAGCCTCAGGCCGAACCATGGCCTGGACTCCTGACGAGGATACTCAGCAATTGATCTGGCATTTAGCACTACAAAATGCCTTCGAGTACGACGGCAAGGGAGCTGCAGGTTCTGTCATTGGACGAATCATGAGTATGCGGGCTGACCTTCGGCAACACGGTGGACAAGTAAGCCCCCTTGTAGCACAATCCGTTCAAAAAGCAAATCAACTCGCTCAAGAACAGGGTCTAGAGCATGTTGAATCCATACTCGCAAATGATGCACCACATTTGCTGGAAGGTCGACAGAAACAGGAGAAGAGAGAAGGCTTACCAGAACTCAAAAATGTTCAGGACAAGAAGATTGTTTTGCGTTTTGCACCAAATCCAAACGGACCGTTATCCTTTGGTCACGCACGAGGTATTGTCATCAATGGAACCTATGCAAAGGAGCACGAAGGAACACTCATTCTTCGCTTTGATGATACAGATACGACCGTCAAACCCCCCACGTTATCTGCATACGATTTGATTCCAAAGGAAGTTGAATGGTTGTTGGGAAGACCTGCCGATCGAATTGTAATCGCAAGCGATCGAATTTCACATTACTACGAACACGCTGAAAAAATGCTCAACGAAGGATTTGGTTATGTCTGCAAATGTTCTGCAGACGCTTTTCGTGAATTCCGAGAGTCGAAAACAAATTGTCCATGCCGAGATAAATCCGTTGAAGACAACATCGAAGATTGGAGAAAAATGCTTGATGGCACCTACAAACCTGGCGATGCTGTTGTTCGAGTAAAGACCGATATGACCCTTAAGAATCCTGCACTTCGGGATTGGCCTGCACTTCGAATGCAAGACACAAAGACCAATCCACACCCTCGGCCCTCAATTGGTTCGAACTACAAAGTATGGCCTCTGCTTGATTTCCAAAGTGCTGTCGAAGATTACCTCCAAGGAGTCACACATATTATTCGAGGGAAGGATTTGATGGATTCTACACGGAAGCAAACTCTACTGTACGAACACTTTGGATGGACCTACCCTGAGACAATTTACTGGGGACGCGTTAAGGTTCACGAGTGGGGTGGATTCTCTACATCCAAAATGCGAGCATCGATCGAGAATGGTGAATATCAAGGGTGGGACGATCCACGTCTTCCAACAATCCAAGGATTGCAAACGAGAGGTATACAGGCTGAAGCGCTTCGTAATTTCTGGATTGAACTCGGTGTAACACAAAAGGACATCTCTGTCCCGCTTGCCAGTTTATTTTCTCATAACACGAAGATAATCGACGATGATGCACCTCGTCTATCGTTTGTACGAAATCCTGTTGAAATCCAGATTAAGGGAGACGTACCATCACACGTGAATCTACCTGTTCATCCAAACCACGAAGACCAAGGTGTTCGAAGAATTTCACTCGAACAATCAAGTGTTTTTATCGAGCAAGATGATGCTGTAGAAACCTATCGATTGAAGGAATTTGCTGATCTTGATGAAAATGGAGTGTTAGGTTCAATTGAAAGGACTGATAAACGCCCAATCATCCATTGGGTTTCATCTACAACATCAGAAGAATCAACCCTTGTTATTCCAGATCAAGAGGAGATAAAGTTCATTTCTGGACGTGTTGAAACCAACAACTATGCTGTTGGAACGATTGTACAACTGGAACGAATCGGTTATGCGATTTCAACATCCAAAGGATACTTACTCATGCATGAGTAAGAATTCTAAACCCTTTCATCAAAGTGATGAAAGAGATGGATTTGCCGATAGGATTGATTGTGCCTGTCGATAATCCTCAGGGGAGAAATAACCCTCAAAGGCTCCTGAATCGTCTACTGCAACAACCGCTTGTGGCATTCGCTCGTTAACGGATTTGATCACATCTGCAATTGAGTCGGATAAGGCTACTTTCAGAACATCCATCTCCATGACTTCCTTGCATGTTGTTTCATTCACATCAACACCGTTTCCGATAGCTTTCAACATTTGACGCTGTCCAATAACACCCTTTACTTGGTCTTCGTCATCAAGTACAACGAGGATTCCAGAGGGGATGCTCACAAGTCGTTTGCATCCCTCGACGAGGGTATCGTCCAATCCAATGGTTACGTGTTCATCATCAAGTTCCAAATCTGCAACTGTGTCGCTCATGGACCTTGCTGGACGTGACCGTTCAAGAGGGTTTTGACACTACGCTACAATCTTGATGATTCGGTCGCAACCCGTGCATTGAATTCGAATCGGACGTAAATCCGAGGTAACTGGATTCGATGTTTGGCATTGAGGACAAGCGATTGTCGGGAAGTTTGCAAGCATAACTTGTGGCTTGGGTTGATTTGTCAGACTCTGAGCAGTTTTGGGAGAGATGAGAGCAGTAGCCCACCAAACGAAAACAACGCTACCGCTCGATGCAAGAATGTACAGCGGTTCAAAGGCAAAGAAGTGAAGTAAGAACACCACAGGTACGAGAACCATTTCAATCATGAGAGGGTATTTGACTCGATTTCGGATCATTCTGAAAGCCAACCATAGACCGCCTGCTAAGACCAAGGTCATGGTAATGGTCAAACCAATAGGGGCATGGATGATCGAGGTTGTGGGGTATGAATCGATTGTGAATTTGTCAGACTGTGTCAATCCAGATGCTGTGAGGGTTCCTGATTCACCCCAAGGGAATCGCATGTAGGTCAACTCGATTTCATCCGTTTGCTTGACGTCAAGGCCAGAAAATGAAGTCATTGCACTCGATTCTATTGTCAAAAACAAATCGTATACCGACCACAAAGGAGAGGGTTGCGGACTCATGAATGCACTGTTCAATATTCGATAATTTACACCCGATGTAATCGGCGTTAGAGAATCGATTCGGAGTTTCAAAGGAGAGTTTCGAACACGATCTTCACCCATCAAATCGAGGGTGATGGCAAAGGACTGAGCATCAGAAAGATCTCCAATCAACTCTTCCGACTCTAAACCTAATCCGAGTCTAAAGAATGTAATGTAGTAGGAATCCATGTAATTTTCAAACTGGCTGACTTCTGCACTTTCGATAACTCGACTTCCACGTTGTTCATCGTTGACGTTCCCGCCATCAAAATTTTTCAGCACCGGCGAAAGAGGAATGGTTTCATCACCCAAATGATCCAGTCCCCAGCGAATCCAAAATGCCATCTCACCCTCAATAGTGAGAACTGTTGTTTGGGCAAGTCGAAGGCCTCCATCCTCGGAATCCAATTCCATTGAAATTGACACGTCCAGGGGTGATCCCTTACCGTTTGTTCGGAGAGGTTCGTTGGCTGGATAAAATCCACCGCCGGATCCAGTTCCATCGAATGTTTCAATTTCAAAATCAGAGGAACCTGTCAACACAAGACCATCCTGAAATTCATAGGAGACAGAGACATTGACCGATTCTTGGCCACCTGATGCTCCATCCCATTCCCAAATAACAAGAATCGCATCGCCATCCAGCACCTCTGTTGGATCTGCTGTTTGTAAAGCTCCGTTAACATTCAAATCAATTGACTTTGAAAAGACTAAAGCTTCCATGCCAAACGGTGATTCGATACGAACTGTGAAGTAGACAAGGTCACCTTCTACAACGGGCTCATCAAGTGTTAGATCAACGATTGGAAGCTCTGCTGTTAATGAGGATGGATGTTCTTCACTACCCCAGAAGAATTCGACTTTCGCACCAACTTCAGGCACTTGGAAGAGTATGTTTCGAGCATTAATTGAAATCGATATCTCTGATGTACCACTCACTTGGACTTCTTCAACTGGGATATCGATTGTAATTGTTCCACTTCCTTGAGAAACGAATTGTTGATTGGCACCAAGGAATCCTGTGAATGAAGACCCGCCGATAGTGACTGTTGCAGAAACGTTGAGGTTTGCACCTCCAGAATCTGAAACGGTATACCCCAATTCAACAGACCATGTGGCATCAGGAACTGTCCCCGGCCAGGCCGATTCAAGGTCCCACTTTCCAATCTGTTCAGATGAAGCGATAGACGTTTCAAACGACCGTGAGGAAGAAGTCTCGGAGAATAAATCTACAACCGGAGATCATTGAAGATTGGAATCACCCAGAAGGTAAAGGTCGACTTCTGCTGCTTCGCAACATACTGGCGAACTCTCTGCTTGAGCGGATGT
>JACETE010000021.1 GCA_013911465.1 Candidatus Poseidoniales archaeon
GAAGAATCACATGTTCTCGCTGTACGGAATACGTTAGGTCTCAGTTCTGAAGATGCGTTTGTCCTCTGCCTTGCACCTTCTTGGCAGGCGCAATTGGCTCTGGAAGCTGTGGGCCACCGAGCACGTTTAGCCTATCACCGTATTCCGCAAGAAGTTCGAAATGTTGTTGTCAAGAAAGGTGCTCCTGATGATGGAACAACCACGCCAATGCGTCCACTTCCAGGAGGTGCGCGTATGTATCCTGAAACCGACGTCCCTACGGTATCCGTCGAGAAAGGACATTGGCTACATGTCATCCAAAACCTTCCGATGCGTCAAGAAGAACGAATGGCTCGACTCAAGCAGACCGAACTTTCCGAGGATCAATGCAAACAACTTCTCTCTCGAGAACTGGATGATGCTTTCTTTTTACACCATGAAGCAAAAAGTAAGGCATGGGCGACACTTCTTCTCGAACATGAGTCGGTTGAACCGGGTGTTTTGTCATGCATTCTTGGAGTCCGAGAAAACGGGAATCTAACACGAGAAGGAATTGAAGAAACGGTTGAACACTTTGCTGACTGCAAACATATTTCTGCTGAGGAAGTAGAATTGTTTGCTCAAGAACACAACCTCGTACCTGCTGACGTTGGAGATCTCGAATCAATCGTCGAAGGGATTGTCATGGAGCGAATTGATTTCGTCAAGGAACGAGGTATGGGTGCCATGGGGCCGCTTATGGGCGTGGTTATGGGGGCATGTCCAGGCGTTGATGGAAAAGAGGTCAGTGCAGTACTACGGACAATCATCCAGAGGCATTCATGATGAGAGTTGCAACTCTTTTTCTTGTCCTCGTTTTGTTTTTACCATTGGCTCAAGCAACAACTGAATCATCATGGACGCATGAGTTTGAAGACGGATACATCACCACCAAACCACTCATTGTTGACGACAGCGTTTTTGTCCGCACCTCCGGCTTTTGGACGGGCGATGCACGACCGGTGGTTGTTGCCTTTGATGCCCAATCTGGAGACGAGCATTGGCGATTCACATCCCAGACCTCCCTTCAACACGATATGTCTCCACTTCTCTATGCAGAGCAAGGTTCTGGAGATTGTGGTTCGTGGCAGAATCTTCTCATCGTGGGATGGGCGGATGGGAAAATTACAGCTCATTCGACGGAAGATGGCACAGTGGTTTGGGAAAACCAAACTGAAATCGACCTGATCGGCATTACGGGTTCGATGCTCATCGAGGACGATCAAGTCATCGTTCCAACACGAACTGGGCTGTCGAGTTTTTGCCTCGCAAACGGAGAAGAGATTCTGAGTGTGGATGTAGGATTTATTGGATGGAGAAACGGAGTAACTGCGGTTGAGGAAGGCTTTGTTTTCGGAGATGAATCGGGCAACCTCCACACAGTGTTTCGCAACGGGAGTGTTTCCAGTATTCATCTCGGTGACGGAAAAATTAGGCACGCACCTTTGGATACTCGCCATGGTTTGTTTGTTCACTTACAGACTGATGAGGGGTCGACAATGTTCCTCAATGGGTCGGTTCTTTCGTCCGTCGGACAATCTCCTGCAATCCCGTTAATGCATGAGCATCGCATCTATGCAGCAACAAGCGATGAATGGATTTCCATTCTCTGTGATGAAGATACGTGTTCGATTGAAGCAACAGAACCATTCCATTCAAACGGTGAATTGGCTCTTCGAATCGTTGGTACTGAAGTTGAAGTTTGGGCACATTCCAACACCGCATCTGGAGGGTGGGGGGTCTTCAATCAAACAGCATTCGTGCGAATGGAGAACACTTCATTCAATACGTACGGTACGGCAGCTCCGGGATTTGGTCCTGGAGTGATAGCATTCGGCAATGATGCAGGAGTGCTCAAAGTTACATCCGAATTGATCGAGGCTTCGAATGAAGAGAAAACCCGTGCAGATATTCTGGGAGGAATTCATTATGTGGCAATTGTTTTATTGTTTCTCTTCACATGTTGGTCAATAGCACATCGAGACCTCAAGCAACTCACAAAAGTAGGTTCGGCGTTTCTACTCCTGATCGCTATCGCCGTTGTTCCTGAATTGTCATTGAAACTAGCTGAGCAAACGAGTACCAACAGCGAAGCAGAGTGGGATCCCTCATGGCCAGATGAATGGCTTGGGACTCAAGTGATTGTTTTCGAAATTGATGGCGAAGAGCATGCAATAGGCGGTCTAGAACGCCAACAAACTGTCTACGATTTGACTATGATCGCTTGTGATGAATTGGGGATCGAGACCGAAATTGAACAACAATACCTCGGAGCCTACCTCGTATCGTTCAATGGGTCTGTAGGTGATGGGTGGGAGTTTACATTAGACGGAAGTCGAAGTCAGGTTGGAATGACTGAATCCAAACTTAATGATACGTCAATCGTTGAGTGGCGACCTGCTTGAGCGGTAACACTCAAGGCTGTCCGTCAATTGGGATGTTCATGTTGAGCGCGATAGGAACCCACGGTCCTACCGTCTCGTCAACAACATTGATGGTGCTGAACGTCATCTTATTCACCATAGGTGTCTGGTTGCTGATCAAACCTCAAGACAGCAAACAAACCTGGCTCTGGCCACTCTTGCTCCTTGCAGGACTCGCCTCAGCATCCCGGATTGCAATGGGATTTATCCCCAATGTCATGCCAGTCACAATTCTTGCAGTGATGGTTGGTTCGAAGTTTGGGGCTCAACGCGGATTTGCTTTTGCTATTCTTGTAACACTGGCAAGTAATGCAGTTTTAGGCCACGGCTGGTGGAGTCTGTTCCAAATCTTGGGATGGGGTTCAGTTGCCGTTCTTGCTTCGATGCTAAAGGTCCATGATGAAGAAGGGAAACTCTCGATGTCTCAACTTGCATTTGCATCATTGTGGAGTGTCCCGGTGTTCAGTATCATCGTTTCCTTTTCCATTATTGACGCTGGAATGTCTCCACTTGAATTTGGTTTGTACCTCGTAAACGGCCTGCTTTACGATCTCCTTCACTTCTTAGGAAATCTCTTCTTTGCAATGTGGTTTGGCCAATCGTTTGAGCGCCTGCTCAACATGAAACAACCTCATCATCAATACGTCCAACAGGAGAATGGGCATGTCAGCACTTTCTGATCCTCCTACGATGGCATTTCTTTGTCGAAGTGACCTACAACTTTCCCCGGGTAAGCTCGCAGTACAATGTGCTCACGCCGCGGTCGAATCGTTGCAACGTGCGAAGAAAACACATTCACGAATGGTGCAACGCTGGAAAGAAGGATCGTCTCGCAAAATTTGCCTTGCAGTTGATGATGAGACGGAGTTGGAGTATTTCCTCGGCTTGGTCCAAGAGGCATCCTTGCCGTTTGCATTGATCCGAGATGCGGGTTTAACAGAAGTCGCTCCTGGAACCGTGACTGTACTCGGTATCGGGCCGGCACCACGCCATACAATGGATTCGATACTTAGCGAACTCAAGGCTTACGAATGAGGTGATTCAATGGGATTTCGTAGCTTCTTGCATCGAATTACAGCGCCAAAAATTACAACTTCAGTTCGCCGAGATCAATCGCTTAAAATGGTCTTTGTTATCAATCATGAATTGAAAATGGGTAAGGGTAAAATTGCCGCTCAAGTTGGCCATGCAGCGGTTAAGGCAACACTCAAATCTGGAGAATTAAGGCCCGAACTACTCGATGCTTGGCTTTCGACAGGACAAAAGAAAATCTGTGTCAAAGCAGTGGATGCCCCCCATATCGAACAGATTGAAAATCAAGCGAAACAAGTCAATGTTCTGACTTCAAAGATTCACGATGCTGGCCATACGCAAATACCTGCAGGATCACTCACTGTGCTTGCATTAGGTCCAGATGAAGATCAAAAACTTGACGATTTGACTGGTGAATTGAAATTGCTCTAAGTCGATTCCTTGAACATGGGAAACTCTGTGGAAGGTCCATGCGAGACATTGTTTCTGACCGGATTGATTTGCGATCTGATACAGTTACCCAGCCAACAACTGGTATGAGACAGGCTATGGCGAATGCAGAAGTTGGAGATGATGTGTTGGGTGACGACCCAACGGTTCAGAGGCTTGAATCAATGGTTGCAGAGATGTGCGGTAAAGAAGCAGGCCTCTTCGTTCCATCGGGAACGATGTCAAACGCTGTTGCATTGAAGACACACACGGTACCTGGCGATGAGATTGTTACCGAACGATACAGCCACATCTATCTGTACGAAGGCGGAGGTTATGCTGCATTGTGTGGATCGAGCATCGCTCTTCCGGAAGGGAAAAACGGTCTCCTTACACCCGAACTTGTCAACAATGCTATTCGGAAGCAAAGTGGCTCACAATCACATTATCCAGACGGCAGTCTCGTATGTGTCGAGAACACAGCCAATCGTGGCGGTGGGACGTGCTATGAACAGGACACTTTCGATGCAATCGCAGAGGTGGCGAAGGCGAAGAACTGCTCAACACACATTGACGGAGCACGAATTTTCAATGCATCTGTAGCGACAAATACTCCATTGCCGCGTATGACCAAAGAGTATGATTCAGTTTCAATTTGTCTCTCGAAGGGTCTTGGAGCACCTGTCGGGTCTGTTCTTGTTGGTTCAAATGGGTTCATTGAACAAGCGCACCGATGGAGAAAGATGTTCGGCGGAGGAATGCGGCAATCTGGTATTCTTGCCGCTGCAGGGATATATGCTCTTGAGAATAACATTGAACGAATGAACGAAGATCATCGTCGAGCGAAAACCATTGCACAAGCCATTGATGAAATGGACCATGTATCGGTAGATGTTGATGCCGTTCAAACCAATATGGTGTACTTTTCATCAAACCAATATTCGGCGAGTGAAGTCTCTCAAAGAATGGCAGTAGCAGGTATTGACATGTTCGATATATCCCCAACACATTGCCGGATTGTTACACATCTTCACGTAACGGATGAAGATGTAGAAAACGTCATTCAAGCGCTTTCTGCACTCGCTTGAAACTTTTTAACACCTCGACAACCAAACCTAGCATGATTGGGGAAGCCTGCGGCATCTGCCAAAATGAAGAAATTGAAACAAACTGCTCAATCTGTATCCGCTGTGTTGAGCTGACTGAGGAGAGTAAATGGGCTCCTTCGTTGCCTTTAGAGGTCCATCAACGTATGACTGATGTATTGGGCGGGCCTGTGCGTTCTTTGCGCAAACGATGGGGAAATCTAGAACGATTTATGGATCATACTCCGGATGTAGATTGGGCTCGACTTGAGGATTCGGACATGGACCCGGTACGAATCTCACCGTTTCCTGAGGAAGAAGGCAGAATTTTCGTTGAAAAATTGGAGAAAAGGAGTGGGTATTCAGGGTATGAAAAAGAACTTCTTGAAGAGGGATTTGTCATGTGGGATGGAACACTACTCTCCTTCGTTGACGGCCGGATGTACATTGACGGTCGTTCACATGAAGCGAGAATTCCAACCGAACAATATCTTCTCCTTCTCATGAACCCAGAGCAACGTAAAGGTTGGGACCTTGTCAAACTGTATCTGTCGTTAAGTGGGTTGTTTCAGAGGTTTGATCCAATTGATCGGCCACAACGATACATGCATCGTTACCATCGATTGTTTGGACAAATTCAGCGAGAACTCCTCTCACCCTTCGATGCATTTGTTCAATCGTCATTCCTCCTTGATCAAAATGAACGCCGCAAAAAGAAATTACCGTATTTAGAGGAACAAAGATGGTCAACTGAACTCATGAATCGGCTTTCTCGCAGCAGCAGACCGCGACAAAAGATGAAATTGGCACGACGCTTTGTAAGGAACGGTGAGAACAAATCAATCCCTCCTTCAAGATGGCCTTGGGTTCAACGCTGGATAGAACTTGATGACCACGTTCGGCATGCAAATGTGAGTTATCCATTCATGGTTAACGCGAAAGGAAACCTCTGTTTCCGCACGCTAACAAAAAACGGTAGTGTCCGTAGAGCACAGATTCCATTTTCACCCTGTTTACTCGCCGGACTGATTTCTTGGGGGTCTTCACCGCACGCTTCCAAAGAGGGAGAGTGGCTCATTGCTGCTCAAATGAATTGGTCAGCTCCATATCAACATTCTGAAACCGCAACTGAACCATTTCGCCGTTCGATGCAATTCTTACGGGGCGTTCTCCAGCAATTCCCGAATGATACTTGGGTCTATGGAGAACGGTTGTTGGTCCGCGGAATGTTGGGGCATTTTTACGAAGTCCGGATTAACAGAGGAGCCCACAATGCGCCATTCAAGATTCATGGGGTAGGAAGGCGGTCGACTCATCGCCATTCAATTTGCATTCACACCGGGAATTATCACCGAGATATTCCAATTGGTGACACCATTGCGATTGTCGTCCTCTCTCTCCTTTCGGATGTCAATACTTCAACGCGAGTCAATAGTTTACAAATGCATTTGATGACCCAACCTCCGATCGGCTCCCCACAACAAAACACAGGTGCCAATCCGCGTGAGTTCTACAAATCAGGGCAGAAAACATTCCGTTTCCAACAATACCATATCCTCCATCACGAGGAAGATTCCCAAGGTGCTATCGATCTCGATTCGTTGGAGTTGATGTCTGATGAGGCCATTTTTGAGGATTGGAAATTAAGGCCAGTTGGCGATGGTAGATTTGTTCCACCAGGCCATCTTAATCCAGATTTCGATTTGGATTTTGAAGATAATCATATCTTTGAAGGGGATTTCTACGAAGCCCGAAGACGTGAACGACCAATTTTTCAACAGATACGTAATCAAATCCTAGTTGCTCGAAATCCACCAGAACCCCGCCAAGCAGTTGATGATGAGCCTCAGAGGCAAGACGATCAATTCCATCGTTGGTATCGAACGATGCCTCTCGTATGGGAAGCACTCTCTTTGCAACCGATTGGACATCAAGTCGAATTGGGGGGGGTACGCGGTTTGTTTCGAATGCAAGGTTGCCGCCTCCGCCTCACTATTCGGTCAGCTCAAGAAGAAGATGCACTCCGTCGAATACTCGAGATATTAGGGTACAGACATGCTCGTTATCGGGATTTGAACCAAGTCTATGTTCGACGGGACTTTCCAATCGCAGACCCAAGACAAGCTTTGCGGGAATTGATGCAACCGATGACTGAAGAATTCGGTTTTGCAAACATCGATGATTATGTTCTCCGTTTCATCGAGGTCGGCCGGCCACCGGACAGAATGCCGGATGTCGATGCTAGGTTGAATGCAAACATGGTGGATTTCTACTGATTCTGACGACGTAGAGCTGCCACAAGAAGAGCAAGGGCCGTTAACGGCATTGAAATGAAAGGAGTATCTTCAGTAACAGGCTCTGGTTCCTCCTCTTCCTCAACCGTTGGCTCGATGTATTCCTCAAACATGAGATGCACTTCAAGATCGTCACCATCGTAAGCATTAGCGTAATTGATGTCCACTACATTTGCAAAAATGCCCGAAGAATTAACTGTCCCTACATCAATGATTTCTCGAAGCACGTGAGGATAGTATTGTTGGTTGTTCGTACCTTCAGGGAAGTAAGCCATTTTCTCAACCATCCAAACAGTGACGTTGTATTTCTTTTCGGTCGAATGTTCGAAGACCCAACTTACAGTGCCACTGTTTGCCCCAGTGGGAGTCCAAGTCATTGAAATCAATCCTTCTCCAGCATTGTTTGGTCGCTGTGCAACCTCGGTGTAGTCGCTAACCAATGAGTCTCCCACAGGGTTGCTACCTGAAATCGCATACATGCCATTGAATCCAGCAATGGGAGGCTTCCATGGTGTGAAAGCCCCATACCTGTCTCGGAACCATTGGTCGACAGATTCTGAACCCAACGGATCTTCAGGATCGTAGATGTTGCGATGGACTGCATAGATTTGCATGTTAACGTTGAGCGCAACTTCTTCCATTGCTTCTTCAACATCAACACAGTTGGAGCACCATGTTGCTGTATAGTCTTCCGCGATAGCCGGGAGGTCAGCGAATGAGCTGTTAAGTTCAAACGATTCGTTGGCCATCCCATGAATCCCTCCAAGGAGTAGGCCTGAGTCAAGTTCCTCAACTTCTGCACCGGAAGCGCTGGGCAACAGGCATAAAAGCATCAATGCTACAATGCCAAGAGCAATTGAACGAGACATGATTGTCGGATAAACTGCCCCCTTATGAGACAATCCATCAACTGTTCAATACTCCTTCTGTAGGACACCAAAGTCGACGATTTCTCCAGATGCTACCTTCTTCAAAAGGGTCTTCAGACGATTCTTGATTGTGTTTCTGCATCGACCGATGGCGTCAGCAATCTTCTCCAGTCGCCCCTGTTCAACACCAAATGCCTCACATGAAATTTGGAAAAGAATAGCACAAAGAACTCGAGCTTCAAGGTTTTCATTGGAAAACGGTGAACCATCAACTGTTGGTTCGCCAAGCAAGAGAAGTCGCTGCTTGTAATCGTCAAGGATTCTTATCTTCAACTCATCATCAAGGCCGTCAAGAAGCTTCTTGAGAGCCAAGGTTGTGTTCTCAATCTCAAGAGTTCGGATTCGTTCCATGACGGTCTTTCTGTCAACTCTTTTCTCAATCAATCCAGCCTTTTGGCAGGTGTTGAGATACTTCACGATAACGAGAGCTGCTGCGGCAACCTGGGGCATTGACAAACCCGTTCCTTTGAGCATTTGTTGCCAATCAATGTTGATTCGTCCAGTCCAATCCTGGTATGCTTTCAGGCAAGCAAGTGCGAGCAATTTCTCGTTGTTTGTTGTGCTGCCGCCACGCGTCTTCTTTCTGCAAACGGAATTCTTTGGGAGTTTGATCTCCGCATCACCAGCAGCCTCATCCAAAGCAATCTTCTCGTCACCTTCGAGTGGGACGGTGGAAAGCGTAATCACTTTCTTCGCCTTCATGGCATTGTCCTTGCCTGCTAACTTCTTTGCAGCATCCATGGTAGCTTGCGCCATTGGATGAAGGTCCTTGGCATCCTGCGCGTGAAGTTGACTAAGGATTTTCCATTTGCCTTTTGCTTCACCAGGCTTCCCGATGTAAGACCCAAGTCCGTTTCCTTTTGCCCCGGTCTTTATTTTCGACTCGTCTTTCGTAGGGGTGTTGGATGCTCCTTCTCCCCACATGCTTCCAGCATTATCGTTTTGACCTGCCGACGCTTTATCATCGACGACAAGCCCACAGTCATTGCAGACGACCTCACCTCGGATGATATCCGTTTTCAAGTCATTACTGCCACATTCTTCGCACTTTTTCTTCATTTTTTGTCCTCCTTGTTTCGTTTTATTCCAACATGATTAAGTCCGGCCGGGAGGTAGGGAAGTTGACGGGATGGCCGGAACGACACGCTGGAATATAATTATGAACGCCGACCTATTTAAATCCGACGATTCATGTTTCGATTCAAGCAAAACAAGAATGTTTCTTGTTCAAAAATACGTTATCCGTCATAACGGACAGAACTCGAACGTCCAAGCCGAACGCCCAAAAAATAACAAAATCTTAGATGCGTTCACTTTTATACCGTCGTTCTTCATGAAGTAGAGCGGGAGGGTTGGCATTGGATATCACAGTTGAAACAACTCTTTCTGACAACACTGTTCCCTCGTGGTTGCTTGATGGAATCTCAAATGGATGGGATGATGTACTGGTCATTTACCCAAACGAAGCAACACGTTCCTCATCGATTCAAACCATACTAGAGCAATCCGGTTCAGTCGATTCAAGCAGGCATACAACACTGTCTCGTTTGATCAAGTCATTGTCAATGGACTTCCGACTCCCAGTGGTTGTTCCAAAATCTGTGGCCGGACTTATTCAGGTCCATGACAAATTTGCCGATGCGGCTTCGAAACATAGATTCCCCAGACTCCACCCCGATGTAACACGCCCTTGGACAAGTTCGAAAACTGAGCGACTACTCTCTCTCCATTCCTATGCGATTGAACATCAGATTCTTTCCCGATGGGAAGGTGATCCCGGAGCGCTGGAGGCCAATCGAATTTTAAATTCATTTACGGAGCAGGGACTCATTCACGAGCATCACGTCCTCTCTCAGTTGTGCGATACTCTCTCCAATAGCGAACTCAACATGCCGTATACGATTGGAACGGTATCTGGAATTATTCTTCTCAACCACCCACCCGACTTTTCTGAGATTCAGAAGAAATTCATCAAAGCACTCTCGTTCCGACGGCCTTTGCACCATCTTTGCGTGGAGGGTTCTTTCCGTCTTGGCTATCATGGAGCATACATAGACGATGATATAACCCCCATAAGAAACAAATCCGAATTGCCATCTTGGGTCTCAGAACATGAGATCCTATTGCAAGAGCCTGATGCTGATGATTACGCAACAGAAGGGGTTCACCTCATTCGTTTTGAACAAGCATCACAAGTAATGGATGCTGCAGTTTCAGCCATTCAACTTTACAAATCCAGTTCTGAAGGGGTTGTCCTTCTCATCGATGCTGACAAACACCGACATCAAGAATGGTCACGACGACTACAGCAAATTGGAATTACATGTGATGTGGATGTGGGAAGTGTTGACAAAACATCAGCTGTGCAAGCAATTCTCCGTTATTTGGCAATTTCACGAGGTCAAGATGCTTGGTCAGCAACAAAATTGTTCGACATTATCCAAGCCCAAGCATTCCCCATTCTAGAGAATCTCTTCTCTGATCTCGAGCATCCAGTGCATCATGATTGGCGTCCACGGCCCCATCTTGACGTGCTGGAGAATATTGGCAGAAGCTTTCACGTTCTTGGGGGCAAAGGAGCCTTGCAGCGGTGGCTTGGGTCATTGGCCTCCGCTCAACCGTATTCGATGGAAGAATTCAGGAGAGAAAATGAATCTCGGGCACTTGAAGAAACCCAGTGGTGGTTACAGTGTTTAGCTACGGCGTGGGCGGCTCTTTTGGATGAAAACGAGAAGAACTACCTTGCTCAAGAATTTACCGGAACGACTTCGAAGGTCCAACTTCCCCTTCCAAAGGCAAGTAAAACTCCAAGAGATGTTCTTACGACAATCCTCGAGGCTTGCAGTTGGGAAAATCTCTTCGATAGAACACAACGATACGATGAATCAGTTGGGGCAGTACAGACCTGGGTTCGCTTAATTGACTCTCTAATTTTATACGATTCGACAATTGAATTTGTTGAACTTTGCCGGTTGGCATCCATTCAGACCAAACTTCCTTCAAAGAGAACGAAGCATGCGGATGTCCTTATCTGTACTCCAGAACAAGCATATGGAATGCAATCAGAAATCACAATGCTCGTTGGGCTCAATGCAGAATCTTGGTCGATGAAGCCGAAACGAATTCCTTGGATAGATGATTCAGTCCGCGTAGAATTAGGATTGAGTGATGGAGATCTCCCCATTCGCCGGGCGCGCCACCTCTTCAAATCCATCATCAATACAAGTCAACAAGCAATACTTTTCGATACAGAATTTGATGAATCTGCAGGCAATTCGACACCGATAGTAGAGTATCTCTCGATGGTTGAACTCAAAGGTGAGTTGCGAAAAATCGCAGTAGCTCCATCGTTCCTCGAGAAGGAACTCTCGGATGGTGCAGGGTGGTCAATCATGACGCGAGACGACGGGAACTGGCTGACATATCGGACCTCTACTTTGACGTTGAGCGGTGATGAAGTCCTCCTCGAACGAGCCGAAGATTTGCAAAGAGATCGTCAACAACAGGCAGGACTTGAACTACGCGCAATGCGCCCGTCAACGGCCCAAATCCATTCACCCCACAGCCTTGCAAGTCGCCATGAACGGGATATCAATCTCGATAGATTCCGTCGACAAAGAAAATTCAAACCATTAGAAAACAACGCAACCATGGATTGGGAATTACGATACAATCTCCTTACAACATCAGGCCTAGTAATTGATCCAACTACTTCACAGGCAGATCTATTTGGAAGCAGAATAGCCCCCTCCTACCCGCACCTTGGCTTCAAGAAAAATGGCAGGTCAAGAAGCCCATCCATCGATCCAAGGCCACTTCCACCTCCAAATTTCTCATCAGAAAGTATGAATGAAATTCTATCAACTCAACCGACTGAGAATGATTCCAAGATTTGGTCAACGAGTCGGTTGAACCCATGGTTCATCTGTCCAAGGAAGGCATGGATGGAACAAACGTTACGGGCAACTGAACCTTCACCGGAGCCATCAGAAGACATTGCTCCATTGACCAAGGGGACCCTCGTTCACTCAATCGAGGAACACATCATGACACTTCTCGGTGTCGAAGTAGGCGGTGATCCTTTACAGCAACCAGTTCCTTTGCACATTGGCACAGTCCTTTCTAATGAAGAAATATGGGAAAGCATCCTGCGTAAGTTGTCTGAAATCGCTCCATGGCTCGCAAGAACAAATGCAGTTTCAGTCCATCGCTGCAACGACTTAATCGGATGTTCCCCAGAACAATGGAATGGATGGTTGGAAGGTAATGAACACCTTCCAATCGGTGGTCGCTTAGGACGTCTACTTTCAGCTGATTTAGCTTTAACATCAGCCGCTCCAATTGCATGCGAGTGGCCTCTTCAACATGAAAGCAAGTTCAATGTTGAAATCGAAGGTTTGAATGATGAAATGGAATTTACCAGTCTGAATGTGCGAGGACGAATAGACCGAGTAGACTGTTTGGTCTTAGATGACTCCCTTCTTGAACGTCTCAATGAACTTGGTTTGTATTCGAATGATGCTGAAGAGATGCCTCTTTTCTTTGATGGCAAAGGACCTCCAGCAAAGCGCTTCATTTTTATTCGAGACCTCAAAACAATTGAAGGACCAAAACCTGATGAAAAGGGTGTTCGTCACGCTTCTGGTCTGTTTAAGGAAATCCAACTTGCGCTTTATGCCCGAGCATGGGAGCGAGCCCATCCAGGCGATCGAGTCATTGGAGTTGGGATTTCGGAGGTTGGCGACGATACCGATCATTTGCTAGAGCTGGATTCGGCGTTCGCTTTCCTCGATACTGAAGTCTCCATCGGGTCGAGAACATTTTACTCAGGAAATCATTTCCGAATACCCGGTGAAGGAACAGAACCACAAAGCAACGGTTTCCGAGCATGGATGAGTTCCAGAATCACAGCGGCGATACGCGCAAGTGATGCAAGCGAACTTGGTTGGAATCATCCTACACCTGGCTCCCATTGCAACTATTGTTCGCTTGCAAGTGCCTGCCCTTCCGCATCAATTGGAGTTGAGACAAAATGATTGATTTCAATAGAAGTCAACGCTTGGGATTGAATCTCGATCAACACATTGCTTTGGATGCAGGAGCAGGAACAGGGAAAACAACTGTCATGGCAGAACGCTATGTCCAACATCTACTCTCTGCTGAGCAACGCGCTACCCATTTGTTACCGCCCCCAATTCGGCAAGAACGGTACGGTTCTGGTAATGTACTTGCAGCGAAACGTGATCGTACACCACTGAACGAATGGAAAGGCCTCCTGCCACAAGAGATTGTGGCGATTACATTCACTCGGAAAGCAGCTTCAGAACTCCGTTCAAGGATACGACATCGGATTCAATCCCTTCGAGCAAATCCCGTGAAGGATGATGACAGGATGGGCGTTCACGACCCGCGCCTTCGTCATCAAGGGGATGTTTCTACGTTGATGTCGTTGTTGGAATCAGCGCCAATCTCAACCATTGATGCCTTCTTGTCTGAGGTTTTAGCACCACACATTGACTTGGTTGCGATTCATCTTAGTCATGAACAATTGCCCGATGAGAGAGCCCCCCTTCTAAGAAATCAAGCCCTCAATGCGGCTTGGAGAATCCGAAACGCACGTGATGCAATTGAGGCTGGTATGCTTCAATCTTCGGATGAATTCATCGCAGCACGAGATCGCTTAGCAATCCGACTTGGAGGGCAAATGAGCGCTCAAACTGTTCTTCTGGGCCTTCTTGAATCCTCACTTTTCGTTGAAGAATCGCGCCGTCGCCTTCGAACGCGTTCAATTAACGCTGATTTGCCATGGGACGGCAACACTCCTCCTGATTATCGATTGATTGAGGACATGATCTTGGAAGAATGTGAACATCTCATCGAACCCGTAGTTTTAGATGTACATTCCATTTTGAACGAATGGGTTGATGTGTTCCTGAACCATCATGCAATCTTTGTTGCTCCCGCACAGACCTTGACAACGAACACACGATTCAATCAACTGGCACACTTAGCACGAGAGCCACTTCCGGATGGCCCAATCGAACGTTTGCATTGGTTAAACCAGGTCGTTGCCGCGGCAACATCGTATGCACAATACGATGAGCCCCAACCAGCAATTCTCAAAGGAGGGAACTTTCCTCGTGCCAACACCCTAAAGAATTGGCCATCCGGTTTGATGACATGGTCGTCAGTATTGAAAAGAAAAGCAGAAGAGGGGTTGAAGGCTGAAATTAGAGCGAACGCATCTGATGCGGCCCAACGATTGCAAGATCGGATACATGACCCCGCAGATGGTCGTCTCGTCCTCATGCTCGCAAAGGTTTCTTACTGCCTAAATCCCTCCCAACCATTCCATTTCCGAGAGGCCAACGAGGACTATGATCGCCATCCAGTCGGTCTTGCCCCTTCTCATGAACCACCACAGGGGAAACAGCGCGTTTCAAGAGAACTCCAAACAGAAGTTCTCAACGACCTTTACATTGTTCACTCCGGATGTCAGGATTTACTTCGACACCTCAAATCACAGGAGGAGGCGCATGATTTCGACGATGTTCAGGTTATGGTCGGTGATTTACTTCTTGTTCGTTGTCCTGCGATTGTTCGTCATTGGTACCCTTCAGAGGCTGTCCAAGCCTTGGATGATATCGGAGAAAACCCTTGGTCGGACGATCACATTCGAAGAGCACTTACTCTTATGCAGAAGGATGAACAGAAGTATTTGGATTTACAACGCCGATTTGCTTTATTGAAACAAATACGCGCCCGCTACAGGGCATTCATCATCGATGAATATCAAGACACAAACCCTGAACATGCCCGTCTTCTTTCCCGCCTCTGGGGTCGTCGAGAAGGCCTCTCAGATGAGCATCCAGCACCATCAGGGCCATGGGACCCAACGATTTGTATTGTTGGTGATATGAAACAAAGTATCTACAGATTCAGGCAGGCAGAGGTTACAGTAATGCGCCGAATGGTCGCATCAATACGCATTGCTAATTCTCTTGAAAAGAATGAACAACGATTGGAATCGTTTGTTCAAGAGAGGTATGGTCGCGACCCAAGACCCGTTGGAGCAGGGGGGGAATCGGGTTCATTCATTCAAGCATCCGACTATTCCCGAGATGAACAATCAGCTGCCTGGGAGTATGTTTCATTTGGAATTGATGATTCTGGTATGGCTATCGCGGATTCTATCAGTAAGCAGCGGTCTGAAGGCCACATTCAATTGACGACAAATTTCCGAACTGCACCTGGTCTTCTCCGAACATTGAACAACATGTTTGACGATACATTTGACGAACGTCATCACCAATTCCCGGGCGATTTCCATGCAACTGCTCAACCACTTGAAGCGGGACGGGATACGGAACGTGATGGAGTCGTTGAATGGCTCATACCAACACAGACAACCACTGACCAGTTGCCGTTGGATTTGACTCAAGGGTACAATCTATTCGATGCACTAAATGCAAATCTACGCCATTTAGAGCACGAACTTATTGCCTCAAGACTGGATGCGCTTGTACGGGGATTGCCAACACGAATCTGGTCATCTACAGATCAAGCGTTTGTTGAACTTGAAGCGGAAGAACCGATTTCACCCGAGGATGTCATGATTCTCGTTCACTCACGGAAACACATTCCTGATCTCATCGCTCGCCTCCAGTCACGTGGTTTACCGGTTATGGCTGATAAACAGGGAGAACTGCTTAAACAAGCAGTTGTGCAACCACTCATGGCATTGTTGGAACTCCTTGCAAAACCAAACTCAAGACATGCAGCACATGCATTACTTCGTTCTTCAATTGTCGGCGCATCCTCGGTCCAAATCGAGGAGATTCTTCTGGAAGAGGAGGTGGAAAATTACTGGCCCCGCATCTCGAACTTTTTCCGCGACGAACCCCAAGGGCCTCTTCTTGAAGCGTGCGCCCGGATGGTTCAGCATGGTGCAATTTACGATATCTTTGATGCTGCATTGGACCACAGTGACCTTCTCATCGCATATCCGGATGAGTCGGAACGTCAGGTTGCCGAAATGTGGTGTGCTTTGCTGCGAAAACTTGGATCTGAATTGGGCCATGAGCCAGCAGCGATTTTTCAACAAATGAAAGCATTCTCAACTCTAGGGAACAAGGGGCCTCAGGCGAGTTCTGCTCCAACAAGTGGTGCAATTCAAATCATGACGATTCATGGTGCAAAAGGTCTTCAAGCCCCAGTTGTGATTGTTACAGGCCTGTTTGAAGCAGGTCGTCGTAGTTCAAGCATTGAAGCACAAAACAATGTATTGATCACGCCCGGTGTTATCGCAGGAAGGATTCAGCCATGGAAATCGAAAGAAAAGCCAGATGATGCGTTATGGATGCTTGCTGAACAAATGAATAAGGCCCAAAACCAAGCAGAACTACGCCGCCAATTCTACGTTGCCTTGACTCGAGTAAAAGACCGATTAATTTTCGTTGGTTCATCAAATACGGCTTGTTCAATCGATGAGCAATTTCTGCTCAACATGAGTGTTAATTCCAAAGGCAATAACATGGGTGATTTGATGCTTGATGGTTTCAGATACATGGGACTTCTTTCGGGGAATGAACAACCGTGGAGCCTTACTGGTGATGTGGAGGGCGAACGGCTTGTTGAGTACGGCGAACAGGATTTAGCATTCGACCCCTACGCAATTTTTCAGTCAAGTGGATTTATGCAATCATCACTTCAACACTTACGGATGTATCACCATCCAGATTGTTTTATCGAACAAACACCAACATCGAACCTCACCCAATGGCTCACCATTGAACAACATCTCCAAGAATCTGTGGAACGCGTTGAAATAGAGCCAAAACAAATCCGACAAACTCCGACATTACGAATGACTGCTCACGGATTGGATACTGCAAATTCATGCCGTCGCCGATATTGGTTGTCCCATATCAAAGGCTGGCAATCTGAACCGCTCGACATCCGCCATAACCCTACATTATCAATTCCAGAAGAGGATCTCAAAGATCGATCTGGCGGAGAAGACCTTGCAATAGATACAATCGGATGGCCTTCGGCCACTGGATTCGGTTCAATGTTTCACAGACTTGTGGAGATAGGTCTCGCTAATCCCGCAGAAGTGAAGGCAACAAATTCCCCGTTAAGTCCAGTATGGTTGCATGCCCAAGACAACCATCTTCTTGCGGAGAAAGAAATTGATGACGCCACACAGTCTCATCCCGAATGGCATCGTCTATCAGCCGTCGAACAGAAGCAAACACGTACGCGAATTATTGAATTGGCTACGTTGTTAACAAATGGAGCATTAGGAAAGTTGGTGAATGGAGAGCCGCTCAACAACCTCGAAATCGAAGGTCTGAGAACTGAAGCCTCGTTCTTTTTCAAGCATACAGTCGACCTCGATGGGCGAATACGAACGCCTCTCACCCAACTAGAACAATCCTTTCTAACCATCATTGATTCGGTAAACATTCTCTTTGAAGGCCAAGCTGATCTTGCACTAGCAGGCATTGATGGTGAACGACCATGGCTGCAAGTTGTTGATTTGAAAACCTCAGGCGCTCGAGAAGAAGTTTTGGAAAACCATGCGCTGTATGAAAAACTAGAATCTCCTTTATCCTTTGAACCACAAAACTGGTCCGAACACCAAATGTTACGAGATCACCGTCTGCAATTGACGCTCTATTCACTGGTTTTCCGCCGTCAAGAGGAACGCAAACCGTCTGACCAACGGCGAGAGATCCGGCCACCAGCTCTGTTAATTGCAAGTACTGGCCGACTTGTTGAAATGCCACAAAAGATGTACGAAGAGGCAGAAAAGGAGTTGTTGAATCTTCTTGACTGGATGGCTAATTTGGCCGCAGACCCAATCGGTGTTGAAGAGCCGAAACGCCTACCAGTAGAATCGATTGATACGTGTAAGAAATGTCCGTTCTTCAAAGGAGATGTTAGGATGTGCGCTCCCCAAGGCATGCAGTTGGGGATTAATGCTGACTCTTCTTCCCAAGAATAGCAAGAGTCCCTGGTTTACCAGGAGATTGGTTGGCTCTCCAAGCATGAACTTCAGTAAATCCAACCTCATTCCACATTGCAATCCATTCATTCTCGGAATGAGTTGACATATGAACATCGAGGGCTTCAGGCCAGCCTAGGCTTTCTTCGTGTTCGGCGTAATGATCAATTCCGATGACTGCCCATCCGTCGTCTGCCAACCAGTCATCATGAATGGATTGAAGCATACCTTTCGGGTCATGAAGATAGTAGATGAATTCCATTGAATGGATGAGGTTGTACTGCTGGGGAGGTCTGGTTTCGGGAAACATAGCAAGATGATAGCCGTTGTTTGAATCAACTGCTTTTGCCTTCTCAATCATGTGCTCTGCTCCATCAAAACCGTCAGCTTGCTCGCATTGTTCGTGCTGGGCGACCTTTCGAACAACCCAGCCATTGCCACATCCCAAGTCAGCAAAACTGAATGAATTGCTATTTGCTGTAACTTTCGGAATTGCAACGTTCAACATTTCTTCAACAGCGGGGCCATGGCCACGTTCCATACCCTCATCTTTCCCTCGATGTGCCCAGTCATCAAAGACGTCAGTCGCTTGCTTCATGCACCTGCGAGCACGTAAGGTGAAAAAAGGCATCGAAAGCAACATCATCCTCGTCCACATGGAGAAAGACATGAGCCTAAGTTCAGAAACAATCGATGAAGTCTTGTATCCCAAAATCGAGCCGTACGCAACAGGAATGCTTCCTGTTTCCGACCGGCATACTATTGCCTGGGAGTGTGCAGGGAATCCAGATGGAACTCCAGTTATTGTAATCCACGGTGGACCTGGAGGCGGTAGTCAACCATCTTATCGACGATATTTTGATCCTCAAAAGTGGAACATCATACAATTTGATCAGAGGGGCTGTGGGAAATCAACACCGTATGCTGACCTTGAAGAAAACGATACCATGAGTTTGGTTTCGGATATTGAAGCATTAAGACTCCACTTTAAGGTCGAGACATGGCACGTTTTCGGAGGTTCTTGGGGATCAACTCTATCGATGATCTATGGAATCACACACCCAGAACGCGTACGCTCGTTTATTCTCCGTGGAATCTTCATGTGTCGTAAATCTGAACTCCACTGGTTCTACCAAGAAGGAGCAAGTCATGTTTTCCCTGATGCATTTGAACCTTATTTCAATCATATTCCTAAGGATGAACAATCAGCTCTTATCCCAGCATACTACAAGCGATTAACGAGCGAAGATGTTGAAATTCGCAGGGCTGCTGCAAAGGAATGGACTCGCTGGGAGATGGCAACGAGCCGACTCTTCCCGGATCCAGAATACCTCGATAAAGCAGAAGATCTGGACTTCGCCGTCGCCTTCGCTCGTATCGAGTGTCACTATTTCATCAACGGAATCTTCGTTGAGGATGGCTTCATTTTGAACCATACAAAATCCATTGAAAAGATTCCCACTGTCATTGTACAGGGCCGTTATGACATGGTTTGTCCTGTGAAGAGTGCATGGGAATTGCACAAGCGCCTCCCCAATTCAACACTGCACATTATTCCAGACGCAGGTCATTCGATGGGAGAAGTTCCAATTGCCAAGGCGTTGGTTGAAGCAACCGATTTGGCATGAACTTCCATAGACCCTTAGAATCGGCACCAATGAAGCGTCGGCTTCATAGGGTAAAGACCGCTGGGTAGGCTAGGAGGCATTCCTCCGGGTGAAAATATGAGCGAAGAAGGAACCATCACCCCTGAAGTTCAAATCAGTCAACTAGAGGATGCTTTGGCAACTGAAACGGACCGTTTGAAGAAACTGTTCGCAGCCTATGAGACTCAAGAAAAGGAACTTGTCGACGCACGAGCAGAAATTGAAGTTCTCGAAAAGGAGATCATCGACAAAGAAATCGAGCGAGAAGCACAAGAGTCCTTGATTGCTGAGAAAGATTTCCGAATCCGTGAACTTGAGATGAAGGCAACCAAGGCTGACAAGCGTGTCGAGCATTTGGAACCCGCTCTTCAAACAATGGAAGAAAAGTATTCTCGTGAAAAGGACCGTCTCGGAAAGGTCTTCGGCATTGCAGAAGAACTTGACAATGACTTGAAACTCGCAGTTACAGAAATGAAGGCACGTGACGACTGGTATGTCGCTCACATGACCCTCTTCGAAGACCTCAACAAGGCGATTAAGGAACGTTACGAGATGATTGAGCGTGCAGTTGAAGCCGAGCGAGAATCCCAACACATGTCCAGAGCATTCACCGAACGAATGGATGAGATGGTTGAAGCACGTGCGGCTGAAATGACGGTCGAGGAAGCTGAAGCCACCATCGAAGAAGACGTTGAAGACGTTGCTGAAACTGTTGATGAAACACCTGATGATGAAGGAACAGATGACACCTCCTCAGAGGAAGCACCAGTAGAGGAAGCAGAGGAAGAGGTTGAAGAAGAAGCAACGGAAGCCCCTGCAGATGAAACATGGAACTCTGACGTAGACCCATGGGCAGACAACTGAGGTGATCCATCTTGGCTGGTCTCGCCAGAGG
>JACETE010000022.1 GCA_013911465.1 Candidatus Poseidoniales archaeon
CAAGATTTTCGTCACCTATTGCGTCTCCCTTGAGGAAAACCTGAAGTTTGCCCGTTCCATCTCGTAGATCAACGAAACAGATGGCTCCTTTACCTCGATTCGCTTCCATGAAGCCACAGACGGTAACTTCGGTTCCAACGAGGTCTGCTCCTTTGCTTTGGATTTCGCCTAAGGTATGCGTTCGATATGCTGTAGGATGCCAGTCAGCCATGACAATTCCTGCGCGAAGTTCCTAAAATAGCAATCGCCAGAATCAATTGCTTTCAAAAAACCAAACCTTTGATAATGTGAATCCAAGCGGTTGAAGCATGACACGACGCATGTTCAGTTCCGAATCGGTAACTTGTGGTCACCCGGACAAGGTCTGTGACGCTGTATCTGATGCTATCGTTGACGCTTGTTTGGCCATCGATGTGAACGCTCGTGTCGCAGTAGAAACTTGCATCAAGGGGATGCCAGAAAAGAGTGTTATCGTCCTCGCCGGAGAAGTTTCACTCGAGGGAGATGCTCCTGATTATGCATCGATTGCTCGACAGGCTGCAGCAGATATTGGCTACACTTCTCACGATATTGGAATGGATGCTACGGATGCTTCGTTGTGTGATGTATTGGTATACGTTACAACGCAGTCCACCTTCATCAACCAAGGTGTCGACCGAGACAACATCGATTCGCAAGGTGCTGGTGATCAAGGTCTCATGTTCGGTTATGCATGCGATGAAACCGAAGCATATGCAGATCTTAAGGGTCGCTACTTCCCACTTGCGGCAGCCCTCTCTCAACGGCTTTCACGTCGTCTCAAGACTGTGCGAGAAGAACGCATTCTTCCTTGGGCTCGCCCTGACGGAAAGACACAGGTCACTGTTGCGTATGGTGAAGATGGGTCCATTCTTGGCGTCGATACTGTCATCATCGCAATCCAACACGACAAGCACCTGAAGGACCAATTCGATGGCTCAGTGGAACAAGAACTTGAACACATTCGCGAGCAAATCACTGAGCATGTTGTTGAGACTACCATTCCAAGTGAACTCCTCATGCCTGGCTACAAACTCATCGTCAATGGAACAGGTCGTTTCGCCGATCCAGGTGGTCCATACGCAGATGCAGGTTTGACTGGACGGAAGATCATCGTCGATACGTACGGTGGAATGGGTCGTCATGGTGGCGGTGCATTCAGCGGGAAAGATCCATCGAAAGTCGACCGAAGTGCAGCGTATGCAGCACGCTGGGCTGCAAAGCATGTGGTTGCTGCAAAGTTGGCAACAAAGTTTGAGATTCAACTCGCCTATGTAATCGGCGTTGCAGAACCGGTCAGTTTGATGGTTGATTCCTTTGGAACTGGAATTGTTTCCGATGAAGAACTTGCTAAGCGGGTTCAATCAGCCTTCGACTTCCGCCCTGCTGCGATTGCTCGTGATCTCGATCTTCTACGCCCGATCTACAAGGAGACCTCTTCAGGTGGTCACTTTGGTAGGCCGCCTACCGAACAAGGTCATTTCCCATGGGAACGTATCGATTCTGCTCGTATCGAAAACTTGCTCCAATCGTGAACTTTTCATCCTTGAAACCGATTCGCTCAAGTGGTGATAACGCCTCGCAAGTATTGTTCCCATGTCTCAACTCTCCATACGTGCAGTCGTTTTGGTAGGAATCATGCTGCTTGCAAGCGCATCTCCACTTGCCCAATTCACGCGAGCAGATCCTCAAATCGAACTCTCAACAGATGTAAGTCACATGATTTTGATTCCAGGGGAATCAATGAATCTCACCCTCACAATCGAGAACAACGGTTCTTCGATTGAAACATACGATGTCGAGACAACAACGGATGGGCTTTCTTCGTTGTGGAGTGCTACACCGACTTCGAATACTGTTTCAAACGTCCTACCTACCTACAATACGACAACAACCATTGTGGTTCAACTTGCAGAGACAGCAACGCCCAGTGACAACGGTCAATTCACCATTGTTGTCAACGAGAGCGATGGTGTTGCTTCGACCTCAATTGATGTCTTTGTGAGCGTCGCAGTTGTGTACAATCCACATCTCGATGCAACAGGTGTTGGCGACCAAGGTTTACTTGCAATCCAGCCAGGTCAAACCTTTGATCTCTCCATTCCAGTGAGCAACCACGGTTCAGTGATGGACTCTTACCTTCTCGATGTTGGCGAAGAACCTGATCTCAGTGGTTGGTGGGCGAATTATTCCTCAAGTGACAGTTCGAATACGTCCACAACGATCCCAACATGGTCCACTTCAGTGAGTGACGTTCTGATGTTTGGAAACTCATACACCTCTGCGAACGGCCTTTCATCCATGCTCGAAGAATTGTTGCGAAGCGCAGATAGTCCAAGCAACACCTCTGATTTCACCGGTGGTGGAATGACCATCGCAGACCATTGGGATGATGTCAACACCTCTGCAAGTCCACAGAACCTTTCCTTAGCATCAGGAATTTGGGATACCATCGTAGTTCAAGATCAATCCCAAATCCCCGGCTTCCTTCGGACCAACGCCGATTGGCTCGCCAGCAAAAATGGAAGTGTTGATCTCGCAGATCGAATTGACACTGAAGGTGGTGCGATGATGCTATTGATGACATGGGGTCGACGAAGCGGGGATGCAATGAATCCGACATTGTATCCAAATTATACCGTGATGCAGGACCGTTTGGAAGAGGGATACCTCGATTATCGAGACAACATCTCGCTTTCGACCTCTGCTGAGATTTACATCGCTCCAGTCGGGCTAGCCTTCAAGCACATACACGATTCAATCGTTGCATCAGGAGGAAACCCACAGTCCCCTACTTCGACCTTCTATGGGCTTTACACATCCGATGGAAGTCACCCTTCAACTTCAGGGTCTTATCTCACAGCCTGCGTTCTCTTTGCTGCCTTAACGGGCGATTCGCCGGTGGGGCTAACCGATAACACCTCCATAGATGCTACCCTACGATTGACCCTCCAACAAACTGCAGCAGAGGTCGTGTTCAATGGTTCCTCAGCATATTCCTATCCTTGGGAATCTTCTGGAGCAATCCAAGCAATGAATCAGAATGCAGCGTTCCCTGCAGGCTGGGAAGTTCGTTGGTTGGACGATCAAGTCGAGAATCTCTCTGCAAATGGTCAAGAAACAGCAACCTTGCGCATCTCCATCCCTTCAGATGCCAGTCCAGGGGCAACAGGTGTTCGCCTCTATGCTGGTTCCTTGTTTGGAAATTTGACCACATCAACTCTCATGGTTATCGATGTTCAAGCAACATATGATCTTCAAGTCGATTTCCTCAATGGAGACGATGATTTCCTACCATCCCAACAAACCAACACAACTGTTCGCCTAACCAACCTTGGAACGACATCGGCTACCTTTGACTATGCATTGAGTGTGTTATCTGGGCCCTGTACAGCAGCACTCCTCTCGTATGCATCGACAATCGATGAGGGAGCAAACGAGGACCTACCGTTCCAAGTTGATGTTGGTTCAGCAGCAAACATCGGTGACGTCTGTTCACTTCGACTCACCTCAACCCTCAACTCAGATTCGAGTGTCTCCTTTGTTCGTGATTTCTCATTCGAAGTTGACCGAAACATCGAGTTTGTTTTACAAGGTCCAAGCGGACCTTCAATTCTCGATCCCACAGTTGAGTCAGCCATTGAAGTTCGAGTGTTCAATACTGGAAGTGAAACAGAATCGTTCTCCTTGCAAATCAACAGCAATGCATCATCCCCCGTCAATCTCGTTCTTGACAGCGCTTCCTCTGTTTCTGTTGACGCTGGAGCATCCGCTGTCTGGACCCTTAAAGCAACAGCAGTGGAGGGATCAATCGGACTCTTTGAACGCCTTGTAACGGTTACCCATGACTCTCTCTTGGATCAGAATTTGTCCCTGGTATTCGATGTGCAACCTCTTGCTAGCTTGACACTCCAAGGACCGCTGGATGGCCGAATTGTCGTCCAATCTGGAGAGGATTCCTCAGTCACAATTCTCATTGAAAACGACGGTACCTCCAACATCACACTTGACACCTTTACCATTGCAGGATTACCGGGCGGCGTTGATGCTGTCCTGCCTGATGTCAACGGTTACGTTCTTGCGGCTGGTTCGACCTACAATGTTTCACTGGACGTCAGTGCCTCTGCAGCAACGAGTTCTCGTACAGATACGCTCTCCCTTCGCTTGCTCTCCGATTCTCCGGATGTATTGCTTTCGATTGAATTGCAAGTCGTTGACCGAACCCTGGCCCAACTCAGCCCCAATACAAATCAGATCATCGCAGGACCCTCTGCGCCAACGAACGTGACCATTGAAGTCACCAACATTGGGACACTGCAAGACACGTTCCTTCTTTCGATAGGCGCTGGAGAAACCTCCAATTTCTTCGAACTCTCACTTTCCAAGACATCGGTTGTCTTAGGAATTGGTCAATCCGAAACGGTGGTCTTGAGTGTGCGGGAAACTGCTGCTGGTGCAAATGCGAACGGTTTGCCAATCAACATCGTTGCGACTTCAACTCTCGATCCATCTTCCTTGGACGTGGCAATTCTAACCTTGAAGCCAATGTCAGCAGGTTCGGACATCACTGTTTTTGCAGATGATTCAACAACGGAGGCTTCGGGTAGCATCCAAGGAACTCTCATTGTTACAAATACTGGAAACAGCGTCGATGTGTTTTCCTTGTCCTCGGTTGGACTGGATTGCGATGTTGCGACTTCTGTTGTCCTTCAACCAGGAGCTTCGACACTCGAATTGCCATGGACGTGTTCGGTCCCTTCCGATGCACTGGCCGGTTCAAACGCCTTCAGTTTCCGTTCGGTATCGAGCGCTCGTTCGGACTCCATTGAAAACGAGGTTGTGGTCTACACAATCGATGCTACGTGGGACACTTCATCCGTTGTGGCGATTTCCATCGATGCTACTGATTTGACGATTCCATATCTTGGAGGGTCTTCGACAACAGTGACCGTTACCAACCTTGCAAACATCGGTATCTCGGGAATTTTGACGTTGGTTGGTGTAGGGGACGGGGTCTTTGACATCCGTTTGAACAACACCTTGGGTGAAGTCACAGATTCGTTTTCACTCGAACCAGGTGCTTCTGAAATCTTCATTGTTCGATTGAATTCACTAACGAAGGACAACACGAAGGCAGAAATTCGGGTTCGAGCGTTGGTGCAAATTGATGGCAGCAGCGTCGATGCCGAATCAGAACCATTAACCATTCGAGTTGAAGGTGAACCTCAGCCACCTGAAGGCGTCACTCTTCTTGGAGTTGAACTTGGTAAAGGTACGACGTTGCAAGTTATGGCAGCAGGTTACGTCTTGTTCGCACTAGCAGTAATGATTATTCGATATCGCAAGCCACGCTCTCCGCAACTTGTGGATGAAGAAGATGAGGCCGAAGAAGAGGAGGAAACCAAGCAATATGCACTTGGTCCGAACGAATGTCGAATGGATACCAATCGTCGGATTTCATGTCCTTCCTGTGAAGCAAGGCTTGCAGTACCTGGAGGAAACGAACCACCGTTCCGATTTACGTGCCCGACGTGTGATTCCAGCATTCGAGTCGTTGAGTATGGCTCAGCACCGAAATTCTGATCAGGCCTTCCGCTGAGCGATCAACAAGAAAGCAGTATGGCCAAATGGGCCATTGACAGGACGCACCCCTCCCTTGCTCGCCTTACCCCACTCTCGTTCAATGATTTCTCCTGCCCATTCTACGACAAGACCCGCCTCTTCACAGGCGATCCATGCTTGTTCAAGTTGGCTAGAAACAGGGCAGTAACACGACAATCTTCCGCCGATTTTCAAGAGTGGTGCGGCGGCATGTATTGCGGAAGGATGTTCTGGTAAATCCAAAAGAATTGCATCGACATCGTCTGAGATTTCTTTGATTCTTTCGAATGAATCTTCAATCCGACCATCGATGTGGTCGTGCTTAGGAAATTCTGGAAGCGCTTGGGAAAGTGTTGAAAGATTCTCAAGACCAACGCTTGAGTGTTCTTCCCGTGGTTCAATGGTAATCAAGTGGCCTGATGAGCCCATTGTCCGTGCCAAATGCATCGACTGTCCTGCAGACCCTAAGCCCGCTTCAAGGACAACATCTCCTGCTCCAATTCCTAAACGAGCAATCAGGACACCCGCATCTTTTGAGCCAATTGTCTGAGCTCTTCGCTTCATTCCTAGAACGAGTTCTGGGAGTCGAGGAGGGAGTCTTGTGAAAATCTTTGAACCGATTTGAACTTCTCCACCTATTGAAATTTCATTGAGAGTTGCAAATGGGTTCAAGACTCCGATTCCCTTTATTTTCACGCTCTTATCAATCAAGTGGACAACATGGACTCGGCCATTGTCCTCTGTCAGAACCGCAATTGGGACGTCTGCCATGGCACTCCGAAGCCGTCATGGACATCAGACTTTTGCTAAAATAATGAAAATTAATCGATAAAAATGAAAAGACGGGAACAGACTACCATTATATATATCGAATAGTCATCGGTAGAATATGCAAATCAGCCTCCGAACAATGGCATTAACAATCGTCCTTCTTTTTGTTGGAAGTCTCATGACGGGATTTACTGCGGAATACAACACCCTTGAGCCTGTCCTTCTTGAGGACGAACCGGTCGTTCACTCGGCCTCCCAAGCAACGAGCCCAGGACACGTTGTCTTTGGACAATACATTTCTTCTGACAACTGCGGTCACTGTTCAAAGACCGGTGGCGGATCAGATGCTCACCACTCGATTAAGCAAATTCACCCTGATGAATATGTGTACGTCACCTACATGTCTGCCTCCTATGGAGACACCGACACTGCACGCGCTGGTAATGTAGCGCCATACAACTGGGCATGGTCAACTGGGGGCGCTCCCGATGCTTACTTCGGAGATCGAACTGACAAAAATCAAGGTGGAGCAAACAACCAATACACCACCTACGACAGTTTGTTTTCCAGTGGTGGCGGTATGCACAGCACTGTCAACGATTATGGAATGACAGCAGCCATCAGCCAAGCAGGTTCAAATTACAACATCGACATCTCATACAAGTACACAGGATCCGGTTCTGCAGCAGGCAATATGAAGCTCTACGCTGCTCTTGTTGACAAGGACTGCACAGGATATTCCTACTCCTCAGGTATCCCTCACGGATACAACTGCTGGATGGCTTGGCTCACCAGCGGTGATACCTACAAATCCAAGAGTTCAGGCTCTGGCAGTGCCTTTGCAAGCGTCAACCCAACTTCAACTCAACAAACTGTATCATGGTCAAGTGTTCCTTCGTCCGTTGTCCCCGGTGGACTAAGCAAAGCCATTGTCATCGGTGTATTGATGAGCGGTAACACTGTTTCAGTAGGCGGTTCAAGCCCTCACGTCTACCATGCCATCGACTCGACCATGGGTCCAAAGATGGACATCTCGATTCCAAGTTTCACTGCAACCAGTCCAGCAGGTGCTTCGTACATGCGAGGCGATATCGTTACACTCGATGCAACGATTGCAAACACAGGTGACCTTGAATACAACAGCGGTGGAACGGTTGACTTTTACTACATCCTCAACGGTAACAAGAACTACATCGGTCAAGGAACTCAAATCTCAACCCTTCCTACAAGCGGTGCATCCAGCACAATGACTGCCCAGGAAACATTCGATACCAGTGTTCTACCATCCAACAGTTGGAAGACCGTCTTCGGTGTCGAACTCTCAACCACGGGTGAGAGCGTTACATCAAACAACCAAGCCACAACAGATTTGGATCACGACCGTCCTCCAAAGTCCAAGACTCCACAAGTCATTGGTACTACGGATGTCAACCGAGGACAATACTTCTCAGTTCTCGCAAAGGGCGAGGCTGATGACAATGTCGACAGCATCGATTCGCTGACGTTCGATGTTGAGATTTCGAAAGCTGGAACCGGTCAATGGTCCAGTGACTCAGTGACAGGTGGCGAAAACATCCTCTATCTCGGCTCTGCAAATGAAGGGCGCGAGTACTCCATCCTCCCAACCAGTGACATGCCTGCTGGTATGTACGACTTGCGAACACGAACAGTTGATTCTCGTGGGCAAACCTCGAGCTGGTCGATGGCAACTGGGGCATTCAACCTCATGAACGCACCTCCGTCAATTACTCCTAACCAAGTGAGTCCGGTTCAGTGTGATATCTCGACCAAGGTCGACATGACTGGAATCATCTCCGATCCAGAAAGCCCTCTTTCCACTCTCGGTATCACAAGCAACGATGCTTCCTTCATTGGTTGGCATCCTTCTACCACTGAAGTCGAAGTCCTCTTTGCTTGGAATCCTACCCAAGGTTGCCCTCTTGGGCAACAAGGTATCGAGATCTTCATGGATGACGGTGGAGACTACAGTCTGCAAGGTCAACTTCCGTACGGAACTCTCCTCTTCAATGTCCTCGAAAACGGTCAGCCACGATGGCAAGCATTGCCAACTCAGATTGTCGATGAAGGCTCCATGGGAACGCTAAGTTTGCTCCCATTCTTGTCAGACACTGACGATGTAGGGAACTCCGTAGACGCTTCGATGTTGTCGATTGAAATCATTTCAATGACCGATGGCAATATCTTCGATGTGTACGTCGACGGTACGAACATCGTCTTCGAAACATTGGACGATGACATCAATGGAGAAGTTACGGTAACGATTCGTGCAAGTGATGGTGAGCAGTATTCCGACCAAACTCTTCTCGTCAAGGTGAACCCAATCAACGATGCTCCTCGCTTGGACCTGACGGATTTGGAAGAGACAACATTGAAACTCGGAACACAGCGTGTGATCAACCTCATGGCGTTGTTAACGGATGTCGATGACCCTTCAAACGAGGCTTTCATCACTGTTTCCTCTGATGAACAAGGTGCTGCAAAGTACAACCCAATAGATGGAACAATGACCCTCAACTTCCAAACATCTGGACTTCATACCGTAACCATCAATGCGATTGACCGCTACGACAGCAACACCTACACAATCACTGTTGATGTATTCGACTCCTATCCGCTTTACATCTCAAAGAGCAACGATGGAAGCGGTCATTTCTACGTCGAGATGGAAGACACCTACATCGATCAGATTCCAACAGCGAACATCTTCTTGACAGACATAGCACCAACGTTCACTGTGATCGAAACCACATGGAACATCTGCAACGATGAAACCGGTACGTGCGATGGATTGTATGAAGAGAACCTCGACATTACCCGTTCGATGGTCGGTTGGTCCACTGAACTCAACATTCCGTCCATCTTCATGCCAGATCAAAGTGCTCGACCATCCGGCTCCGTGTACAAGGACTACTACCAACTCTCCATCACTGCAGTTGACACCAACGGTGACGATTACAAGACTGTTGCATCTGTCAAGTGGGACATTCTCGAGGAACTTCCTGCCCCAGCAGACATGGATGATGAGTTGTTTACGTCCTACATGGACCGATTGGCCGAGGAAATCGAAAGCCTCGAGGCCGAGCAGGCAGATGATACAATCCTGAACGAGGCTTACAAGGAAGAAATTGCTCAAATTCTCGTCGAGAAGCGCGCTCAGTACGACACTGCTTGTGACGACCCTCGTGCATCTTGCCCAGTAGAGCAAACCCAATCGGGAGAATCCGCTGATGACTCAGGTGATACCAACTGGATACTCATTCTTGGAATTGTCGGCGGTCTCATCTTCCTTGCACTAGGAATCGGTCTCTTGATGCGTGGAAGTGGAAGAGAAGAGAAGTTCTTTGAATCCGAGCAAGCATGGTCTGCTAATACTCTTCCAATTCATGATACTGTTGCAAACTCGATGTACGGAGGAGCCGCTCCTATCTTCCAACAACAGATGCCACAGCCGGCAGTCGCACCTGCGCCACAACCTGTTGTTGCACCTGCGCCACAGCCAGTGGTTACTGCTGGACCACCTCTCCCACCAGGTGGTCTTCCTGCAGGATGGTCGATGGAACAATGGCAATACTACGGCCAACAATACCTCGATCGACTTCAACAGTGAGTTTTTGAATCCCTTGGCTCATGCTAAAGTCCTAAAGGGGAGGACAGCGAGGAAACCTCATGTCAGAGGACGAAGTCTCACAAGAGGACATCAATGATGATGACTCTGAAATGGTAACTGTCTGGGCTCCTGAGCCCAGCTCTGACAGTGATGCTATACTCTCCGCAAGCATTGACCAATGGATTGCAGAGGTCAAATTCGAAACAACAGAAGACGTACCAATCCCCGACCGATTGGTGGATCAGGTTATTGGTCAAGAAGCGGGTTCTGTCGTTATTCGTAAGGCTGCAGAACAACGTCGTCACATGTTGATGATTGGCGATCCTGGAACTGGTAAATCGATGCTCGCTCGTTCAATGACTGACCTCCTACCACAAGACGCACTCGAAGACGTTCTCGTCTATCCAAACGAAGATGATGAGAATGAGCCTCGTGTTCGCTCCGTTCCTGCAGGTCGTGCAGAGCGTATCGTTCGTATTCAGAAGGAAGCGATTCGTGAACAGAAAGAGAAAGCACAGCGTATGCTTCTCATTGGATTTGGTGCTGTAGCTTTCCTTCTGGTTATCGTAGCAATTCCTACCGGAGACATCCTCACTCTGTTGTTTGGTATGTTCCTGTTGATGTTTGGATACATGTTCATCCGTAGTCGACTTGGCTCAGGCGATGAAGGCCGTATTCCGAAGGTGCTTGTCAAGCACGACCTCGATGAGCGTCCACCGTTCGTTGATGCAACAGCAACCCTCTCAGGCTCTCTTCTCGGCGATGTACGTCACGACCCGTTCCAATCTGGTGGTATGGAAACACCTGCCCACGACCGTGTTGAGCCTGGCGCAATTCATCGTGCAAACAAGGGAGTCCTCTACATTGACGAGATCAATTTGCTCAGACTGGAAGAGCAGCAAGCGCTTCTTACAGCCATGCAAGAGCGAGCATTCCCTATCTCAGGACGCTCAGAGCGTTCTTCCGGTGCTCTCACCAAGACTGAGCCTGTGCCTTGTGACTTCATCCTGATTGCTGCAGGTAATCTCGATGCAATTCAAGGAATGCACCCTGCACTACGAAGCCGTATCCGTGGCTACGGTTACGAGGTCTACGTCAATTCAGAGATGCCCGATACGAACCGCAATCGTAAGCGTTTGATTCGATTTATCGCTCAAGAAGTACGCCGTGACATGGGCAGTACACGAGAGATTCCACACTTCGACAAGTCAGGTGTCTCTTTGATTCTACGTGAGGCTCAACGACGTGCTGGACGTCGAGGTAAACTCTCACTCCGCCTACGTGAACTGGGTGGATTGGTGCGCATTGCTGGCGATTTGGCCGCTGAAGACGGTGCTCCCTATGTTACCGACGCTCACGTACTGGGCGCACGATCGATTGCAAAGCCACTTGAACAGCAAGTGGCTGACCGAATGATTGAACGACGTTTGGATTATGCATTAATCGTCAACTCAGGAAACCGTGTAGGGCGTGTCAACGGCTTGGCAGTCCTCGGTGCCAATTCAGGGCTCTCCGACTTCTCGGGCATTATGCTGCCTGTGGAAGCTCTTGTCACACCTTCTCAAGGTGGTGGCGGAAAGATTCACGCAACGGGTGGATTAAGCGATCTTGCGAAAGAAAGTGTAACAAACGTAAGTGCTGTCATCAAGAAATTAACTGGAAAGGATGTGTCCGATTACGACATCCACATTCAATTCGTCGATACGCACGGAGTTGATGGAGATTCAGCCTCGATTACCATTGCAACTGCGATTATTTCTGCCCTTGAGAGCATCCCTATTCGGCAAGACCTTGCAATGACTGGTTCGTTGTCGGTTCGAGGAGAAGTGCTCCCAATCGGTGGCGTTACCGCCAAGATTGAGGCTGCTGCTCGTGCAGGAGTCAAGACAGTTATCATTCCACGAGCGAACATGCAAGACGTCTTGTTGGACGAACAATTTGAGGGTCATATCGAAGTCATTGCAGTGGACACGCTCGATGAAGTCATGGAACATGCACTCATCACGCACGAACAAAAGCAAAGTTTGGTCGAGCGCCTGGGTTCAGTCATTGACCGTTTGACACCCGACCTTTCAGGTCCAACAACATCGATTTGAGTTACGTTCGAAGCATGACTTCAAAGGGAGGAGGCCCTCCAGCGAGTCATGGATGCAGAAGTTGCCCCATCATCTGTAGTCGATGCTGGAAAAGGGGCACTCGTCGTCTTGTTCCTTGTCACCATGATCGACATGATTGGATTTGGAATTGTTATTCCATTTCTGACCTATTTGGTTGAAGATCTCGCTACCGATCAAGACATCACCTCGATTGGCATTTGGGTCGGCCTTTTGATGACTTCATATTCTGCTGCACAGTTCCTCTTTTCACCGATATGGGGTGGTTTGAGCGATCGTATAGGACGTCGTCCAGTTCTCATGATTGGATTGGTTGGAAATACTGTCTTCTTCACGATGTTTGGATTGGCAAATACACTCGTCATGGCCCTTGTCGCTCGATTTCTTGCTGGTGTATTCAATGGAAACATCGCCGTTGCTCGTGCCTACATTGGAGATGTTAGCACTCCCAAACAGTTGGCTACCAGGATGGGGCTCATCGGAGCAGCTTTTGGTCTTGGATTTACAATCGGTCCGTTTCTTGGAGGCGAGTTGTCATCACCAGCAGAACGATGGAGTATTTTTGCTGATACAATCTTTGAATCGTATCCATACCTCTTGCCATGCATCCTAGCGAGTGTCCTTTCCATCTTTTCCTTGCTTCTTGCATTCAAATACCTTCCAGAGTCTCTTGGACCAGAATCACGGTCAAGTCGTTCAACTCAATCATGGATGGCCACGATGAAAGAAACCTCATCCAATGTGAAGCGTATGCTGGCTACCAAGAACATTGGATCCTTAATGTGGGTTACTTTCCTCTACATGTTTGGATTCACTGTAATGCATGCTGTATTCATTCTCTTTACACAGATGGATCCGGCACAAGGAGGTCTCGGATTTAGTGAAGCAGATAACGGTCGTATCTTTGCTCTCATTGGAATTATTGGAATTGTGACTCAAGGTGGTCTAATCGGCCCACTCACCAGAAAATACGGTTCCTTGTTTATCCTACGTTTGGGCACGATTCTCTCAGGCATCGGTCTTACCTTGATTCCATATTCGAGTTTAGATTTCGTGTGGGCTTGGATGTTGGTTATCACTGGATGCATCGCTATTGGAAATGGCTTGTTCCAGCCCTCCTCGAGCACGGTTCTGACCACAATGGCTCGTAAGGATAAGTACGAGTTGGGATCGGTCATGGGCGCCCAAGAATCTCTTTCTTCGTTCGCTAGGATTCTTGGCCCACTGACCGGTGGTTATGTTTGGACCATAACAGTGGAACGAAGTGGATTTTTCGATTACCATACAGCCTTCCATATATGCGGTATTTTGATGCTTCTTGCATTCATGCTTTCATTCAAAGTAGACTTTGAATCTTCAGAACAACCATCACAATAAATTCAAACGTGATAGGTAAGAGACTACCCTATGGACGACAAGGAGTCGGTGTTTGACAACGAAACGTTCCATCAACGTCTTGGAGCCCTCGCATTCGCTGCGATTCTTCTTACCTTGTTGACGGTTTGGATGATTGAACTTAGGGATATTTTCCAACCATTCTTTATTGCATTAGGGATTTATTTTGTACTAAAACCAGGTGCTGATTATCTTTCAAAGAATGGATTCCCAGTTGGGCTATCATACCTGACCATGCTTCTTTCGGCCTTCCTGATTATTATTGCAGCAAGCTACATGGCATTCGATCAAGTAAGTGACCTTGCTGACGATGAGGATCGAATCAAAGAATACAACAACAAGATGGACAAACGTTGGAATCAATTGAAAGGGACTCCAATTGTTGGTTCATCGATTACAGATTCACTGAATTCAACCAATGGAACCTTCACCGAAGATCTTGCTGAAATGGGATTGCTCTCGAGTGATTCAGGTATAGGGGACTTGGTTGCCGGCGTTGTTTCGAGCGTAGGAAGCTTACTTGGAATGGGCTTGACAGTGACGTTCTTCTTGATTTTCATTATCTTTGAAGCGAACTTTTTGCCTGGACGAATTGAACGTGCATGGCCTGGTGGAGTTTCGGGCCGAGTTCAAGATATGCAAATTCAAATTCAAGAGAGTATCAATACCTATGTTGTTGTGAAAACAGGAGTGGGTTTGGGTACTGCTGGAATTACTGCAATCATTTTGTTCATTTTCGATGTTGATCTTTGGTTTACGTGGGCTTTGCTAACATTCATTCTCAATTATGTTCCATACATTGGCTCCTTGATTGCAACGATTCCTCCTCTCATCCTCGGTTTCGTAACGCTCTCTCCAGTCGCTTGGTTCGTCATGCTGATTCTCCTCGTCACAAATCAACAACTTTGGGGAAGCATTATCGAGACCAAATGGGCAGGACGAGCATTGGATATTTCGCCTGTCTTACTTCTCCTAACCACTGCCTACTCCTTCTGGGTTTGGGGCATATTGGGTATGGTTCTCGTTGTTCCGTTCACGGTCATTTTCAAGATTGTTCTTGAGAACATCGAAGCAACACGTCCAATTGCAATCCTGCTAGCAGAACGCGCTCCTTCAATCGATGAAGCATGGAAGGAAGCGATGAAAGATGGCCGAATCTCAAGCCATGAAAGTCGATCGCTTGAAGATCTTCAACGCATCCTTGGATTAAGTGACCGTCAGATGACGAAAGTTGCAGCAAAGCATGCAATCCAACGTTCACTCAAGAGAAATCGAATTACTCCAGAGCAATTTACTTACATCAAAGAGGCGGCTGATTTGTATGATAATGACGCGTATGCATTGCAATTGAACAACATCAATGTCGAATCAGGACGGTTGAAGAAGTCCAACAGACTTGTATTGGAATCCGTGTATGAACGCCTTGATGAAGAAGAATAATCACAGAATATCTGTGAGAATCTTTTCCAGTTCAGTGTTGATCATCAAGATGAGTGTACCAAATTCAGGCGGAATATTAGGATCTTCGTAAAGTTCCTCGAGTTTTGATTGAGACATTGCAATCCTGACATCGAGTTTCTTTGCCTTGTTGAGCAACCAGTTTTCGCATGTCTCTTTTGCTTGCTTGCGAATGTTTCGCGGTACCTTGGGGTCATCAATTTGGTTGATAACTGTAGCAACTTGTTGTAGTCTTGTCTCGACGTCCATAATCACAACCCCTCGGAATGCGCACCGATTTCCCCTCGTTGTGGGCCGTCTTTAAGGTCATTGGCGACATGGACACCTTCATGGATGCTGATTCAGACCTCATTTTAGGATGGGCTCGAATGGGCGTACTCATCCTTTGCATGGGCTGGGCTGCATGGTTTGACCACAAAGAACGCAGAGTCTCAAATGAGCATTGGATTGTGTGGTCGAAACCCATTGTGTTCATCTGGTCACTGGATTTACTCATTCAGCAACCGCATTGGTCCGTTTGGCTTACAGCTTCCGCTCTCATCGCATATGCGAGTGGTTCTGTCATTGGTAGGCCAACGCTGAGGGATGCCAAGCAAGGTAACCGCATCGATCAGATCGTTTTGGTTTGGTACTTCATTTCGCTTGTAGGAATAATCTCAGCCGCACTCCGGTTCTCAACCTCCAATCCACTCGATGTCTTGATTGGAGATGCATCTGCTGAAGCAACACTCTGGTGGTCCTACATTGGGGCTTTATTCACGCTGTTTGTCATTGATATGGCGTGGCGTTTCCGTTTCATACACGGTGGTGCTGATGCAAAGGCCTTGATGTGGGTGACGCTCCTGTTCCCTTCATGGGCTGAGGTTCCAGTCCATTGGTCATCTTCGATGGATGAAATTATCTTGCATTTGCCCCCGTCCTTGAGTTTGCTCATCTGGGGTGGCTTTTTGTTCATCCTGATACCGTTCATTCTCCTGTTCAGAAATATTGCGACTGGATCAGTTCGTTCTTTCTCAGATCTTACTATGGCTTGGATGTCTCTTTCAATTACTCTTGATTCGGTTCAAGGTAGACATGTATGGATTCTCACGGATACAATGGATATGCCAAACGGTGAACACGTCTTGAATCACAGGAAACGAGCTCCGAGAAGAACTCCAACGGATGAAGAGATGGATGAACACATTCGACGGCTGGAAGCATTCGGTGCAGAACGGATATGGGTGAGCCTAAAGCTGCCGCTTTTGCTTTTCTTATTCCCGGCAATAGTACCGCTGTGGTTGATTGGAGATCCGATGGCAACGCTGTTGCCTCTATTTCTGCCTTGAAATCAGATACCCTTACGCTCAATGTTCTTTGGGCGTAGGCCTTTGTAGCCACACTTTCGGCAACGCTTTGCACGAACAGCATTTCGAGCGTTGCACTTCATGCAGATTTTGCGATGAAGCATGCGTGCTTCAGCCTCAGGGAATCGTGCCATGGCCTTGCGACCAACTTCCTGTATTTAACCGCAACCACAGGAACCGAAACTACCTGATGACATGGTTCAAACGCTCGAAGTATTACCCTTTGCCATGCGCATCGTCCGTCTCCCCGGGATTCACCACGATGCGAACGCAGTTCTGCTCGTGGGTTCGAGTGAAGCCATTCTCATCGATTCTGGGACTGCATGGTATCAATTGCTTCAACAAGAACGAATCATTGGACAACTCGAAGAGAATGCCGAATTGGGTGAAATCATACTCACTTCACGTCGTTATCCTTTCAGTGGAGGATGCTCGTTCATTGCAGAACATTTTGGAGAGATACCAATTTATGCTCATTCTGCTGCAATTTCTTCGTTATCAAGTGGTGATTTTTTCACGACATGGGCCAATCGATACGACTCGGATATGCCAATCATTCTTGCTCAAGAAATTGACCTAAATGAAGGTCGAATGGTTGGAGATGAACGAGTGGAGATCTTCGAAGCACCAGGTCCAAGCAGTTGCAACCTCCTCGTCCACATCCCTTCAGCAAAAACCGTTGTTGCCGGAGCTTTGATTCCCCGTGCAGATCGTCCAATGCGTTGGGATGTGCCAACAGGTAATCTCATCCAAGGAAAGGAAAGTCTCGAGATGCTACTTTCTCTAAATTGTGAAAAGTTGATTCCAATGCATGGTCCAAGCCTGAAGGGGAAGGATCACATTGCCGAAACAATACAACGTCACATCACAATGTTGGAACAAATCATCGTTGCACAAGGCGTTATTCCACGTTCCTGGCCTAAACCGTCCCATACTTCACTCTGGCATGAGCCCGTTCCAGCGTGGCCTCGTCTTGAACAGGAAACCCCTCAAACGGACGGTAACAAACGAAGTTGAGCTTCCGCTTCTCTTCGTTGCACTTCGAGAGCTTTTCGTTCACGCATTCGTCGGAGCATTAGATTTTCACCAAACGACTGTGACGCATCTTTCGAATTTGCGAGTTCGCCATCTCTCGAATAGAGGCATTGTTCCCAACCGGACTGAATTCGAATCGTATTCCCCTCGATGAGAAGCGAGGATATCGATCGCTTCGTATCGAACATAAGATCGGACTTACCCACGTCATCAACACTCCATACTCGGCCTGTGGCATCACCAAGGATGAGACTTGCGTTTTCATCCATGCACATTGCTCGCACTGCTGAATCACTAATCGGGGAAGTATGGGCCAGTTCGAAATGTGGGAGATTGATGACATGCAGTTGACCGAGTTTGTCACCGATGTACAATTTTGAGAGATCATGATTATCTTCTTTAACACCCAAAATTGCAGTCGCTGTCGTTCTGAGATGAAGTGTTTTTCTTGCAGCAGGTGTTTCCCATATGACCATGCCATCACTCATCGCAAGGCAGGTTCCTTGGGTCGTTACGAGGCTTCGCACCGTAGTTCGGTTGTTACGCATACCTTGTTGCTGAGTGCAGTCGGTATACCTGATTTATCTCGGGTGGAAACTGAAAGTGAAAGTGAAATCAATACATGTCGTCGTTCTTGTTCTCTTTCTTCCAAGATCGATAACACGATTTGCAAACTCGAACTCTTCCCTTGGTTGCAACGAAGTTTCCAGAGCCCCACATTTCGGTAGCGTCATCGTAGGAGAGTGAACGTCCACCCATTTTCTTATCTGCAAATCGCTCACACGATTTAACTGCACAAGCGACTTCGCCAGAGCTCGACTTCTTCTTTTGAGCACCATCATCAGTGCTTTGAGATTTGTTCTTCCTAGCCTTTGCCTTGAATCCCATGTTTGCTCCAAGAATGTCTTGTTCAAGAAACTTAGGGTCTCATTGTTGAGAACCTTCTCCAAGTTTGACCAAGAGTCCCTCAATCAGACGAAGTAGACCCCGCAGTGTGACCTCAGAAACGTTGGCAATGGAACAAATTTCCGATTGTGTTCTTGGCGAGCCTGATTCGTTGCATGCTTTGTAAATCAACGCAGCAGCAACACCCATCGGCTTCTTTCCTTGCCAAACGTCTTCGTGAGGTTTGATGACGGACCAGAGGTGTTGGACTTGGCTACGCATTGAAGGCGCAAGTTCGAGTTTCGACATGAACGGATCGATGTATTGGTCAGGTGAGCTGATGGAGTGCATGTTGAGCATGCGAGAGACTTGACGAATCAATCGAGACAATTCCTTTTCTTCAATCGAAAACTGTTCAGCGATGTCGGGAATTTGCCTTGGAACGTTTTCCTCTCGAGCGACCAGATAGGTACATGCGGCTGCAACTCCTGCAATCGAACGTCCTGTGACGTAGCCTTTGTCCGATAAACGTCGATACAAACGGGCGACCTCTTCTTGCATTGCCACTGGCAGTTGTGAACGGTCACGGATGAATTGATTGGCTTTCACGAGGTTTCGCTCACGACTCTTTCGAGTTTTGGATCGCTCATCGATAATTCGACGACGTCGCCATTCTCGACGACTCTGACTTGAGATGCCGTGTCGACTTGCTGCGCCCGTATTCAGGTCGCGTACATCGATGGTGGTGTTGAGACCACGGTCGGCGAGTGTGTACGTCATTGGAGCACCGACTCGAGAGCGGTCATCGCCTCTATCTCGCTGTGTCCACTCTGCACCAGGGTCAGGGACGTTTTCCTCAACAACCAGGCCACAGCTGTTGCATGTCACCTCGCCTCGGGTCATGTCCATGCTCCAATCCACGGCTGCACATTCTTCACATGGCCGTGTGTGTCCTTCGAGGACTCTTCGCTCACTCGAAACGTTGGTTTCGTTATCGCTCCTGCCATCTTCAGTCTCAAATCTTGTACTCATCTTCTCAACTCGGGGTATAGTAATTGTTTTCCACCATATATAAATGCTTGTATGATTTGTTTTGGACGATGGTTCACGCAGGGTGTCATTTCTTTCCACGCCCACTCACTTTATTCACTATGAGAAGAAGATTGAACGACAGTATATGAAGATGTGTTCAATAGACCCAATATATCCCACGTCAAGTGAAGGATTAGGAGGGTATAGTTCAAGGACATTCTCCGACCAGTTCGGATTGAACAATATGCCAGCAACCGTTATTTTGGGCGCACAATGGGGCGATGAAGGGAAAGGTAAACTCGTAGACAGGCTTGCTGAGCAAGCGACATGGGTTGCTCGATTTCAAGGTGGAAACAACGCAGGGCACACCGTGGTCATTGGTGATCGAATCCTCAAATTTCACTTGCTTCCGTCTGGTATCACTCGTCAAGAATGTTCACTCGTCCTTGGGGATGGTATGGTCATTGACCCTTGGGTCCTGAATACTGAGATTGAGAATTGGATTGAAACCGGCGGAGATGACCCTCGGGGGAATCGTCTGTTCGTTTCTGAGCGAGCTCACATCATTCTGCCATATCATCGCGCCATGGACAGCCTCGACAAAACGATCGGAACAACTGGTAGAGGGATTGGTCCAACATACTCGGACAAAATCAACCGAATCGGATTACGATTTGGTGACGTTAACGAAGTCATCAACGATTCGAATTGGGCTGCAACAACCTCTGAACGCATGAACAAATCACTCGAGGCTGCAGGATCGGATGTCCGAATCAATGCTTCTGAATTGTCCGAGGAAGTTGCATGGATTCATTCCGTGTACTCCAGCAGTATCGCCAACACTGGATTGATGCTCGACACTGCACTCAAATTGGATGAACATGTGATTCTCGAAGGCGCTCAAGGATGCCTTTTGGATATTGATCAAGGCACCTTCCCATTCGTCACATCTTCGGTGACTTCACGCGGTAATGCTACGCACGGGGCAGGTATTCATCCTGGCCACGTCGATGATGTCATTGGCATTACGAAAGCCTACATTACGCGAGTTGGTAACGGTGCAATGCCTACAGAATTGGAAGATGATGTTGGACATCATCTCGGTACGGTTGGCCATGAAT
>JACETE010000023.1 GCA_013911465.1 Candidatus Poseidoniales archaeon
ACTCAGCAATGTGTCGCTGCATTTGTCCGAAGGATCGAATCGGGACACCAAATGCTTCACGTTCTGATGCATACTTGTTCATCTCATGGAGGCAACGGCGTGCAATACCCAAGGACATTGCAGCAAGCGTGAGTCGCTCAATTTCGAGGTTGCCCATCATATGGATGAGAGAATTTCCTTCTTCGCCAACGAGGTTGGTTGCAGGTACGATACAATCGTCAAAAACCAATTCTGCAGTGTTGGATGCACGCATACCGGTCTTGTCGAATATTTTCTGTCCAACACTGTAACCTTGCATTCCATTTTCAACGAGGAAAGTGGAGAGCATTGATCTTCCTTTGTCATCATAGCCTGTTCGAGCGTACACCCATACCACATCTGCAGGAGTACCCTGATCGTCGATACAACCGTTCGTGATCCACATCTTGCGACCGTTCAAGACCCAATCGCCGTTTTCATTCTTCTCGGCAGTTGTCGATAGTCCAAGAACATCGGTTCCAGCATCTGGTTCTGACATTGCCATTGCCCCAATCCATTCCCCAGAGCAAACCTTTGGTAGGATTCTTGTTTTTTGCTCATCTGTACCGTTCTGTGCTAAATTGTTGACAAATAGCATGGAGTGGGCTAAGTAAGCAAGTCCAAACCCAGCATCTGAGTAGGAGAGTTCTTCGTGAGCGATCGTCGCTGCAACAGCATCGAGGCCAGCACCACCGTACTCTTCAGGAACTGTAATTCCGAGTAGTCCAAGTTCTCCAAGTTCACGAAACAGTTCGATGTTGAATTGCTCCTTCTTATCGAATTCATGAGCTTGCGGTTCTACGGATTCTTCAACAAAATCACGAATCATCTCTCGAAGCATTTGATGTTCTTCACTCGGATTTGCAATGTCCATGAGGGTCTCACCTGACCCTCCGCAGTGTTGTCCCTTTTTGACGGTTGGTCTTAGGAGCGAGGAACTCGTATCCTTCTCTTTCTATTATCATGACCAACCGGTGGACGAGTACGTGTCTGTGATGGTGCTCTTGATGTACGCTTTACCTTGCGTACCCGACGTGTCTTGAGTGGTACTTTACGTGCTCTTTTTCCAACATGTCGCATTGGGGATTGTTCGACAATGGTCTTTGGCGATTGAACTCCAATTTCTGAAAGGAGATCGGTTGCCGCAGAGCGATGGGTCATGCCGTTGCGTGCATCATCGACAATTCGTGATGCAAGAGCAGAGAATGAGGAATCCTGAATCGGTTGATGCTCGACTTTTTCTCGTTCTTCTCGCAAGTGTTCTGCCATCAATGCTCGGAGCATTGCCCCGTTAAGTCCATCCTGCTTTCGCTCAATCATATGCATCCCATCCAGTAGGAATTCAGCCTTTACACATAAGAAGATTCGGACAACTTAACGCCATAGGAGGGCTGTTTCATTCCTCTTCTTGTTCTGCCCGGGCTTTTCGAAAGGCATTGAAATCTTCTTCAGTATCAAATTCAATGACGATCGGAGAAATTGTTTCACAGTCCTGACATTGGTATTGTTGGCCTGTCATGAATCCCATGTACGGGTAGACGCGAATACTCAAACAGGTTGAACATGCAACAAAGGCCATGAATAGCCTTAATCGACGTTCTTTATGACCTCTCGCATTGACACAGACATCATACAGGACTATAATGAACCAGTTGAAAGGGGGTGTATGGAGGAAGCTATTGGGTTTAAGACTCGAATCTTCTCTATGTCTATTCGTCTCCTCACATTAATGTTGATTGCAGGTGCACTGTACATCTCAACAGACGGAATTTTTGTCGTTCTTCTTTTGTTTGTTCTCGTTGTTCCCTTCGAAAAGATGTTCCCACGTCACAAGGGACAGAAAGTTCGTCGGCCACATTTGTCTACAGATGTTGGATATGCCCTCGCCTCGCCCCTGCTCGGCTTGCTAACAGGTTTTGTTGCGATTGTGATTGGTATCTTGAGTCTCGCATGGATTCCAGGTCTTTTGGTCCGTTCTTATGTTGAACAAATTCCAGATCAGTACATGCCAATCGTTGGATTCTTGTTGTTTGACTCGCTGGTTTATTGGACTCATCGATTCTATCATGAAATACCAGTGTTATGGAAATTCCATGCAATTCATCATTCAACCGAGCATTTGGACTGGGCAAGTGGTTTCCGTGGTCATCCTCTTGATGGAACCATTCTGGCTCCTGCATTTGTCTTCCTTGTAGCGGCCGGATTTTCCTTCGAACTAACAGGAGCTCTTGCTGCAGCCCAATTGATCCTGGGTCTTTTCCTGCATGCAAATGTGCGTTGGAGGATGAAATGGTTGCATCGATTGATCATCACACCAGAATTTCATCACTGGCATCATACCAATGAACGTGAAGCGATTTGGACAAATTATTCGACGTTCCTTCCCCTATGGGATCAGTTGTTTGGGACGTATTACATGCCGAAAAACCGACGGCCTGAGAAGTATGGGGTCAATGAGGAAATTCCAGTTGGAATACTTCGGCAGTTGCGCTATCCCCTGCGATCGTGGAAAAACCCGTTATGGTACCTTTTTCATCCATTCAAATCCATCAAACTCACGTTCAAATTTGCCTGGAACATCCTAAGAGCAATGCGAAAATCGATGTTCAGAAAACGAGGATCAAAGCCATGGGATGTCTATCCTAGCGATCCGAATTAGAACAAGGTTGTTTGATACGATACCGGTTCTTGTTTGGTTGAATAGTGGCGCTTCCAAATCAATTCAAGTGCTGCAAACTCAGCAGATTTGAGAGCCGCTTCGATGGTTCCAATCGGTTCGGACCATGCATCTCCAGCAAAAGAAATTCTGTCATGTTCATATCCTTCTGGCTGAGCGAGTGGCCGAGAAAATCGCCATCTATGGGAGTGGAGGTTTGAATTTTTCAACCACTCTGAATTCAAGGGTTGAAGTTCTTGGAGAATTTTTTCTGTAACCTCATCTCTGGAATTCTCAAGGTTTACTTTACTCCATTGATTGGACATGTGTACAATGAGAACATTCGATCTCGAGTGGTTAATTCCTCTTCGAATTAATTCTATAGAACTGGATCTGAAATCGAGGATTTGTTGTGGTACAGGGCCAGAGCCTGTACAGATGAGCGTCCAATTTGATGCATAAGGGTGCTCCTTCCATGAGGGTGGAAGATCTTCTGGCATTATCGAATGCAATTGGGGAATTGGACATGTTAAGATGACAGCTTCCGCTTCCCATGTGAACCCTTTTTCATCCTCAAGAACGACACAATCATCCTTTGACTGAATGGATGTGATACGTGTTTCGCATCGTACATCCGTTCTCTCAAGCATTTCATTGATGGAAGTCTCGGCAAAGACACCGTCTCCAAGTGCATTTGATCCGTGATTGTAGGCCCCAGTGTTTCGGCGCTTGGTTGATGATCGTCCACCGGGTATGGTTCCCTTGTCGAGAACCAGCACATCGTAGCCCAAGTTCGTCAGAAGTTGTGCAGCACGTGCGCCTGCGAATCCTGCTCCAACAATGATGAATGGTCGTTGTTGTGCGTAAGGTAGACGGTTGACATGTCGTTCATAGATTTCCATATCGAGCCTTGATTGATGTGTTTCCAAGTCACGCTTTCGCACAACCCCCATGACTGGAAGTGGTGGCAGAAAGGCACGATCGAAGAGTCCGTGACACCAATGAATTCCTGCAATGGACGATGGATCTCTTCCATCCAGAGCGAATTTATCGTTCAAGTGTTGTCCTATCTTCAGTGATTCATCGAGTGTTGCTGTCCAGTGAGGTGTCGCTTTGCCCCAAGTCATTCGTAGGTTGTTGTGCAGTTCCCCGTGTCGATACAAGGAGGTTTGGCACAAATTCCAGAGATGATTTGGTGTATGTCCGAATTCAAATTCTTCCTTGCCAAGTAACACCATTCGTACATCATCAGCTGTGTATTCCCAAGATTCTCGGGCCCATTCAGGTAGATTGTGTGCTCCATAGGGTTCTTCTTTCGAATAGACATGGTGCCATGCATGTTCACGGAAGATGAGCAATTCATCGAGGAATTTTTCTGCTGCCTTTGTTCCAACCTCATGAGCTTCTCGAACGATTTTCATAACCGAAATCATACCATAATGAATTGCCATCGAGAGCCTTGAGACTCCTTCTGGATCAGCGGCATTGTTTCTTCTTCGAGCGTAACCCGACAATCGATTGGTACGAAAATCCTCCCATTGGGCTAACGCTCCACGTTCACCACCACGCTGATTCCACACAGGGTGAACTGACATATCGATGTTGCACGTCTGAAGTAGTTTCAGGCGTCTTTCATAATCAGTTATGTCCACAATGTTGACTGGTTCAAAAGGCAGTACTCCATGCCATTGCAACGAATTCTCCGATTCTAGGCGTGGCCAAGGTGTACCAACACGACGTTTTCTCAACTTCTTGGTAGCGTCACGATAACGGAACGGTCGGTCCATTGATTTTCCAAACACGGGTAAAGGTACAACGCAATGACAATCGATTTCCAGCACAGGGCACTTTGCCGATGCTGCTATTGATTGTACCCAGGTTGTCCACGGCGGTAATGGGAACAAATCCGTGATGATCATGCTTGCAATTTCACCAAATTCTTTCATCACAGGTGGCCGATGTCCTTCCCTTGCAACGTGCAAAAAATAGTCTAGTCCAAGCTGTTTGCAACCTTGATGTAGGTCAACTGCCGCATCGAGGAGAATGTTGTGGTGGCGAGCATTGGCGTGGGGGTATCGTTCATCAATTCCTTGATACACCAAGAGAGGAAGATTGTGTCGTTCAGCAAGGATTCTACCTGCGTCAAGGGCAGGGTTTTCATGAGCACGCAATGACGACTTAAGCCACACAACAATCGGGCCACACTCTCTTAATTCATCGATGGAATTTACCATTCGACACCGCTCAGAGAGGTACTCCGGTAAATCGAACATGATGTCAAGTCTAACCATTGGTAAATATACTCCTGTTTGAATGAACAATCTCAAAACGATGATTAGTTGCCTAGAATTGTTTGGTTTATGGAGCAAAAAACGTATCTTGTTACTGGAGCATCAAAAGGAATTGGACGTTCAATCGCTCACAGCCTTGCAGAAGACGGGATTCGAGTCATCCTTCTCTCACGTCAATCGGACGAATTACAGATGGCATGCGATTCCGTTCAATCCATCTCCTCAACATCCTTTTCCGTTGCGTGTGACTTGAGTGATTCAGATTCGATCAGTCAAGCGATTGAAGATTTGACTGAAATCTCATCCCTTGATGGGATTGTTCACAATGCAGGGGCAATTGCCCCCATCAAACCAATGAGTGAAGCAGATAATGAGGAATGGGCTCTTAATATTGAGATTAATTTGATCGGGGTACAACGATTAACAAAGGGTTTGTATCCTAAAATGAAAGCATCGCAGCATTGTCGCGTCACGACAATTTCCAGCGGTGCTGCCCTACGACCTCTCCATTCATGGTCATCTTACTGCATCTCCAAAGCAGGATTGGATATGTGGTCTCGATGTTTGGCAGAAGAAGGTGCCAAGGATGGAATTACAGCGATTTCGATTGCACCTGGTATCGTCAATACGGACATGCAACTGCAAATTCGATCTTCGAATGTTGATGACTTTCCGTTGGTGGACTCCTTTTCCGGTTATCATAAGGATGGTCAACTCACCAATCCTGACGATGTTGCTCGTCAACTCCATCCACTTATTGTCGATCATTCAGAGGAACAATCCGGAATGCGATTTGATGTCCGAGATCTTTGAAATCCGTACATAGCGAACCGAACTGTCTTAAGCCACCACCACAGCGTCGATTCATGCCAGGAACCGACCGTGTTGAAATTCGAACGCTCAAAGTTGGACGATTTTGTGTTGTTGACGACGAAGCTTACAAGATCTTGAATATCTCAAAATCCAAGCCAGGAAAGCACGGTTCTGCAAAAGCACGTCTCTCCCTTGAAAGCATTTTCACTGGAAAGAAAATCTCTCACGTCGGAACCGTAACCGATTCAATTAACGTTCCAATGATTGAGAAAGGTACTGCAACTGTAACTCACATGGAAGGCAATGAAGTTCACGCAATGAACGACCGAGACTACTCTATGATGATTCTTCCAATGCCTGACGCTGAAGGCGGAATGAACATTGAAGCCGGTCAGAAGATTATGTGGCAAGAAGCACTTGGCCGTTACATCATCATTCGAGATCATTGAAACCCGAGCGATTGGGCTGCAGAGATAATCATCTCTTCATGGCTTTTTGATTTCCATCCTGTCTTTTCGATAGTGGTTGAACAATCGTAATGATTGGTTGTACCCAAGCCTCGCGTTACCAATCGTGCTTCTTTGATGAAAAGGGCCATGATCTTAATGACAATGTTTGGCAATGCTCGTGTTCGAACCTTGTAACCGTTCGATTTGAGATGTCGGGCAATTTGAGGCATTGTGATTGGAGTTGATGCCATCATCAAACGTTCGCCGTTTAATTCGTCATTCTCCAAAGCTTCTGCATGCATCCATGCCACATCTCGGACATCAACGGGTGCAAAACTAATTTTTGGGAATCCAGGGTATGAACTGTTAACAATGGACTCGATAATCCTCAACGAGGTTCCTGATTTTCCACTATGCAATGGCCCAAAGATGACATTTGGATTGACCGTAGTGAGAGAAACGTCCTGATGACTGGATGCAAACTCGCGTGCTGCTTTCTCAGCGAGGGTTTTACTCTTCGTATAGGCAGAAACATCGCTATTGAGGTCGGTCCAATCTCGTTCGGAGTAGGTTTTGTTTTTTGATGTCGGTGTTGCCCCAGATATGGCTGCAGTTGATGAAGTAATTACAAACTTACGAATTCCAGAATTGTATGCTGTTTCAAGAACCCTCAGTGTTCCATCTCGAGCTGGGCCGATCAATTCCATCTCATCCTTTGGTTCATGAGCTGAGAACGGAGATGCGGTATGAACGACTGCATCGATGCCTTCCATCGCCTCTTTCCAACCCTCATCGGATGTCAAATCGAGTGAATGCAAGTCAAATGAATCACCTGCATCAAAGTCTGATAGGATTTCTGCATGTTGTGGTTCAGGTGTTCTCGTTGTTCCACGGACAGAATATCCTCGAGAAAGAAATTCTTGAGTGACTTGGCGTCCGAGGAAACCTGTACATCCAGTGACCAAAATCCGGGGGTACTTTTTGTTCATGCATGGCCCTAGGGGTTTTGTGGTTTGAACATTTGTCGCTTCATCCCAAACGGATGCAACAGAATTCTGTGCAGGTGCTGTTTTCATAAACCAAGTCCGACTTGGTGTAGTTAGGGATACCATGAGCGAAACTGCAAATCCTACAGATGTTCGTACTACGAAAGAGATTATGTCATCAATGACTGTTGATGAAAAGAAAGCTCTGAAAGGTTGGTATTTCTTTGATTGGGCAAACCAGGCTTATGCTCTGACAGTTATGACTGTCATCGCACCTGCATTGATGGCTGCCCTCTACAACACAGCCACTGGTACGCAATCTGGTGATACGTTCTATGCTTGGGTCTTGACAATCTCGATGATTTTCGTTGTTGTTACGGCACCAGCTCTAGGTGTCATTGCGGATAAAATGCCGATCAAAAAGAAGTTACTGAAATGGTATACTGCTGCGGGAATTCTCTTCACAGCATTGATGGGTGCTGCGCCGTATTTTGGTTCTCAAGGCTACATCATTCTGGCGTTGATGTACACGATCGGTACGATTGGATTCACCGGTGGTAACGTCATCTACTACTCCTTCATGCCATACCTTGCTCCTCGTAAGTGCCAAGACCATGTTTCAACTTGGGGCTATGCCTACGGATTTATTGGTGGTTCATCCCTGTTGATTTTCCATCTCATCGTTCTCCTGGGAACATCGTGGGATACGAATTTCCAAATGGCAATTATCTTCGCGTCCTCATCGATTTGGTGGTGGGGCTTCGGGGCTCTTATCTTCAAGTGGACGCCTGAACCTGAAATCCCTGTAGAGGTTGAGTGGGAAGGGTTTGGAAAGGCGACAAAAATGGCTTATGGCCAAGTCCTTCAAACCTTCAAGGAAGTCAAGCGATTCAAGGTATTGGCATACTTCCTACTCGCATATCTTCTGTTCTATGATGGTGTCAACACGATTGCTAGCATGGCGAGTGCTTTCGGTGAATCGGTTCTTCGACTTAACCCGAGCATGAACGTTATTCTTCTCCTTACAGTGAACGTTGTAGCAATACCAATGACGTTGGTCTTTGGAAAACTTGCTGATGTGAAAGGGACAAAATTTGCTTTGATGCTTGCCCTCCTCATTTACTGCTTCGTCGCAGTGACTGCGGCAGGATTTGCACCTCTAGAATTGGATCCAACGGGTGACGATGACGGTGATGGTATTCCAGACGATGCAGCACGCTATGATTTCACCTTCACATGGGAGGACGGAAATTACACCATGGAGACGTTGTATGATCGAGGCTACGAGGGATGGATTGGTGAAACTGCAGAAGGTGATGCCCAATTCAGAGACAATTTCCAGGAACATTTCCCTGAACCGGATTACAGCGTTGGAGACAAAGGTGAGAGCACCATCGCCAATGGATTGCTCGTCTGTGTTGTCATTCTAGCTTTCGTTGCCATTCTTGGTGGTGGTATCATGTTCATTCAACGAAAGGAGTTGGGTTGGATTGGTGTTGTCGCAATGATTGCAATGGTTTCAATTGCAATCTTAGGGTCAACGTTCTTGGCTGACCAGAAGGACTCCGAAGAAGAAGAAATTTTGCAAATCAGTGAATCGGATGCGACGTTGATGGCTGCGGCTTTCAACAACACGAGCGATCACCGATTTTCCATTCTCTTTGTTGGAGGGCCAATGGGTGGTGAAGCTGAACTCGGTGACCGTCACCCAACAGTTGTTGATCAGGGCGGCCCCGCTGACGGTTGGGCTACATTCATGCGGGACAATGTTTGGAGTCCATTGAACATCAGCGTATCATTGCAATGGATCATCCTCGGATTGTTTGTAGGTGTAGCAATGGGAAGCGCAGGTGCGCAAGCTCGTTCGATGTTCTCTCAATTGGTTCCAGAAACAAGAACTTCGGAGTTCTTTGGATTCTTTGGATTCCTCGGCAAGTCTGCTGCGATGATTGGAACCTTCCTCTATGGTATTGCAAGTTCTTTATTCGACAGTCGTGTTGCAATTCTAACGATCACCATCGTTATCTTAGCAGGAACATTCCTCACCAGTCGGGTCGACCTCGAAGAAGGAATTCGTGTTGCAGAAGAAGAAGATGCGAGAGCACGTGCAGAGGCTGCGGCTAAATCCGAATCTTGAGGAGAGGGTGCCATGCGTGGCTTCACTCAGATTCAGGCGATGTTGTCTGTGGTTATGATTCTCCTGATGGGTGCACTATGGGGTCTTCCTATCGCACCTGCACTGTATGTTTTCGATTGGTTAACCTCGTATGGTCCTGGCGATCGTGGATGGCTAGATTTGATGATTATCGGATTCTCAGCATCCATTGCTTTCCTGACTTGGGGAATGTTCCTTCTGCTTCTATCAGGCATTCTCCAGTTCTTGATACGATTGCGATTTGAGGATCGAATTGTCACTCCTCTGGCCTCATTGACAACCATTCGCTGGGCGATCTGTGGTCAGATTCATCGTTCAACTCAACCGTTCTTAGCACACATTGTTCCATCTTTTTTTGCCAACGCATATTATCGATTAGCAGGTTGCAAGATTGGAAAAAATGTCAACATTAATTCCGTAACAATAAACGATCCTTCCCTTGTTGAACTTGGTGATAATGTCGTTATTGGTGGGGGTGCAACGCTCAACGGGCATCTCGTTGAGAAAGGCAATCTTGTCCTTGAGAAAATCATTGTTGGGAAAAATTCCACCGTTGGAGGCTCTACTATGGTGGGGCCAGGTGCTCGAATTGGAGAAAACAGCATTCTAGGAAACCGTGCAGTTCTAGCCAAACGCAAGGTCATTCCCGATGGAGAGATCTGGGTTGGAATTCCAGCAAGACCGATTTCAAGTCTTCAATCAGACTCATCTAAATGATGAACATAGGTTGGGATTCCACGGTCATGCGCCTCATCAGCAACGAGTTTGGTCCATTTACTTTCACTACTCAAAAATGCCAAAACATGTGTTGCAGATTCAAGGAGCTTCTCTGTTAACTCCAATGGGGCTTCACCACGTCCCGAGTCTTGCAATCCTGGTCTTGGTTGGTCCCAGAATTCTGAGAACATGATGAACTCAATGTTATTGTTGGTTGCCCAGCGCTCAGCAAGGTAATCAACACCACTTGCTCCACCGACGATAATCAGGTCAGGAAAATCCTCAATTTCGATCCATTGATCGAGAATTTCTTCTATAACCGAGTAGTCATAAAACCGGCTTGAACCAGCAATCACGAGATTGATAATACGTCCATCGTTGTTCAAATCTTTAGCCCCAAGTCGAGACAGTCTCGCCTCACCAGTCGTTCCGCTCATAGTGTTCCATCGCATTCGGCATGAATAAACCCTGCGATTTTACGAAAAATACCGAACCTAGCAAGGGCAACTGTATTCAAGTGTCCGCGATACCAACATTACACTGGGAGTGTACACTATGGACGAGAAATCTGGTTCGGATTCAACAGTTCAACGCTCAGCATACCGTCAACCGGTCACTGCAAAGGGTCTCAAAGCCATCGAGGATGGAACTCTAACGTGGCTTGATGATGAGATGTACAACAATCTCAATACTGGTGTTCTCGAGCAATATCTTGAGGAAAAGAACCTCGACGAATCGTTTGAGGTATCTCACTGGTCTCCTTCCAAAGTTATGATTGGTATTGCAATTGGTGCAATCTTTTCGGGTGTAACTGCCTACATCGGTCTGAAACTTGGTTTGGCCATCTCAGCTGCTTGGTACATCGCCTACCTCCTTGGAATGGCGCTCAAGTGGTCACCATCCGAAGTCAACATTGCAACATCTGCAACTACAGGTGCCACACACGCATCAACAGGCTTCATTTTCACATTCCCAGCGATTTTCTTACTCGCATCAAAGGCTCAATATTCTCTGGCAGATGGCCCATTGATCACGCTTGAGGATGGCGAAGCATTCCGGCTGGCTTTTATCGCCATTGTTGCATCGATGTTTGCAGGTTTCCTCGGTGTGATGTATTTCATTATCTTCAGACGTGTTTGGTTGGTCGAAGACCCATTGCCGTTACCAGGTTTTGAAGCAACCCTGAAGATGCTGGACATTGCCTCTGACGTCAATACAGGAGCTGTAGAACATGCCCGAGAGTCGTTGAAAACGATTGGGTTATGGACGGGAATAACCATGATCGGTATGTTCTTAATCGAATATCCACTTATTTGGCTCTCGGATAAGAAACTCTCTGTCATGGACTATCTGGCTGAAACACTGCATGTCGGTGATGTTGGACTTGCCTCTTTTTACAGTGCAGGAAAGATTCACCAACCATCAGGGATTTACGAAGATGGTTCTTCAAAGAAGTACACGCAATGGTCTGAAGACAGTGCATGGAATCCCTTTGCTTACACCTATGTCGGAGTCGCTTTGACTCCGTCCATGTTTGCGATTGGATGGTTCATGAAAACTCGAGTAGCGTTCTTGGTTAATCTCGGAACTCTTGTCGGTTGGTTCTTCCTCGTACCGTTGGCCGTCTTTGCTAACTTCCCTGTGTACGATGCCACAATGCAAGCGAATGTCCCTATCCAATCGTATGCAAGCGAGGGTGGACAAGCCCTGCAGATGATCGCATTCTCAAAGACGGTTCGAACCATTGCAATTGGTTCGATCGTTGGTGGAGGTATGTTCGGGCTTGCAAAGATGTGGAGAACCTTTGCGAACATCTTCAAGGACATTGGTGCAGCCTTCAAAGGTGAAGGTTCACAAGAATACATGGAAGGAAAGGGTTGGTACGAATGGCCACTCATGCACATTCCAATCTTCATGGGACTCACCTTCCTTTCGATGATTCTCATTTTTTGGGTTGGCGGTTTCCCAATTGCTGCTGCGTTTATCTTCGCCACAGTCCTCATCATGACCACATTCCTTTTGGGCGCTATCGCAGTTCGTGTCATGGGTGAGACAGGTATTGAACCGGTCTCGGGAACATCGTTCATTGTCCTTTTGATGCTGCTTGGAATCTTCCTCAACTTTGACTCTGCTCTCGGCTTAAACAAGCAAGACGCAGTTCTTCTGGGCCTTGTTGGAACAACAGTGTTTGGATCTGCAATCTCAATGTCTGGTACAGTCATTGGTGACTACAAGAACAGCCTGTACATCGGAAACCGTCCATATCACATTTCCAAAGGAAACATCATGGGTGTTGTTCCTGGAGCAATTATCGGTGCTGCAGTCGCTATCTTCCTCTCGATTCAACTCGCAGAAGGTCGAATCGATTTGATTGCTCCACAAGCAAATGCTTTCGCAACCTTCTCGGTTATTTTCGCTGAAGGTCAAGGTGACCTGACTCTACTCGCACTCGGATTCCTACTGGGTATGTTCGTTGAGTGGGTAACTGGTATGGGTACGTCCTTCGGTCTCGGAATGTATCTCGACGTCCCTCACACCTTGCCTATGCTTATCGGTGGATACAGCCGTGACAAGTGGGAAGAAAAGAAACTCAAGCCAAAGATCGAGGCGATCAAGGCGGAAGAAGGGGCAACTGCTGCCGAAAAGAAGCGAGCTCTTATTCTTCTTAGTACATTCATGGTCGCTGCAGGTCTCCTTACTGGAGAAGCGTTCTTCGGAACAGAATCAAGCATCCTCTCCTTCATTGATACCCTCGTTCCAGATCCTAATTCATCCGGTTGGTACATTGGACGTATGGCTGGATTCATTGGTCTTAACGTCGGTATTGGCTGGATCATTTACGCCTTGTTCAAGCGAGCAGGTGTCATTGGTGCTCCACCTGTAATGGATGCTGAATTGGTCAACGAGTCGTGACCATCATGCAGAGTGGATCTGTTCCACCACATGTTTGGTTGGTTCTCGGGGTTGCAATCGGTGGAGTGTCAAGTGCAGGTGCTATCTTCACCCATGTTGATGAAATCCCGCCTCTGCTCCGTGCTTCATGGCGACTTCAACTGACTGCATTGATTCTTGCACCACTTGCTTTATGGCAATACAATTCTATAGAAGGTGATGTGAAAGAGAAGTTACTCAAGCCAAGCACGATCAAGATTCTTGCAGGTAGTGGTGCCTTCCTCGCACTTCACTTTGGGTTCTGGGTAACTTCGCTCGATTATACATCGCTAACACATTCCCTCCTGTTTGTGACTGCTCATCCATTGGTTATTCTCATCGGGATGTTTTTCTTTGTTCGAAAACCGAATCGAATGGAATTGTTTGGTGGAATCGCAGCATTCACTGGTGCAGCAATTTCCATGCTTGATGCGGGGGATGTGCAAGGTGATCGTTCTGTAACCGTCTTTGGCGATCAATTGGCTTTTTTTGGTGCAGTATTCGTAGTAGGATACATCGTTTGTGGACGTATTCTTCGTGAATGGATGCCTCTATTTGTCTATGCGTTCCCTGTTACACTCATTGGAGGCCTTCTATTACTCCCAGCCTCATGGTTATTGGAATCTAACTTTTCTGATTTTGGAGCCTTTGGATACTTTACTCACCATACGTTGTGGTGGTTTGTTTTGCTTGCATTTATTGCAGGAATTCTTGGACATACCGGTCTCAATTATTGCCTCAAGTACGTTTCTCCATTACTGATTTCGATCAGTGTGACACTCGAACCACTTCTTGGTTCACTCATTGGATGGATGTTCTTTTCGACCGGGGTGCCAGGTATGTGGACGTGGATTGGGGGTCCGATTTTGATGCTCGGAATCATCTCAATTATCTATGGAGAACATTTAACCTATCAAACATCAATTGATAATTACACACCTATGGAGGCAGAATGATGGAGAAGAAATGGGTTCTTATGACCAACGATGACGGAATCGAAGCACCAGGTTTTGAGCAACTTGTGAAATCGATGAACAATGCAGGTATTCCTCTCGTAGCCTTTGCTCCTTCAGGAAACAAATCAGCTTGTAGTATGCAGTTGAACTTGGGTACACCAATCGATTTACACAACCGTAACGAGTTGATTGATCTCTGGGAACTCGATGAATCGGTAGGTGTCCATTTGTATGCGCTGGATGGAACCCCTTGTGATACAATGATTGTCGCTTTGGATGGAGGTCTCAAGCACGTCTTACCGGCAATTGAACCCTCGCTGGTTCTTTCTGGAGTCAACCTCGGGCCAAATCTTTCTCAAGATTCGTATCATAGTGGAACAATGGGTGCTGCCAGAGAGGCAGGACTCTATGGGATTCCTGCAGTAGCAAGTTCCTACACTTCCTTTGACCCAGTTGGTATGAAAGTAGGCATTGATGCAACAATTGAATTTGTACAACGGGTTTTGGAAATCGTCCCAAAGATTCCACAAAACCTATGCCGTCCTCACATTGATGCAGATGCTGATCACGTTGCTTCATGGCCTGAGTCATCTGAGAAACGAACCACAGAGCGAGCTAATACATTGCTCAAGAGTGCGTTCTTGAATGGAGAGTTGATGCTCAATCTCAACGTACCTCCCGAATGGAATGGAGAATACCAAACAACTCGTTTGGGCATGCGTTGGTACCGGAATGCTGTTCAATTCACGGATAGCAAGGATGGCTCTGTTGAATCGACCTTCACGATCGGTGCTGCTTACATCGATACAGAAGAAGTGGAAAAAGGAGATTGTGATTGTGTAGCATCTGGCTATGCAAGCATATCCTCACTTCCTACTTGGCCACAAACTCATCCACTTGCACTTGATGATGATTTACTTGCTCATGCACTCTTGCAGGATGAATCTGGCTACCCTGCTTGGTTCAAAGGTTGAGTACTACGCCCTCATCAAGTAAGAAATGACATATTGCGATAGCATGGTGGCCTTGCAACCACGTTGATCCCAATGAACGAGCGACACCTTCCTCACAATCGAGAGGCAAATCATCGCTCAAAAGAAATGCTACATTCTGACTGCTTGGATTCGATTCCATTGGGATTTTATGATCTCCACTCCAGAGTCGTTCACCTTCAGCATCGAGTCGGATGAGTGTCGAATCGTTCCATTCTCGAATCGTATGTGACAATTTACCTCCACCATCATAGAGGCCCGGTGTTCGCTCAATCCAGTGTCCAATCGCAGGCATTGGTTTCTTGATGGCTTTGGCAATCAAACCAGCAACACTTCGCTCCTCTGCATGAAAACCCTTCAACTCAGAACCAATAAATTTCAATCGTCGATGTGGACCTGGACCGCCCTGGAGATGAAGGATGACTTCGACATCCTGTCTCAATCCATGAGACGTCAGTAATGCAGACATCACTGCTCGAATGAGGACATCCATTCGACCAGCTCCACCTGCCAAGTCATTGAGTGGAAGTTTTCCTTTGCTCATTGCTCTATGGCCGATGACAGCAAAGCGTCTCAACTCAATCGCCTCGTTCAACGATGGTTCGAAGAGCGTCACACAGGTCAAATTGCGTTTGCAGAACAAAGTGACTCCCTTGTTTGTCGACGAGGTAACCCCGTGGTTTTGTTGAATCTCCTAAATCTTCCAATCGGTTTGCAACAACAGCTGTCATCTCTGAATGTTCAATCTGGGCCGTTGCGCGGTGTATCAGATCTCTTTGCTTAATCCCTGCCTCCAATTTGAAACCAATCCGAGTTGAACCACGGACGCTATCTTTCAATTCTTGAATGTGTTTTGGACCTTCAACAAGGTTGACTTGTAATGGGCCTTGTTGACTAGCAAGTTTTCCTTCAGCAGGGCTTTCAACGATGTAATCGAGAACTGCTGCAGCATGTATCCAAGCATCGATATCATCGTTTGAGAGTGCTTTGAGTTCTGCTAGCATCTCTTGAGGTTGCTCAGCCTTAATGCACAACGGCAACCACGTTGGTTGAGTCACACTTGTTCGACCAACGACACAGGTAACATCATGTCCATGTCGATACAATTCATCAGCAATAGCGTATCCTGTTGTTCCTGTACTTGTATTTTGGACGCCTCGAACATCATCAATTGCAGAATAGGTCCCTCCTAGAGTGACGACCACGCTCTTTCTGTTCGATGTTCTAGAGTGTATGCCATGTGCAAACCGTGCAACGATATGTTCATGATTTGGTGTTTTACGTTTCCCTTCCTCAAGGTCTCCCCACATGACATCAATCCCTTCCTTTCGCAATCGATCCACAATATCATCTGTTACAGGGTCATCTGCGAGATCTGCGTGCATGCTCGGCACCATCAGTACGTGTGTGCTTCGGGAACGAGCGGCACTCAACGCCATGAGAAGAGGGCCGTGTTGCATTCCGTGCAAGTGAGCTGCAATTGTGTTGCGAGTAGCAGGGGCCACAAGAATAGCATCAACATTCTCAAGTTGTTTCATATCTCCGTCCCAATCTGTAATCACTTCACATTGACTTGCCCATTCTACGGCGAGCGGAGTTATTACTCTCTGAGCACTTTCAGTCATGATAACAAGCATTTCTGCACCGTGTCGCCTCATCTCCCGAAGGAGTCGAACTGTATCTACGGCTGCAATACCTCCAGTTACGCCAACGAGGATACGTTGTCCAGCGAGACTGGAACCTTTCCTCTCAACGTCGGTATCACGGACGCCCATACCACTGCGAGTGGATGGACCATCAAGACATCTTCGCTGTTCACAAGGCTTCATGTGAGGGAGTCGATTGCAGCAATCATGGCAGGGAACAGAGGCGATGACATCGTCTTAGCAGGTTCTGGAGGTCAACGAGCCTCAGCAACCCTTTCTGCATTGTTCGATCAAACACATCGAAGTACTGCGTTGATTCTAGCGATTGATAGTTTGATTATTGTTCTCGTTGCTTCTGATTTTGCAGGTGTAGCTCAACCATACTTTGGACAATTGTCTATTCTAATTTGGGCAATCCCTCTCTTTGTGACCACAACGACATGGTTCTCTTATCGCTCACGAAGATCATGGGCATATTGGCCAGCTGCACTGATTATCGCCATTGCATGTGTCGTCTTTTTCCTCTTATTCCTAATCAACCTCTATTCTGTGATCAGTGGATATGCCGGGGCACTTTTGTTCATGTTGATTATGGGCTATGCCTCATACAGTTCTTTTCAACGTGTTCGATATCACTTCTCTCCTCTCTACAGACAAGGATATTCGTCGTTCATTCCAACGCCAGAGGCTGACCTTGAAGACGGAGAGATGTTGGCAGCCTGTCCTACTTGTATGGCAGTACTGGCCATCCGACCGGATTTGCTTTCTCCATCGGATACCTGTCCACACTGCAAGAACTCACTTGTGAGCAAGGAACTTGCTCAACGGCATGGCTGGGAAGAAGAGTAAATCGCTAACTCGAACAGGAGAGCATCGAACAGCCCACGCGATGTCGTGCCCACTCTGGACGTTTCTGGAACCACTTCTTCTCAAATTCCATTTGCTCATCATAGGGTTTCCTCAAGAGTTCATACAATTCTTGTGCAATCGAAAAATCACCCTCTTCAGCAGCATCAATTGCAAGTTGTGCCATCCAATTTCGAAGTACGTATTTTGGATTTGATTTCAACATCACTTCTCGGTCTGGAGCGCCATCAACACGATTCCACCATTCCATCAGCCATTTGTTCCATTTGTCCGATGGAATCGAATCTTGATTGTAGAAGGCAACCTTAAGTTGGTTGATATCAGGTTCTTCTATGGTAGAAAGTAAGCGAAAGAAGATGGTCATATCTGTCTCAACGAGTTGAAGATTGGCAACCAAATCTCGAACGAGATCTGCATCCTTTTCTTCGAATGCATCGATTCCCAATTTGTTCATCCATGAAGCGTTGTTACTCTCTTCAAAGGCAGAATAGTAGTGTTCCAAGCATTCATACAATCGTTCTGGTTCATCCATAAGTGGACTTATCGATTCCAACAATCGAGCAAAATTCCAAGCTCCAATTTGAGCTTGCTGGCCAAATCTGTATCGCCCTGTACGAGCGTCCGTGGTATTCGGTGTCCAATCAGGATTGTAATCTTCAATCCAACCATAAGGCCCGTAGTCGATGGTTAGGCCATGGATTGACATGTTATCGGTGTTCATGACTCCATGAACAAACCCTACACGCATCCAGTGTGCAATCATAATTGCAGTTTCTTCTCCAATTTGTTTTAACCACTCAATACGCCCACTATCGTCCAAGATTGACTGTTCTGGGAAATGATGTTTGACGGTATAATCAACCATCTTCTCCAGCGTTTCCTTGTCCCCATTCAATGCATGAATTTGATATGAACCAAATCTAAGGAAACTTGGTGCTACACGACAGACGATTGCTCCAGGTTCGGGACTAGGATTGCCATCATACAGTACATCGCGAACTACACTCTCGCCGGTTGTCGCTAATGAGAGCGCTCGAGTGGTTGGGATGCCGAGGTGATGCATTGCTTCACTGCAAAGAAATTCTCGAAGAGAAGAACGCAGTACTGCCTTACCATCAGCAAAACGTGAGTAGGGTGTCTTTCCCGGACCCTTGAGTTGTAGTTCGAGAATCCCGTCTACCGTCTCGACTTCTCCAAGAGTGATTGCTCTACCATCACCAAGCTGATTGGCCCAATTACCGAATTGATGCCCCCCGTATCGCTGGGCGTAAGGATCCATCCCCTCAACAAGACGGTTGCCACCTAAGACCTCATCATCCGATTTTGAGATGTTCAATTCAGATGCCATTTCTTCCGACCACAATTGTATGATCGGATTAGGAACTGATGTAGGCTTGACTCGAGACCAGCATGCCCTAGGAACTTGTCGAGGCATTCCTCCGACAACCGAATCACCCGGTGTCTCGTCAAGAAAACGGCTAAGCCACATCAAACCAGAGAGTGATTTGGTGCCCATGCTTCCCACAAAACTCGTTCACTCTTGAATGTGATTCTTTATTCGAATTTGTTGAAATTGGAATCCAACAACATCCTTATGCTGGGATGTCTACGACTTGTCATGCAAGGAACCGTGTCACTGCAGAGTGTTCACGGTAAGTTTCTCAGCGCCCAGCCAGACGGGCGGGCCGAGTGGAACCGTGATGTTGCAAGTACGTGGGAGTATTTCCATATCGAGGAGCGGCAGGGCGGTAAAATTACACTCAAGAGTGCGCACGGAAAGTACGTTTCAGCACAAGCCGACGGTAGCGTGCAAATCAATCGCGAGGCGGCACCACCGGGGGGCTGGGAAGAGTTCACGGCCGAACTCCGTGACAACGGTGTCGTCTGTTTGAAATCCTGTCACGGGAAGTACCTGAGTGCCCAGCAAAATGGCACAGCACAATGGAACCGGGATCATGCGCCAAGAGGAGGTTGGGAAGATATTCAGATCGTAAATCAGGGCGGTACAGGTCAACAACAACCTGCAACAACTACAGCATCGATGCCCTCGTATGTAACCGTCGCTCAAGCCGGAAGCCCGGAAGTGAACGGGAACTACGAGTTCATGCCCGGCAAACATGAGAAT
>JACETE010000024.1 GCA_013911465.1 Candidatus Poseidoniales archaeon
ACATAGACAGTTCGCCTCAAAAAGAAGGGAATTCATCCTACTTTCTGCGTATGGACCAGTTTTTTCGACCGAGTCCCTCGAGAGCAACTCCTGTAATTGCACCCCAAATGAAAGGGTGTTGAACCTCGAAATACAGAAGTGGAAGCATCGAGACGAAGGCAATGATCCAGTGATGAACCCAAAGAACATCGTTTCGAATGTGGAATTTAATGTTCTCTGTGAACCAACGAACAACTGCATAGGCGATTACTAGGCCAAGTGAGTAGTAAGCAAAATCCATCCAAATCACCTCAAGGTAATATTCTCGTCCCTCTCCAAGGTTGACCACAAACAAGATTGAGAATCCTCTCGGGATGCTCCCCATTGATGAGATACACACCAACACCTGTTTTGGCTACGAGATGTCCTCGTCGTATTTTCAATCCAATCCCACCCGTTACGTCAATATCCGTCTGATGCAATCCCTCGTATTCGATATCCGGTGACCATTCTTCAATGAGGTCATCAGAAGTTGCTCGATGAGGTGGAACCTTGAGAAGTCCATCAACACCTCCCATTGCAAACACCAATGATTCAACATCGGACAGTTCAATGCAAAGACGTGCAACAAGATCATCCCCCGAAAGAATTCCAAACTGCCGTTCGTCACCAACATCAACAACGTCGCCGAAGGATACGTGGACTGTTGCAGAGTCATTCGAAACAAATCGGTCTAATGTTCCAGAAAAGCCCGGGCCGAGTTCGGATGCCCATTGATGAGGTGGATGGGATACAACATTCAGTCCAAGCGATTGTAATTCTTCAACCACGATGGAGTTGAGTAGCAGCATATCGTTTCGAACATCTTGAACTGCCTCGAGTTGTGTTGTGCACGAATCATCATCAACTGAGAAATCAGGAATGTGCCCTTCATTGAGACGCCAACGTTTTGCCTTGAGGTGACCAAATGACCCTGCTCCATGAACAACAATGACCTGAACACCTTCGTTGGTAATTCTCTTGACGATGGAACATAGAGAACGGATGATTTCGACGTTCGCAGTGGATTGCTGATTCTTGTCGGTGATGAGAGCACCTCCGAATTTGACAACAATTCGCCTCGCCATGTCAGTCCCAGTCATCAGAACCTCAAGAGTATGCCTGTGAACACAGGATTCAATAGTCTGGGTTGATTGAGAGGACCATGACCGCTGAAGGCCCAACCCTCGACTCCTTCCTTCGCCATCTCCAAACTGAAGTAGAAGCTGCGAATGATATTTCAGATAAAACCGAGAGAAACGATAGGCTCTTGCAACTCGAAGCATCAATTCAGGAGGCCATCATCTTTGCAAATCGATACAAAGAGTTGCAAAATCAAGGTGTTGATCCTCTTCTCCTCGTCGATCCCAAGGTCCAACAAGAGCGCCCAGCGCCAGCGGCAACCAAAGCACAATCGATTCTTCTCGGCTCGTCAACATGCGCTGCATGTGGCAAACTACTCGAGAATGATCTTGACTTCTGCCCGGCTTGCGGGGCAACGAAGTAATCACTCTTCTTCTTCGCGTTCCCAACGTGCAACGGTATCCGAGATCATTGGATCATCGTCACCGACACGGTAGAGATATTCAGGAGGTACTTCGTCAGTCAAGTAGACTGTCTTTCCAGCACGATAGATGGTGTGACCGTCAGCCACAGCACGCACAGTATCAATTTCGATGATGGCGGGTCGATCAATTCGAACGTGACCTGCTTCCATTGCGTTAACGATGGTCTTGGAAAGGTGGATGTGATTACGTGTTCCAGAGGTAATTCCAAGTTGGACAATCGCATCTGCTTCACCAGGCTCACATGGCCAGTAAAGAGCTTCAGGGATTTCATCGGTTGGCAAATCGAGTTCGATTTCAATCGAGTGACCGTAGGTAGCTCGAATCATCTCTCCTTCGACTTGGTAACGTCCCTTTTCATCAGCGTTAGCAATGGCCTCGAAGTGCCATCCACGAAGCCAATGGTAATGGCGACGTTGTCCAGAGATTGAATCGGCAAGTTCTCGTGTGCTCACCCATCCGTTGATATCCATTTCAACATTGAATTTTTCAGGAGCATGTCGCAAAACAAGTGCAAGCATTCGACCGAGGCTACCTGCTTCTCGGTCACTCATGATGAATTTTCCTTCGTCATTACAGACGGGACAGTTTGTGCCACTAAAGTGACCGTGCTTTCTACATTGGCGCAGCATGTTTCGCTCCTATCGACACCCATTCATGAACCCTGCGGGTGTTTTGACCGACTCAATCAAATGCTTGATTCATCTGGAGATAGCATGGTCGATGTAGCAATGGTCGGTGCTGGCCAAACCAAATTTGGCAACCATGCACTTGGTTTGAAGGGCATGTGGGCCGAAGCCATTGAGAATGCCATTCAAAGTGTCGACCATGGATTCCAACCAAACGATGTTGATGAGGCTTTTATTGGAAGCATCGCTTTCGGCGGTTCACAATTAGGCAACACGGCTGCACTCCTTACAGAACACTCGGGGATGGAAGGTGTGAGCGTCCGTCGTGTGGAAAATGCCTGTGCTTCATCGGGGTTTGCATTGCGAGACGCTTGGATGGCAATCAAGAGCGGGCAAGCTGATGTTGTGGTTGCAGGTGGAATCGAGAAGATGAATGATTTATCGGCTTCAAGAAAGCGATACTGGCTTGGTGTTTCTGGAGACACAGAATGGGAACGTCTCGCCGGATTAACGTTCCCTGGAACCTACGCCCTTACTGCACGTCGCTATTTTCATGAATTCGATTCAACACATGATGATCTCGTTCATGTCTCTGTCAAAAATCACATGCATGGTTTTGAGAACGAAGCCGCACATCTTCGCAAACAAGTTTCGTTTGAAAAAGCACAATCGGGATTCATGGTAGCCGATCCACTCACGCTCTACGATTGCTGTCCAACGTCCGATGGCGCATCAGCAGTTATTCTCGTTGCAGATCATCTAGCACATCAATTCACAGACACTCCTGTATGGGTCAAAGGGTCTGGGGCAGGTTCGGACCATCTTGCATTGCACGACAGACCGAGTATCACCCAATTACGGGCAACACAATCGGCTGCTGCAAAGGCATACAGTACTGCGGGACTTACTGCACAAGATATCGATTTGGCAGAAGTTCATGATTGCTTCACCATTGCTGAAGTTCTTGCGACCGAAGATCTCGGATTTGCTGGCCGAGGCATGGGTGGGCGCTTTGCTCGAGAAGGAGAAGGGCGTCGAAACGAAGGAGAGGTCACCATCAACGCAAGCGGAGGGCTGAAATCAAAAGGCCACCCTCTTGGCGCAACTGGCACTGGACAGGCAGTTGAAGTGTTCAAGCAACTTCGTCATCAAGTTGAATCAACCCGACAAGTGCGTGATGCTGAAGTTGGTCTCACTCACAATGTTGGTGGTTCAGGCGCAACATGTGCAGTGCATATCTTTGGAAGGGAGCGTTGATTCCTATGCAAACAGTCTCCAACAACAACGGTGATTTTGCATGCAGCCAATACGGCGAGGATTGGGCAGGTCCTGACGGTGACAGACTCACTCTAGCGATTGCTCTGCTCAAACAACTCCCATCGGGATCGATCAACATCAATTCCTTTGAATCACGACTTGACTTTCCAACAAGTGTTGGCATTCAAGAATTAATCGAGGCGAGTACAGACTGGACAATCAACGAGGATTCACAATCATATCTCCATGGACATTCTGATTCATATCTCGTTGCAGTTACATCTTCTAGCGAAAAACCAGTCTGGCCGGTGTTCAAACCAAATGAGAACAAGAACGAATCCCAACAAGAACTTGTCGAACAATGGAGCATAGAAGTCCAAGGCGTCAGCCAGGGAGCTTATGTTTCTCAAGCGCAACACATTGTTGCATCTTCTTCTCGACTCGGTTTGAAAGCACAAAACGATCATGGAACAATGGTGTGGCCACCACGACAACTCAACTCAGAAGGCGCACGAATTGAGAATTCAACCAACACACTTTCTGAACCGGCAACAATCCTGACTTGGACTCGCCTGAGTGCAGCCGGCGCTCCGTCAGAATTCTCAGGCCGAGCACCTCTTCTTGACGGCGTAGCCACCGTACTCGTCGCCTTTGAAGAAGGGCCAAAAGGTGTCTTTATGCTCGCAGATGACGAACATGAATCGCCTGAGATTGACGGGAAAGTTCGATTTGAAGTCCGCCGGTTGTACGGTCAGGACGGCATGATGCATTACGGTCTGAAAGCAGTCCTTTGTCAATCCTAAACGAACGGATAGAAGCCTTCATAGAAAGTCTGTCATGTGGATGAAGCATGGCTGGGTTTGGCGGTATACGCAAAGGAAGGAAAGAAGCAGCTGATAATCTCACAATTCAAGAAGAGGGAGACTGCGCTCGTTGTGGAGGAGAAGGCCAACCCTCAACAATGGAAGGTTATCTTGCATGCACACGTTGTTCGTACGAGTGGGCAGACCCGAATCATGTTTCTCGAAAAGTCCGTGGTCCTCCTCCAAATCATCGCAGAGATTCGGAATTAATTCAAGAATTCAAACAAGAAATGGAACGTGGTGATCTAAAAGGAGTCCTCGGTGTTGAATCAAACCTCTCGGATGCACAAGAACAGTCACTCAAACGCTTGGAGGACAAATGGATGAGTGGAATGCAGGGGCATTACAATGCTGCTTCCGAAGATAGGAAGCCATTGATGATCAGTTTCGATGATGATGATAATCTTGTGTCAACAGAAGTTGCCGCAATCACAATCGTATCGAATGGATTTGATGGTGGTGAAGAAATCAGGCTTGAATACCCTGGCATTGGAACTGAATTTTATGCATACAACGAGAGAAGCCCAACGGGTTGGAAGAGAGGGCGAAGCAGTGAGGAAACGGCACGATCGATTACAAATGTTATCAATCGTTCCTCCCGATTGGTTTTTGCAAATCTTGAAGGGAATCGAGTTTCCTTTGAACTGAGAGATGAGAAACTCAAGGCAGAATCACTCGTTCTTTTCGTCGACGACCCTGGCGGTCAAGATATTGTTGCAGAGAAAGGTGGCGTCGTTCTTGATTTCCGTGATGTAAATGTTCTTGATGACTACAAAAGCGTGATTGCTCTCGTTCTCGAGGATGGTATTATTTCTCCTAGTGAAGATCAGATGATGTGGGTCATGCGCCAACATCTCGGTATATCTGAAGAACAACATGTTGCTTTGGTTCAGGATATCTTCGGAAGCAACGCACTCAAAGAATGTCCAAATTGCAATCAAATGGCAGAACTCTATCCCGAGTATTCTGCATGGTATTGCCAGCCTTGTGAAAGTTGGCTATGATAGACATTCTATAGACTCAAGATGACAATTATTCCTCATCGAAAAAGGCGAACGTGAGCGAGGGATGCTTCATAAGGTGGACTGTGTTCCGTCAGAATGGCGAACGCTATGGCAGAAGATGTATTGTATATTGGAATAGACTTGGGAACTTTTCGTTCAGTCATGGTCTCCTCAGGAAACCATGAAGAAGAAGAACTCACTGTAATTGGAACTCCTAAAGATCCAATTGCCCGTAATTTCCTCAAGCGTGATGTCCTGTTTGGAGAAGACGCACTCAAGAACAGATTGGCTCTCAACCTGTTCCGACCTCTTGAACTCGGTGTCATCAAGGACACTGTCGAAGACAGAGAATTCATCGCTCACTTCATCACCCATCTCATTGGCCTATCCGACCCTGAAGAACACGACCGTGTTGTTGCTGTCATCGGAGCACCTGCTGAAGCAAGCCACGTCGACAAGACTGCTATCTTCGACGCTGCTGCAGGAAGTGTCAACGCTGCAATGATTATCTCTGAACCGTTTGCTGTTGCATACGCTCTGGATATGATCGAGCACACCCTCGTGATCGACATCGGTGCTGGTACAACTGACCTTTGCCGTGTTTACGGAACCATCCCGGGACCTGGCGACCAAATGCACACTGGATACGCAGGGGATTACGTCGATGCTCAAATCATCAAGGAAGTTCAATCCAAGTACAACGGTGCTCAAATCACCAAAGACATGGCTCGACGATGGAAGGAACAATATTCCTTCGTATCGACCTCAACACCCGATGACCCAATCATGGTTGACTTCTCAATCGAAGGAAAGGCCATGAATCTCGACATCACCGACTGTGTCCAGCGAGCTTGTGAATCAATCGTTGACCCGATCGTTGAGAATGTCAAGAAACTCATCGCTGACTCCAACCCAGAATACCACGACCAATTCCGTCGAAACATGGTACTCGCTGGCGGTGGATCAGGAATCCGTGGACTCGGTGCACTCATAGAACGCCGACTCTCCGATATGGGAGATGTCAATGTACACGTTGTTGATGACCCAGTCCGACTCGGAGCAATGGGTGGCCTACGACTTGCAATGGAAGTTCCAGAAGAAATGTGGTCCAACCTCACACTTGCATCACGCTGAGTTGTTTGCATGAACAAGGGACTTGCCATAACTGGCGGCGTCTTGTTATTGGTCTCGATTTTTGTGGGTTTAATTTCATTTGTTGGCATCCTCGATTACCGCCCTACGGAAGAAAACATCATTTATGATACATCAAAAGATGGTACAATCTTTGAGTATGACGGCAATACCATGACCATGGAAGTTTTTGCCAAGGGTGATCAAATAAAATGCAATGATTTTCAGATATCTGTAAAGGATTACATGGACCAAGATGTCTTTTTTGCAAATTGTGAAGGAAATAGTCACCCCTCGTACACATTTCTTGGTGACTTGTCGGACATTGGAGCAGGAAATTACACCATAACTTCTGATGGAGATATCGTCATCGTCGATGCAAGCGAGATAATTGCACCGGCATTCGGTTTGTGTGGAGGAAGTGTATGCTGTTTGCTTGGACTGATTCTTCTCATCGCTGGACTAGTAGGTGGAAGAAAACCACCACAAGTGGTTCTTCTTCAACAACCAGGTGGACCTGTTTATCAGCCGAATCAAACAACAGTTCAGCAATACATTCCACCCCCCTTCTCTCCTGTTCAAAGTTATCAACCTCAACAAACAGTTATCCAACAAGAAACTACTCCAGAAGGGATGCCGGTGTATCAATCCGACTTTGATGGATTTTCGTTTGAACATAAGAAAGAAGACTGATTGTATCATGATCACCAAGAACACTCGAGTTGTCATTTTGACAGGTGCAGGAATTAGCGCTGAATCAGGTATCCAAACCTTCAGAGCATCTGATGGTCTTTGGGAAAATCATCGAGTCGAAGAGGTTGCAACACCCGAAGGTTGGGCTGCAAATCCAGAACTTGTGTGGTCGTTCTATCAACAACGAAGACGTCAACTCTTGGAGGTTGAGCCGAATCCTGCTCACATTGCTCTTGTCGATCTTGAGAATTATCTTGACAATTTCCTCCTCATTACCCAGAACGTCGACAACTTGCATGGACGAGCTGGTTCAAAACAGTTCATACACATGCATGGAGAACTGGAAAAATTGCGATGTGAACAATGCAATCATGTTGAAATCATGATGGAAAATGAACACCTCGGAGAGGAATTCATCTCATGCACCCAATGTGAAGGTCGTCTACGGCCACATATTGTTTGGTTCAGCGAATCTCCACTACATTTGAATGAAATCGATGATGCTCTGTCTCAATGTGATGTGTTCATTGCCATTGGAACCAGCGGGAATGTCACTCCAGCCTCGACCTTCCTCAACATAGCAAAATTTCAGGGAGCTCGCACAATTGGTATCAATCTTGATCCACCTGCAAATGTCTACTTTTTTGATGAATTTCTCCAAGGAAAGGCCGGTGAGATACTTCCTGCTCTTGTACAAAAATGGACTCAATGAGTTCACCAGAGACAGTATGAACTATCCAATAACGTCTAGACAAGGCTCAATTCCCAAATGCCAACGGTTCCCGAATCTTCGTTGGCCACGACAAGCAATGGAGATGACGTTGGTGATATCTCTGCAGGGATGAATTCCATATCTTCCGGATTTGTTGCGCCGTCAACTTGAATCCATTGTTGGAATGTAGGCTGATGAGGATTTGAGATATCATAGATCATGACTCCAAAACTACGCTCCATGGAAACGAAAAGATAGGTCCTGTCATCAATAACACCGACTCTTACACCTTCCGGTTCGATTCCCTTGTTGTCGTCTCGAGAATTCATTTCATCAATTCGATGCTGCCCATTTTTCGTTGAGTAGTATGAAAGGTCGTGGCCACTATCCCAAACCATTTCCATATCTGTGGTCCAGATGGAGAAGGAACGAGCACCCACAGCACAAATGAAGTCGAGGTCACCATCAGCATCAGAATCACCACAGTTGTTTGGAACATTGAGTCGACCGAGTTGACTCATTTGTTGCATTGAATTTGCATCTGGGAATCGCATCGGGTCGAGGGTTGTCGATGCAATTCGAATTTCCTCATTATGCCCAATGACATTCATACCAGATGAGCTGTTGAAGTATCGGTAATCGCGAAGGTCACCTTCATTCCCAGTGATGAGGTACATTTCTCCATCAACTGTGTACGATGTTATCCCATCAGGCATGTAAAGGGCCATGACAGGCCAAGGGAATGGATTGTAACCATCTTCATCACTACCATCCAGTGGATGGAGCCTGATATCAATGAACCCGAACGATATGCTCGTAGCAGTTGCACCTGCATCGGCGAGGATCCCCAATCGCAAATCTCCAGTCATATCGAATTCAAACGGAGGTTGATCTTTGATGAAATCGAAGAGATCGATTTCCGTATTGGTTTGTGATACACATACCGAACCGCCTAGTGTTGCAATGAAGAAGTCACTGAACTCATCATCGGCGAATGCAATCTCCATTGTTTGGTTCATGCAATCCAATTGAACATCGATACCCTCTGTATCTTGAAGGGTTGATGGCGGGGCGTACGATGCGATAAAATTCCCTTCCAAATCATGAACACGAACAGTATCTTGGCTATCATGCAATGAAAAGATGAGGTCATTTGCAACATCCAAACCAGCAACATCGTTGAAGGCGAGTTCGATTGATGCAACATCTTGCAGACCGACTTCACCACTAATGCTAGCCGGTATGGAGTAAACGTTGATTGCAGTTGCATCTTGACTGCCGGCAATCAGGTAACCGTCGTTCGATGCCGGCCACGTACTCGGAGCTTGTGAAGATGCGACAAAACTCACAGATTCCAATCCTTTACCATCGTCCAAATCTACGGATAAATTCTCGAGGCTTAAGATTCCAATGAGACTAAATTCGGTTGTGTATTCAAGCACATGGATTTGGGTTGTTGCTTCATTTGCGACATAAATTGTTCCTTCATCATCACATGTCACTCCCTCAAAATCAGCATTTTCTAAACTGTAAACGTCCAAGACTTGCCCGTCATTGGCATCAACAAGGAACACTTCGCCTCCATCGTTCGCAAAAGCGAATGCATCGTAGAATAAGCAATAATCCAGTCCACTTCCTTCAAGTTGATTCATTGTGGACTCGTTAACAGTATCTCCTTGAGAGACGGCATTGTAGTTAGCAGTGTCAAGAGAGAGTTGTGTATTCAAAGACAGATTGGAGGAGACCACTGAGATGAACGCACCCTGGATTGAACCGGCAACAATGGTCAGCGCTTCTGGTTTTGCCCCATAGCGATCTCCTAATTCCACAAAGGGAGATTTTAGCACAGGTTTGATTCCTTGGCTAGCAGCCGATGGTCCACCTTCACCTCCAACGTATTCTACATTATCTCCAAGGGGGGTCAGTTCGGTGACTCCAAAGACAGAAGATCCAGTAATCAAGCGTCCATAGGATGTGTCTTGACTCAAGGCTGGGAAAATGACGTTTTCAACAATGACCTGATTGTTGTCTTCCAAGGTTACACTTTCGCCACCAGATGATAACTTGATTGGAAGATGATGGGCTCCATTTTCATCGATGGTTACATCCCAGTCTTGCGTTCCATCGTTTGTGTCGTCAGCGAACAGCAAGAGGTAGGACATTGGTCCGATACTCGAGCCTTCAGGGAAGGTGTATGCTTTGCTTATGTCATCGTATATTCTCCAACCAGAGAGATCGATGTCCGCATTGGTTGGGTTATACAATTCGATGTAATCCGAATCCGTGGCGCCATCGAGATATGGGTTTGACGGACCTAGAGAGACTTTGCTAGCGAGTTCATTAATGAGAATACGATCATCGATTACGGTTAGAGAGAGATCAATATCGGGTGTGTCGACTTCAATTTCAGTGAATTCGTTCATGCTCATTTGTTCGAGAACACCAGATGCTCGCATACTTTCATCCAAATCAATGAGGTTTGTTCCTTGCGATAAATCAACTCTGAAGACCCACTTACTTGCAAAATCACCGGTGGACGAATCACGTTCAATGACGAGAAGTTCACCTTCACCGATGGCAACCATCGACGTGACTTTGTCCATCTTGCCACCACGGGAGTAGGCCCCATCGGTCAATTCGACTGGGTAGAGGTATTGGCCCTCAAGTGTCATGGTATCGATGTTGATGTCGAGTATTCGTATCCATTGCTCGGTTGAACCGGGTGTGCTGAGCGAAGATTGCGTCATCGTGTAGAGGTGGTTACCGAAACATGCAACGCTCTCGAAACCTTTGTTGGTTTCAATATCCGATATGGCTGAAGGAAGAATTGCGTGATCGCCAACCATCGTAAAGGAAGAGTTTTCAGGAACAAGTCGTGTGATTTGACTTCCCTCGCCATCAAAGAATTGCAAGGATGGGATTGATTCTTCTGCGAGTATGAATGCATTCAGACCATCGTACTCGCATACGGCAAGATCTTCGAAATCAGCCTCGCTTGAGAGCGTAACCAACGGATTTGCTCTTAGGGACAAGGACTCGGTTGCAGGGTCAAAATCAACAAGGTGCAACTCGTTTGAGGCATCTGAAAGCATCAAGTATACTTCTGTTCCAAGTGTAGCATCTACGCCAAGGAACATCCAACCGGATGTATCGGTGATTCCTGCTTCCTCCCAAGTCAGGGGTGTGTGGACTGCTGCGCCTGAGGAATGAGGTTTGTATCCCATTGGCATTATTTCGGTAAATTGTCCTGCTTCAACATCAAGGACCGCAATCGCGTTTGCTTCTTGAATCGCCACATAAGCGGTTAAAGAATCTGGAGATACCGTGATGTATTCTGGTTCAAAATCCATGCTCAAATTTGCACCAGGACCATTGATTCGAATGCCCTTTTGCATTAAGGATGCTTTGTCCTCTTCAAAGGCATGAAAAGTGACATGAGTGACATGCTCTTCACCGACCTCTGTGATTGGTCCACTCACGTCGATGATATCGACCGAACCTTCTGGGTCGAATTTGTAATCAGTGGATGGTTGTCCTTCGTTTGCAACCAAAACCTTGTTTCCATCAGGAGTGAATGTAATCATATCAGGTTGATAGCCTAGGTCATCAACGATGTTCAGCCGTTGCCCATCCGTGTCCATAAAGTAAACCAGTCCTGTATCAGGTTGATCCTTTGTTACAATAAACGGTAGTGGCGCATCCTCATAATTCCATATGTCAGTTTCTCTGTGAACCGCAATGGCAAGGAGTCCATCACTTGGCCGAATGTCGATACTATTGGGTTCTCCTATCTTTGAGAGGTCAACTCGACCGACGAGTTGAGGGTCACTGGGATCCGCTATTGAGACAATATCAACAGACTTCTCAAGAACGTTGACGAGGAAAATTCGTTGTGTAACTGGGTCATATGCTGGAATTTCCAATGTTCCGAAGGTCCCAGCATCGTGGTCATACATTCCGAGAAGGTTGGCCTGAATGGTGACTCCCGAATTGGGAGCACCGTAATTGATGTCAAGACCGTTGCAGCTTGCTTGTTCATACACACCTTTGTCACTGGCCTCTTCTAAAACTCGAATGCATGCATTGGCTGATGCCGCAAGACGTGCTTGCCATCCATTGGAACACGAAACAATACTTTCTCCATTGGCAAGGAGAGCCAAGCGACAATTGTTATCGAGATGTCGAATGCGTTCTCCAACCGGATAGGTTTCGATCGTTCCAGTGATTCCATTGCAGGTTAGTTTCGTGTTCCCTTCTTCGTCCATTGCCCCGAAAATACACGATGTGATGTAGCCTGATTCAACGACCATAGGCAACTTAGCTACTCCACGCTCTTCGGCGCACCACAGTGAGGTATTGTCTTCTTCAATCCGACAATCGTATGCTTCATAGATTGGTTCTTCATTTGTTTCACTATCTCCGCCGAAGCAACCAGCGAAGAGTGACAACGTCATTACAAGTATCAGAAATAGTGCTCTCTTTTTCATAATATCACCTCACGTTAAACCAATCAAACCATCGTTGTACAGTACAATATTCGAATCGTGTGTGATGGTCAATCGTATGTAACAGATTGGGAATGCATTGGAGGATGAATCATGCACTCCACAGAGACTCACACCATCTTCGATGAGTGTAACTGTCTCATCAGCGTGCCAGAATTCGTCGTCGGTGGATTGGCTAATCATACATCCAGTACCCATGGAACCTGGAGCTGATTCAGGACGAATGTTCTCACCTGACATTACACCATTGGTTCGCATTGGAGTCGGAGTGCGATCGACTTGGAAATTGATTGAACCATCAGGAACAGCAGTGTATGAGGTATCTGTGGTTTGAGCACCCCATGAAATATTTTGATGCACCTCGCCTTGAGGATTAATCAACGACACGGTCTCACCCTCAGATTTCAATTTGAAATTCATGTGAACAGGACCTTGCTCTGTTTCATCATCAGCCCATACGATGAGAAAACCTCCAGCAGGAATGGAAACCGTCTGGTCAAAGGTATGACCAGATTTTCCACCAGCAATGTACTCTTCATAGGCATCGGTCATGACCCAACCTTCGAGAGACATCGTTTCTGCACCAGGATTGAACAATTCAATCCAATCATCATAGGCATCTCCACTGTCATCAGGGTCTTCATAACTGAGATCGTTGCTCGCCATGAGTTCATTAATTCGAACGTTTGCTGGACCACTTCCTTCTATCGCCTCAGCAGAGGAAATACTCGGGGGTAGGCAAACTTCCGTTAACAATGGTTCATCCATCTGTTCAGCATCATAAATCGATAATTCGATGGAAAGGTCTTCCCATTCATACCCACTATCAGGGTGATTACGAACCAAAAGTTCAACCAATTGGTCTTGCTTGTTGAATCCAATTTTTTGCGGAACATCAACAATATCAATGGTCATGTAGGTGGATTGTACGTCATCCTCAGACGTGCATCCTGCAAGTCCACAAGCCAACAAAACAAGTGCAACAAATACTGCACCTCTCATTCTATCACCTCGGAATTGTGGAGATTGAGTATGGCCATGGTTTCATTGAATGTCGATTCTGGGAGAGGAACGAACCCAACTTCGAGAATGGTTGATTGTCCGTCATCTGAAAATGCGTACTCAAAAAACGGTAGAACCGTACTCCACGATGCATTATCAACATTCATGTAGATTTCACGCGACAGAGGAAGATACGTCTCACTTCGAATTGAATCGCTGGTTGGTTGAATAATTGGTTCGATTCCATCTCGAGCAGAGTGTGTGATGTTTTTCGATAAACCCACTGCAGTTAATTCTGATTTGTGTTCATCATAATACGAATATCCGAGGAATCCAATTGCAGCTCCATCTCCACTCACACCGTTGATGATGACATTGTCATTAGCACTGTTTTGATACCCACCCGTGCGCTGAGAGTCAAAGGATTCTTCTGGATAGCCATAGTTTCCAAGGAAGCATTTTTTGCAAAAGATCATTTCTCCGAAATACTCGTACGTTCCAGATTGTGAGTCAGGACCCCAGAGGTTAATGTTCAATTCTTCGCAAGATGGATTTTCGGAAAAGTCTGACCATTCTCGTATACCATCCCCATCGTTGTTTGGAGTAATACTGGATAGTTCGAGACCACCTTCTTGTGAGTAAACAAGGTCATCTTCGGTCCAATCAGAGAAAATCCAACGCAGTTGGGCTACGCTCAGACCACCTATGGATTCGACACATTGCTCTGCACCACCTCCACGTTTGAGGACAATGGTGATGCCATCCATTGCGATGGGGACTTGAGTTAACTCGATATCGGAGGATTTACAATTGAAGAAACGCTCACCATCAACAAGCGTTGCCTCGATTGGTTTGAAGGTTCTCGACATTGAGCCAATCTCAACATGATCGTTTCCTGTACTGCAAACGGCAGCTGCTCCCGCACCTGAACCTCCAAGTGCAACACTCGCTATTACGTCAGGATTCAATTCTGTAAAATCCTCAATCCAACCTGTGGCGAGTGGATAGACCGTCGATGAACCGGCGATTTTGATGGATGAACTGTCTGTATTTTGTGCTCCAATGAACGAACGTCCATCTGCACCACTATCTTCGTTTTCGCTAACACAACCAGAGAGGGGTGCGATAAGAAAGAGCAGGCCGATAAACAACGTACGACTCAAATTCTTCGGCATAATGTCTCTATAATCTTAGGTACCCACATAGTATTCTATGTATTCTATTTGTTCCTATGTACTAATATGTAAAATAAATGGTTCTAAACCAAACATGTGAGGAATCTTTGGTTTACTTAGAGAATTAGTTCTCAAGATGTGAATAAAAATGAAAGAAATGAAATTAAATGAAAAAGCGGTTAGCCCAGTCATTGCAACAATCTTGATGGTTGCAATCACTGTTGTGTTGTCTGGCGTACTCTACGTCTGGGCATCGCAGCTAGCAGAAGGAAACACAAACGGTGACTTCTCGATGTACGACTTCGAGGTCAGAGATTCTGGATCATCGTTAACAAGTGATTCTGGTGAAGCACTTGCCTACGTATCGATGGGAGCAGGTGAAGATCTCTCTTGGTCGACTGTGGTCGTCCAACTCTCTACTGACGATAGTTCCTACACTGAGTGTACAAACCCTGAAAAATCCGTTGAAGCAAGTTGTGCAGTAACCGACAACAACGACGGTAAGTGGAGTTTTGGCGAAGAGGTAACCATTAGCGAAGGAACAGACAATCTTTGCGATGGTGGAAGTATTTGTTCAATTCAAGTGAAGGTCCTCGACCGAGCAACGAACAAACTCATCTATGAAAGCACAGAAACAAGCATTGCTGGAATTGGAGGAAACACAGGCGGTAACACTGGCGGAAGCACAGATGGTGGATCGACTGGAGGTTCGACCTCATCCACACCTGTATGTTCAGCATCTGCAATCACCATCTCAGAAATCCATGGTGGCGGTGCTCCAGAGGACTGGATTGAAATCCACAACTCAGGTATAGAGTGCGATCTTGAAGGTTTCCAAATCTACGACAAGGGCGTCAAGGAAGACTGTGACGCTGTTGGCGGAGTAGGGACATCCAAGTGCGATGAGCGCATCGTTTTCGTGAGTGGAAATACAATCTCCGCAAACGGTTACATGTGGTTCTGTGAAGGCGTATGCAGTGGTGCTGATTCCCAAGTCTTTGGATTTGGTGTCAAGGGCAGTGGCGATACTGTTCACCTAAGAGCTCCTGATGGCACTGAGACGGACTACGACACACTTGGAGATGAAGCAGGTTCAACTGAATTTGATTGTTCAAGCGGTGTCCAAGTTTCGGGACCACATGGCTCAACACCAGGTGCTGCAAACAACTGTTACACAACCACCCTCGTTGTCAACGAGGTTGCGAACAAGGGCAGTGCTGGTACGTGCTTGAACTCTGATGGCAGTGGAGATACCGAAGACTGGATCGAAATCTGGAACTACGGAGCCAATGCAATCGATATGACTGGAATGCAGATCGTTGATGACAAAGATCTTGCAGAAGGAGATGTATACACCTTTTCAACAACATTAGGTGCAGGCCAATACCTTCTAATGTGCAAGGATGATTCTACGAGTGGAGACGCCCAGTTCGAATTTGGCATCGGTGGTGACGATTCTGTGTTGTTGTATGATGCAAATTCGAATCTGATTCACACCACTGGAGCTCTTCCAGAGGCAGCGTGTGAAGCAGACCCAGCCTGCAATCCTGATGACGTCTACGTCATGGACAACACGGGTGCTTGGGCATACACAACTGGCCCAAGTCCTGGTGCAGAAAACTGAACCAAGTGTTGCTGAGAAACGTTGATTCCTTGCTAGCAAGGATGAACTGTGCATGTACGCATGCGCAAAGCCGCCCCTGTACACATTCCGGTGTGTACGGGGGCCTTTTTTATTTCAGTTCATTTAACTTGATTCCCTTGCAAAAGTCAACTATTGGGCAACGTTTTTGCAACGCATCTGCGAGTAACAACCATGCGAGCCAACACGGTGCTTATCCTGATCTCAATCGGCTTGCTCCTTGGGTTGTCCGGCTCTCCACTGGTTGAAGCCCAGAGTCAAGGCGAGGAAGATGAAATGATTCGAATCATCATGCTCCCTCCTGAGGCAGAAGTCACTGGGATGTATGTCGATGAACACGGGCGCTTCTTTGTCAATGCGATGCATCCAGATGAAGACCAGTACAATGCCACCATTGGTGTCATTAATGGTGTTGATTGGAACAACTTACCAGATGTTGTTCCTGAACTCGATGCCTCGAGTAGTGCGGGAGATGTTTGGCATGGAATACGAACAGGTTACGGTCAGTATCAAGTTCTCTTGCAAACAGGAGACACATTGAGTGATGGTCAACTTGCAGGAGGAATCTATTCCATTGCAGATGGGCAGCAAATCCTTCTCAGCCAAAAACCAGATTTCAATGCGTTTATTCCAACCAATCAAGATGGTACGAGCGGTTTTCTCTACACAGCATGGGAAGACAGGCCTGCGGGAATAAGTCAACTCGAGATTCAATGGAATCCTAACTCCGATCAGTGGGATGTCATCGGAAGTCAGATGTTGAATCTTTCAAGTATCAACGGCGGCTGGGTTCTCTGCTTTGGTACTGTGAGTCCGTGGGGATCGCCATTGTTTTCTGAAGAATTATATTTCGATGATACCGAAGACTGGAACAATCAGAACTATCGCTACCATCAAGGTCAGCAACTACTTGCATCCTACCTAGGTACGTATCCTAATCCTTACGATTATGGATTCATCGTTGAAATGAAGGATTCTGATACAAACGAACCTGACTTGGTACGTCAATACACAATGGGTCGGTATTCGCATGAAAACGCTCAGGTTATGCCCGACAACAAAACCGTCTATCTGAGTGATGATGGATACGACACAGTACTGTACAAATTCATTGCAGACAGGCCTGGCGATTTGACCAAAGGAACACTCTACGCTGCGAAACTCATCCAAGATGCGACAAGAGATTCCTCAACAACGGGATTTGATGTTGAATGGATTGAGTTAGCATCCTCTTCAAATGCTGAAATAATGACCTGGATTGATGATTATGATGGAATTTCAACGGATGATTACGTCAACGGAGAGAATTCATACATCACTGATCAAGAGATTAACGATTGGGCTGAGGGTCGACTGAATCAAGATCTGAACAATGACGGAATCATTGGGTATTCACTGGACGATAGAGTTGCTTTCCTTGAGACTCGAAAGGCTGCCGCAGCGATTGGTGCTACCGATGAATGGAACAAGATGGAGGGTGTTGTCTTCAATCCAAATGCTCCAGAATACATCTACCTCGCTATGTCCAACATTGACCGGGCGATGACAGATGGGCAAGGAGACATCGATGTTTCTGACAACTATTGTGGCATCGTCTATCGAATGCCAGTCCTCAATGATTGGGATATTGATCGAATCGATCCAGTGATTATTGGAGGACCTTACACATCATCAGCCCAATACGAATGTGATATCGACAATCTTGCAGGACCTGATAATCTGTTGGTCCTCAATGATGGGAGTGTCCTTGTTGGAGAAGACACCAACAAACATCAATACAACACCGTCTGGCTTTGGAGAGAATACATCGAACCTATCGTCGAAGTTGACGAACGAATCCAAATGAATTCAATTGTAGCAATCAATCAACCAGATGATTTAGCAAGTTCATGGACCTATGAAATCCAAGCTGAAGTAAGTGATCTGGCAATTGATACAACATATACAGCCCTCATAGTAGCAAAGAATACGAGTACAGAGGAATGGAATGGAATCTGGTGGTGGAATGAGATTCAATCGGATTCTATGCAATATTTGCAATCCTTCGCTTTGGATCGTGGTTGCTACATCATTGAAGGAAGCCTTTACGAAAAGAGTGACTTGAATAGCAATGCAGGAGAGGCGATTGTTCTCGATCAATTCCAACAAGAATTGGTTGTTGGTTCTGGAACTTGCAACAATGGAGTCTACGCTGAAGTTGTAGAACAGAGTGAAGATAACTCAACTGTTTTAGAACAGGGTGAAGAATCAGCCTTACCTGGATTTGGAATCGTGCTTTTGCTAATCTCAGTGATGATTGCACTTATCCGACAAGATTCATTTGAAAATTAGGAATTCAGTGCATACAACGGTAGCGGCTGATAAGACCGAATGCAAACCCTTTGATTTGCTAGAACCTTCGCGATGCATCTTCGGATAGTCACTCAGCTAACCCGTCCTAGCGGACGGTATTGGGTCCACAATACTCTTGTCTAAAATAAAACTATATTCTGACGCGATTTAGCCGTAAACATGACCACCCTTGCAGAATATTATTCACGGGTATTCAGTCCAGAATATTTTTTTGGGTTGAGAATGGTCATCAATATCGGTACATTATTGGTTATGCTGTGGTTATTTGCACTCGCCTATCTTGTATGGAAGGCCGATTCTAAGTCACTTCAAAACCGTTTTATTGGAACATTGCTCTTAGTTGAAGGCTTCAAGAACCTTTGGATCGCTTTAGAAGTCTTTCCTTTCATGCATGAATGGAATTCTTTTTGGGTTGTAGCATGGAATATTAAGTTCGATTTCTTTTTCTCCATGCAAATTGCGGCTATATTGCTCTACCTTTGTTTTCCAATCTATTACAAGATAAGAGGCTTGGGCTTCATGTATCGCCCGTTTTTGCAAAAACATGCATACTATTTGCCTTTGGCCATAGGAATAGGAGTGTGGTTGATGATTCAAGGCCAAACACCTTTCGCTGTTAACGACCTTTCATGGATAGAATGTACTGCTGAAGGCGCGGCCCCAATAGTTCATGAGTTTCTTGGTACTTCGACTTCGACGGTTGTAACCAGTGGGATAGAAACAACATTTCCAGATGGAGTTTGCCCAGCGGCATTAGATGCCACCCTTGGAGATGAACCGTTTGGAATCTGGGCGATTGTATTCGCCCAAACGCCAATCTCGATTCTGGCTCTATTGTTTATTCGCTCCACAATTAGAAAAAACTTGGACACTGATGAAGCCCTACCTAAGAATCAAATCTCACACTCATTCTATATCGGATTTTTAGGAAAAGTAATTGGCAGTGTGTTGTTTTTTGTCACCTTATTACTTATCTTACCCT
>JACETE010000025.1 GCA_013911465.1 Candidatus Poseidoniales archaeon
AAGAAACATCTTGCATGCGCTTTGGCTGCAGTCTATATACTCGTTGCGTGCTATTCGTTTTCATCATGGTCATTGGGAGTTCTTGATGGTGAAACAAGTTTGACTCGGACCGTTTTCTTTCTCGATTTCTTTACGTGGCTGATCGTTTCTGATATCATCATTCTCCTCGTTTCTTACAAGCACATCACAGATTTCCCACCCTTGGCACGCAATACTGGTTTCATACTATCAACGGTAATCATACGCGTTGGAATCGGAACTCCCGGATACACAGGTGCTGTGTTGTTCATGTTGTCTGCAGCACTTGCAGCATGTGTTCTCCGGCTTAGTCTTCATGACAATCCAACAGATGAATCTGAATGAAGGTCGGAACGGACGAAGGCCAAACAGTGCTGCACCGCTTTGGCAAGATATGATATGTGTGAAAATTCAGGTTGGTTCATGCTGAGGAGACAGGTCATCGTCCTAACCATTTTGTTGCTTCTCTTTTCGATTCCGTCGTATGCTTCGGAAGCAAAAGAAACAGAGATTGTGGAGCAATTCGGTGTTGGCTTTGATGAAGTTACCATTGCTGACTCATCGGATTACCTCAACGATCCTCGAGACTTGGAATTTCATCCAGGTCGTGCAAATGAATTGTGGATAGCAAATCGAGCGACAGACACAATAACCATTGTTGAGAACACTGGGCTAGAAAACCAAACTTCGCAGAACCGAGCCGATTCAAACAGGAATCACTTCTTGGAAGAGGTGAGTGCAATTTCATTCGGCGCCTATCACCCTGAATTTGACTATCAATGGGGTTCAGCACAGGAATCAAGGAATACCTACAACGGCCAAGCAAATCCAAATAATTTCATGGGGCCGGCGTTGTGGCCTTCGTCCTTGAACCACTTTGCCATTGAAAACCAAAACACTGGCAACGGCTTGCTTGGTAGTCACATCGATATGCTCCACGAGTCACCGTACGGTGTTGGAATCGCTCATGACTATGACAACGTTTACTGGTACAACGATGGGTATTACGGTGAACTTGTTCGTTATGACTTCCAAGGAGATCATGATACTGGTGAGCACGATCACTCAGACGGTGTCGTTCGTAGATACTCCGACGTTCAACTTACGCATTCCTATGGAACACCGAGCCACATGGTCATGGACAAATCAAACGGAATCCTCTACATCGCAGATGCTGGCGCAAATCGCGTCGTTTGGGTCAATACAGACGACCCAACGACCACATCAACCAACATCATGGACGATGCGTCACGACTTGAGCCGTTGGCTGAATATTCTCGTATAGGTGGTGTGGAATGGGGAATCTTAGCAACTGGCCTAAACCTACCTTCTGGTATTGCGCTTGCTGATGGACAACTCTTTGTCTCGGAAAATGGGAACGGCAAAATCGTTGCATACGAACTTGCTTCCAATGGAAAAAGCGCTGTTCAACTCGACAAAATTCAAACAACTGCTACCTCAATTATGGGGTTAGAAGTCGGACCAAACGGGCACCTTTACTACGTTGATAACGGTCAAGATAAGGCTGTACGAATCGATCCATACACCGATGAAGACGGCGATGGTGTTGGGGATGAAGTTGACAATTGTCCAAGCATCGCAAATCCACTTCAAGCCAACTATGACAACGATTCGATGGGCGATGTCTGTGATGCTGATGATGACAATGATTCGATCGTCGATGTGAACGATCAATGCGCTCAAGGGCAGCTTGCTTGGACATCATCACTCTCAAATGACCATGATGGAGATGGGTGTTTCGATGCTACAGAAGATTTGGATGATGATAACGACGGTATCAGCGATGGCTCAGATCTTTGCCCGATTGGTGACTTAGGGTGGACGTCCTCACTCTCAACCGACTACGATGGTGACGGCTGTCAAGACTCTATGGAAGATGTTGATGATGACAATGACCGTATTTGCGATGCAAATGAGCTAAGCAGTTCTTGGGCTTGTGCACCATCGACAGCGAGTCTGGATTTGTGTCCACAAAGCTCTCTTGGCTTCTTCTCAAACAATCAAAACGATGTCGATGGAGACGGGTGCGAGGATGCGACTGAAGACATGGACGATGACAACGATGGATTCACCGATGATGTTGATGATTGTCCAATGAGTTCTGGGTCAAGTTCCATGGGATCTCAACTTGGGTGTAGTGATTACGATTCGGACGGGTACAGTGATTCCATCGATGTGTTCCCAGCAGAGTCAACACAATGGATAGATTCAGATAACGATGGTTTTGGAGACAATCTTGACGGATTCGAAGGTGATGCTTGCACGGATGTTGCAGGCGATTCAACCGAAGACTCGTTCGGTTGCCCAGATGCGGATGGAGATGGTTGGTCGGACCTCAACGATGCCTTCCCGAATGAAGACTCGCAACATTCCGATGAAGATGGTGACGGCTTTGGAGACGCTGTTGATGGATATCAAGGAGATGACTGCCTCGGTGTTCCAGGTACATCAACAGAGGACTTTTTTGGGTGTGAGGATTCCGACGCTGATGGATGGTCGGATCTGAACGATGACTTACCCCAAGAACCAACGCAGCACAGTGACGCAGATGGTGACGGCTACGGTGATAATCCGCAAGGAGTAACACCAGACAGTTGCTCAGAAATTTACGGTCTTTCTTCAGTCGATCGATATGGCTGTCCTGATACGGATGGAGACGGGTGGGAAGACCGTTCCGACGCATACGTCAACGATGCTCGATTCTGGTCGGATATGGATGGAGATGGATACGCTGACCAACAGGGGACAAACCTCTCTGATGATTGTCCAGAAACGTTTGGTACATCTGTAGAGGACTTCGTTGGATGTTTGGATTCCGATGGTGATGGATGGTCGGACCAAACCGATGCTTATCCAAACGATTCTTCAAAGCATCTTGCTTCAAATCAGTCTGCTGAGGGTGATAGCTTCACACTCATTGGTCTTGGAATTGGACTCCTTGTTCTTGTACTGCTCATGGTAGGAATCCTGCGAAAGAAGACCGCAGTGGAGCAAGAGTTTGGTTTCACAGCACCACCAATTCCTCAACCACTTCCAAGCGGGCCGCCTCTTCCTCCTGAGGGATTACCAGCCGGATGGACCATGGAGCAGTGGGCGTATTACGGTGAGGATTATCTCAAACGTGGCGAATGATCTGTAACATTACCGAACGCAAAAGGTATCAAGCCGACATGTCCAGGGTAACTTGTGGAAACTGTCAATCTTCAAGCATTTCTTCTAGGGGTGATTTTTCTCTCAGTAGGGGGTTACCTTGCTTTTGATATGCAAGACGACATCACATGGATGACGTATTCCTCTGATGATTCCGAGGAATATTTTGATGGTGATTTTTGGTGGACAATTGAAGTTACCAATGAGAACGATTATGGTTTACAGGAAGGAATAATTTCAGCGAATGGGCAAATGTGTGATGACCGTGACTGTTTTCCAATCGAAGGAAGTTTAGAATTTGAAATATTGGATCATCCCGTTTTGCTGGAAGAGCGAGGTGGACCCGTGGACTGTGATGCTGCAAAAGAAGACAATGACATCTCAATTTGTGAAATTGACTCAGCAGGCTCAATTGCAGATACGATTATATCTACAGGACTTGGGATTCTTGGATTAACCATCCTACTTTCTCTTGTAGGCGTTTTTGGCTACATCCCAGGTGGTGTGCTCAAACTACTCAGTTGGGTTTCATCCTTGATTCTCTTTACTGGACCGATTGTCTGGTATGTATTGATGCCTGACATGAATGCAGACATAAGCGCTACTGAGGAAAGGTACAAGTTATCAAAAGGGTTCTATTTGACACTCCTTAGCTCTCCTTTGGTGTTCGTTGGAGGTCGTCTGATCGGTGAAATGGAAGCCTTTGCTTACGAAGAAGAAGAGGACTGGGACGAAGAAGACGAATCGTTCTTCGACGACGAGGAATACTCAGCATTTGCGGATTACGATGAAACTCCTCGTGCTGACCTCTCTCAATCAAGTGGAGGCGTTGACGTCGCATTACAAGGTGTTCTCGATGAAGAAGGCTACGAGTGGCTGGAGTATCCTGAAGAGAGCGGCGAATGGTATTGGCGAGATCAGGATACTGGTGAATGGGTACGTTACTGAACCGCTCACAATTGCTCAAGTACTGAGTTTGACTAGCAGGAGCATGAGCAAGAAATTTTTCATTAAAATCGTTACAAACCCCGAAGTTGATTTGAGCAAGTGCATTGTAGGAATTGCCTGTGCTGCACAAGCCATCAATGATGGTCATGATGTTGATGTATTCTTTGCAGCTGATGGTGTAAAGATGATCCATGCTGATTTCATCAATGGAATCAATGAGCAAGGAACGCTTCCAGATGGAATGATATTCCAGATGATGAAAGCGGTGACAGAAGGTGCATCGAATGTCTACTGTTCAACAGGATCGCAAGCTATGAATGGGGTAACCAAAGAAAACGCCGATACGATGCTTCTCGAGGGTTTTTCCGATTGGATGACATGGAGTGGGCCTCCTGGCGTCATCGAATTGAGTGCAATATCCGATATTCAACTCGTGTACTAGAATCAGTTTGACCTTTGCGTCAACAATTCATCAGGTATTCTGTAGGTGTAGTTAAATCCACTACCGAGAAGTGTGATTTGTTCGAGTGATGTGTCAAAAACGACTTCATCAAATTTGGAATTGAGATTATGCAGTGGCATACTCGCAGCCATTGCCCCATCTCTTGAGAGTCCAATCCCAGTAGAAACAAAAGGTTCTGCGGATGAGAATCGAATCATATCTTCAGTTGATTCCACGTTTCCGAGGCCATGGAACATCCTATGGAATTCTGCACAAATCTCATCCCATTGGTTGATTGAGAATTTCATGTTAACAACGACTGGTCATTGACATAAAGATGTTCTCAATGTGTCGTAGCCTTGATGCACCACCATGCTTTGGGACAATCATGGCCTCCCTCATCCTCATGCGACACGGTCAATCAATGTGGAATGCTGCGAACCTGTTTACAGGTTGGGTTGACGTTCCTTTGACCCAAGTTGGAATTGACGAAGCGCTAACTGGTGGTCAGAAATTGGCAGACGTCCCAATCGATGAAGTCCACACTTCGACATTGATTCGTGCACAGATGACCGCAATGCTTGCTCTGAGCCAACATAACGGTGGCAAAACGCCTGTTCTACAATATGCTGATTCGGGCGACACGATGAGTCAAAACGAACGAAAGATGGTGGATTGGTCGCAAATGCATGAAGATGCAGATGCTACAAACATTCTTCCTGTCTTCGTCTCATGGCAACTCAATGAACGGATGTATGGTGATCTTCAAGGCATGAACAAGCAAGAAACCCGTGACAAATTCGGCGATGAGCAGGTCAAGATATGGCGCCGCTCTTACGATACTCCTCCTCCAAACGGTGAGAGCCTTGAATTGACTGCGGAACGAACAATTCCATACTTGAAAACCGTTCTTTTGCCAGGGTATGATGCAGGAAAGAACCTCTTTGTCGCCGCACACGGAAACTCACTTCGAAGCATCATCATGCATCTCGAAGGACTATCTCGCGAGGAAGTTCTTGGTTTGGAAGTTCCAACAGGTGTTCCAATGATGTACGAATTGCAAGATGGAACTTGGAAGCGAACAATGGGATGATGAATGATGCTTCTTGACTGGCGTTTCGATGGATTCCCAGGGCGCGTCCTTTGGGTAGATTTAACCCTCGGAACAGTTGAACCTAGAGAAATACCTCATGATTGGTTGATCGAATCAATGGGAGGTAAAGGGCTTGCTACACGCCTTTTGGTTGAATGGGACACAACTGATTATGTTGAGGCTATGAATCTTCAACATCCTGTCACAGGTCGCGTGGATACAGCACGTCACCCAACAAATCCTCTTTTGTTTATGACGGGTCCGTACCAAGCCAGTACGGTTGGCTCATCGGGTCGTGCAGTTGTTGTGACGCGTTCTCCATTGACGGATGTGTACATTGATACATACATCGGAGGGAACATTGGTCACGTGTTACGTCAAGCCGGCTGGGATGGCCTCTTCATCACAGGTGCATCTGACCACCTCTGTAGGCTTGAGATTGTTGATGGTCATGCTGCACTGGTTGATGCTCGTGATTTAGCTGGGCTGACGACATGGCAAGTTGAACAAACTCTTGAAGGAAAGGGCGAATGTTTGTCCATCGGTCCTGCTGGAGAAAACGGAGTACGCATTGCCAGCCCTCTGACTGCAGGTAGGAGAGCTGCCGGACGTGGAGGTACTGGCGCCGCATTTGGATTCAAGAATCTGAAAGCAGTTACGGTCAAGTCGACAACGAAGGACAGCATCCGTTTCTCGAGTGAGGCCAATCTCAAATCCGCTGTCAAGATTCAGCGACAGGAGATGGGATTGCGAAGACGATCGGGCGATCCATTCTATTCGTTTGGAACCAGTCGAGGTCCAATCTATGCATCTGAAAATGGTCGAATGCCAACTGCAAATTACAGTTCAACCAATGCGATGATTCCGGATTTTTCAGAACTGAAAGTAAGTGGAGGCCAAGGTGGTGTCGTTGCAAATGAAGGGAAAGCAGTGACCATAACAACAACGCTCGATGCTCATGAATTGTCGGGAGAACATTGGCATGAATCGCTCCCAGATGCGAAGCAATCCGCTTGCTGCGCCCCCTGCCCCATTGCATGTGAAGCAGCAGATAGGCCCACAATCGAGGGCGAGAAGATTCGAAAACGACCAGTCCATATGGACCGAGTCGATCGACCAGAGTACGAAACTTTGGCCATGCTCGGTTCTAATTTGGGCTTGACAAGTTCACTTGACGTGATGGACGGGAACGATGCATGCAATCGTCTTGGAATCGATACCATTTCCGGTGGTGCAGCACTTTCCATAGTTTGCGAATTGGTGGAGCATGGCTGGCTTCCATCCAATTGGGCAGACCATTTCCACGCTCCTTTTGACTTTGGACGATACAAACAAGGTGATGTGGTTCCGTGGCAATTTGGAATACCAGAATTACCTCCGCTCGCGCTATCTGTGCTTGCTACTTCTGAGCCTGGCACGAACAGCTTATTTTCAGTACTCACTGGAGGTGCTGTAGCCTTTGCAAACCATGTCGAAGAGGTGACAGGCCATCCTGCAACTCGGCTTCCAGCGCATTGCAAAGGACTTGATCTCCCTGCTTGGGATCCTCGTGGAAAGCGAGGTAATGCTATGGCTTACATGACAGCAAACGTCGGCGCTTCCCACATGCGGGCAGGCTACAAAGAACCAACAGGTTTGCCGAATGCATCGGCTATCGACCTCATGGAAGAGTTGATTGAAAGTCAAAACAGCATTGTGATTCGTGATTCAATGATCTTGTGTGCCTTTGCCAAAGGAGCTACGCCAAACGAAGTCATGCTCGATGCTTGGAATGCAATTACTGGAGACGATGCATCTTGGGAGGATTTGATGCAACGAGCGAGCCATCAATGGGACCTTGCACGTAAGTGGAACGTTGAACATTGGAATCGACTTGGCATTAGGGCCAAGCAAGAAGACCTTCTTTCGTGGCGTCTTCGAAAAGAGCCAATCCCTGCTGGAATCGCCGCAGGAATGGTTTCTTTCGTCAACGATGATGACGAAAATGCCTGCATGGAGAAATACTACGCATTAAGAGGATGGAACCCCAATGGAGAACCATAATTGAGGCCTTCTATGCATCCTACACTGAGTAAAGCAATCATGCTAACGCTGATCCTTGCTTCACCTTGGCTTCTTGTTCAAGCATGGATTCTTGCTGCTGCTCAGGATGAAACGATTTCAGACATGGAAACATGTCCAGATGGAAGTGCGAATTGCGCTCATTTAGGCGGTGATGCCAACTATCGGATGGATGCCTCATCAACGACGCTTGAGCGTTCTATGGAAGATGTTCGAATCGAAATTTTAGATTACATTCTCGAATACGATTGCAATATTCTTGAAGAGCAATCAACGGAATCGACATATTATGTCCACTTTGTTGAATATACGCCGTTCTGGCTATTTCCCGATGATGTATTGATTTCAATAGAAGTCATTGATGAATCGACCGTTGAAATTGAACTCCACTCACAATCACGTCTGGGTCTTGGAGACATGGGTGTCAATCCAGAGCGACTTGAGAGGATTTACAATCAGATTTCGGAATGAAGAAGATCGTCCCATCCATACGGATAGCCACTCTCGTCAATAAGAATCACATTTACTCCGAGTCCTGATTTGTGAAAGGCAATCAATTGGATGTCATGGATGGAATGACCGGTTGGAGCAACACCAAGAACTGGAAGTTCTTTTCTCGAAAACCATGAACGCTTTGTTTTTGGTGCATGGTCAGTACCTAGGCTTCTTCTCGTCCCATCAACATCATCGAACCATGGTAGCGGACCTTCAGGAGAAAAACGTAAACCAAGAATCATGTCGACACCGGTTGTTTCCTGAGCTGCATCTGTATCTGCTCCACTGGGGATTGCAGGAGCGTTAGGGTGCGTGTGCAACCAATGTGTGAATCGACCTGCACGCGAACCACGCTGACCTGAGAACAAATCATCAGTCCATTCTTCTGGGAGATGATGAACGGAATAGGAATCACCCCGATTGACAACGTGTGCCTCCTTGATGACATAGCCCTGGCCACCAAAGAGATTGGAGACATGTTCCTGCCCCTCAAAGGCCAATTCCACTTCTTCGATGTGTTTTCGTTCAGCATTGACATCAAGCCCGACAAGGATCTCATCTGGAAGGGATTGAAGTGCCCAGACAACGAGGTCTCGAAAAAGAGGACCTGGAAGGTGCAATTGGGCTGCATAGGAATCCTTCATCGAAAAGGATTCAGCGTTGTAAGAACGCATTGCTTCGACCAACCAAGCCTCGACCACACCATTGCCACTGCATCATCCTTCATCAAGGGACGCTTGTAGGAGAATCCTTGAAAAATAGTGGAGCACAAGCATAACTCATGGCGAAGAAGAAGCGAGGAGGATTCGGACGTTTCCTCGGCGCTCTAACAGGAACGCCATACGAGCGCCTTCTCAAGCAAGTCGAAAAACTTGCAAATGAGCATGCGGACGATGAACGCAAACTCGGAAAAGCCCTCAAGAAACTCGTCGATGTTGTGGGAACAGCCTACGAAGAAGAAGAAATTGATGAGGATGAGCACGACCTTGTCATCGAAGCGATTGAAGAAGCGGATCCGAAAGGTCGTTCATTTCCCAAATTTGCTGAAGAAGATGCATTCTACGCAGGAGATGCTCCTGATGCTCCCGACCTCAATCTCGGAAAGCGCAAGAATTTGGACGAACTTATGACCGCTTCAGGGAAGGAATTCACTGGCAGTTTTGGTCGTGATGAATTTGAGGAATTCAAAGCTCGTATGACGGATGATTTCTTTGCTGATTCTGATGAAGCAATTCAAGCAGGTGATCACAGTGCTACGATTCGGACAGAAAACCGTGTCTTCGCAGACGAAGAAGACGAATTGCAAAATGTCAAAGCAATGATTTCCCAAGAATCCGGACTCGCAGATCCAACTGCAGTTGAAGAGGAAGAAGAGGAAACCTTCGATGACGATGAAAGTTATTCCGTTGATGAAGACGGTACTGAATGGTTCCAAGATGATGATGGTTACTGGTGGTATCGTCCTGAAGGCGAGCCAGAATGGTTACCTTGGGAAGAAGACGAAGATTGATCACGCTGGTATTTCTTGTTGCTCCCACCAAGGAGGAGCGAGGAACCATGCCTCATGATTCACAGGTCGTTCAATAAGTGGTAATCCTACCGTTCCACCATCTATGGATAATCCTCCAAGAGGGTTTGTTGCACAAGGACCTGGGAGATAATCCTCACCGGCTTCTGTCAATTCAATCCGTAGTGAATTGCCTGCAGGTACGATGACGTCAAGTGGATTGAATTCCATGAGCATGGTGTAGGACGAAAACGGTGCCACTGGATTGGCATCATAGCCACCATCTCGATAGCGAAGGTCCATTGTGGCATGACCGAGGCGAAGACCAAGTGTATCATCGTAAAGGGTAGCAAAGATTTGTCCTCCATTGCATGCTTGAGTTGAAACCTCGAGATGAAGTGTAGGCAGTCCGGAGATATGCAATCCTTCTTCGTAAACTTGGCTTGTTAGCGTAACCGATCCTCCAAGGCCATTGACCGTTCCATCGCCGCTCCAGTCCGTACCAATGGATTCCACTTGCCAATTCATGTCTGCAGGAGGCCATGTTTCCTCAACGTGCCATTGACCGTCATGGGTTTGAATCTGAACCATCGGCTCAGGCTCATCTCCGATTCCTTTCAGATAGTATTGGAACCATCCGTACAATTCGACTGCCCAGTCCATACGGCTCATGTTTGGATAGGCTTCTCCTCCGTAGCCCGTGCCCAACTCACTGTGACGATCGGGTTGGTCGGGATAGTTGTGCGCCCATTGGCCTGCGATTGCTCGTGCGTTAATTCCAGCATCTCTCATCAGTTGATAGGTCGGGAATGCATGGTAGGGGTCAACGTTCCAATCTTGAAGTCCCCAAACCAAATACACACTTCCACGGTAATTCTCCAACACGTCGGGGAGGTGACGACGCTCATCCCAGTAATCGTTCCATTCAGCGCCTCCAAATTCAGCAAAAGCATAGGTCGACCACGGGTTGAGTGGGCCCACCAAGTCATCAGAGCAAACGCGCATATCGTCGGTTGTCAAATCCGATGTAGCAGCCTGGTACGCTGCATCATACCCCATAGCTCGTGCTTCTGAAGATCCATTGCGGTAGAACATCTCTTGAACGCCAATGGAGCCCGAGATTGGGACGATGGTTTTCAGATGTTCACTTGGTTGCTGAGCCGCTTCCCAATTGGTTGTTCCTGCATAGGATTTGCCCATGAGTCCGACGTTTCCATTCGACCAGTTTTGTTTGCCAAGCCAATCGACGACTGCTTGAATCCCGACCTGCTCACCCAGGCCTTTGACGTCTTGGCAGTGGGTCGATTGCCCGGTTCCAAACGTGCTTGCTTGAGCAAGTGCATATCCGTGAGGGACGAAGGTATCGTAGACCCATTGTCCTACACCACCGTCTGGGATCGTGTTCGGATTCGAATCAGCACCAATACCGGGCATACCTTCCCCACCAAAGTCGTAGTAAGGATGAATGGTCATGATGACAGGAACCTTGGTTCCTTCCTCTACTTCAGGTAACCACAAGGCGACGTGCATTTTTGCTTCGTCTGGATATCCAACGTCTTGCTCTGACGAAGGCAGATCCACGGTGATGAAGTGCTCCGTGTAAGGTTGAATTTCGTATTTACCCTCTTCAGGAAGTTGTGCTCGCATTGTGTCCATTGGCAAATCCATGTTGTGGCGCTCGTTGAGCGGTACATCCCACCAATCGTAAGCACTCTCCACCGAATTATCATCCGGTAACGCTTCACCAAATGACATTGAAAGAAACAAAAATACGATACAAAACGAAATGGTTGCACCAAGTGAGATGTTCAGTTGAGTTTTGTTTCGTTCTGGTGACGAATCGAAAAGTTCCGCTTCGACGATATCGTCAGCCATGAACATCCCAAGCGGTGGACATAGAAGAGGATGGCGATTTTACTGAAGCCGGAAGTCTCTCGGTACCGCCTGATGCCATTCATGTTGCGCTTGGTTATTGAGGCCAAGTTTCTCAAAGACTTTCGCACTGCTGTGTACGCCATCCACACCCTTCATAACCGCCCTCGGAGCAAGTGTAGCGATACGGACAAAACCGTTCTCCCACAAGGCAAGTGCTGTGATTGCATCTTGGCTGGTTGGAACATTTCGCTTCAATCGAGGTCCAAAAGGTGCAGGGTGATTGTAATCCGCAGGGAGTAAGTTCGGTCCTTTTCGGAGAACACGATGCTTCGAATATCGTGGTTTCATGAATCGCTTTCGTATGCCTCGCCAATCCTTGTCAGCATATGCAACGCCTTGCAAATAGGTCTGTTCGTAATCGTACAACGTCTGTTTGATTTCATCCCAAACCTCGACATCGATGCTGTAGGTGTAGAAGTGTTCGTGCGTTGGGACAACGACATCGAGATCATCCACTGTAATCGGTTGCTTTGGAAGATTCCATACCTGAACCATTCCAACGTCATCGTATTCACGAGCCCAATCTGCGAGTGCCAACGTCGTAGTGATGAAATTCGGGCCAGGAATGAGGTCATCTTCGATGAGGATAACCCGCTCGTATCCTTGGACGTCAAACAAATCTCGTCGTGCTCCGATTATGTTCCGCCCAACACCATAATTTTCTTCTCGAAGAACAATGGACGAATAGGGGACGCCTGATTGTTCGATGATCGCTCGGATTTCCGATTGCTGAGACTTCGGACCACCATCGACATAATGGAAGATGTCAATCTGTTCAAGGTCGTCAAGATTTTTTGCGAGACCGGCAAGCAATTCACGCATTAAGTCAGGGCGATTGAAACTCGCAGTAAACAAAGCAGTCTTCATGTTCATGCCCTCCTGAGCAGTCGTTGTTTGAAGTAATACAACCGTTCTTTCAGAGATGTTGGTGGGTGACGGATGTTGATTGGAAGCATGATGATGTCTTCATAATTCATCGCCCTGAATACCTCGCAAATAACCGTTGTATCGCAATCAATTTCATTGGTGCGAGGATTCACTCCTGCAAATCTCGCACCCTCATGGAAGGGAAGCGAAGCATACACACAGATGCCGTTGAAGGTTGACCACACCCTCATTTTTTCAGTTGGGATGCCGTGTGTCCACCATGTTTCATCCGAGGTTTTTCGAGTGGCCCAAGCATCGTAGAACTGCCCCATAGCGTTCGTGGTATATCCTGAAACGATGTCTCCTTCGTGAAAAAGAATCTCAAGAACATCTTTTGGTTTGTACAATACATCCGTTTCAATAAAAACGATGCGATCAAATTCAGTAAGATCGGATGCCTGCTCAATGCAAGCATTCCGAGCATTGGCAATGTTCTTGACACGTGCTCCTTCCTTTCCGGTAAGGTGTTCTGTGCCCAAATCAGTAGATGTCAGGGTCGTCTTGCATTTCTCAGAAAGGCGATTTGAATACCGTTTGAGGAGTGCTTTGGTCCCATCCGTCGAGTCGTTTTCATAGAGTGAAATTTCGACATCATGGTCCTCAAGCAGAAGGTCAAGGAGATTGGACAGTTGATTGAACCATGATTTGAGTCGCTTCTCGTTGTTTCGAGAAATGGTGCAGAGAAGGAGTTTCAACGCACTTCACCAACCATTAGAACACCACCAAAGTGGATAAATTTCCCTATGGACATTCCTATTTAAGGCCGAGGTTGTGGCGTGACACATGGCCACTGTTCTCGTTACTGGGGCTTCGGGAATGTTGGGTCAACACCTCGTCCCAATGCTTGAGGGCAAAGGCCACATTGTCCTCCGCCCGCCTCAGAGTGAACTGGATCTTACCAATTCGGAAGCTATATCGAAATACATTCAATCCAATCCAATCGATGTTGTTGTTCACGGTGCAGCCTATGTCGCTGGGATCGCATCGAGTACGACGACGAAGCACCATTCCTTTGACACAAATGTTACCATGGGATTGAATCTCATTCGTTCATGTATCGAACATGGAATCGAACGAATTCTCAATGTGGGTAGCGCAACTGTTTATCCAAGCGATGCTCCACAACCACTCACGGAATCCTCGCTCGGGGAAGGCGCCTTTGAGGGGCCAATCGAAGGATATGCTCTTTCGAAATACGTTGTGTATCGGGCTTGTGCAATGGCGAACGAACAACACAACGTTTCCTTCAAAACAGTGTTGCCATGCAACCTTTACGGTCCATACGATAACTTTTCAATCGAGACCGGTCACATGCTTCCTGCTATATTGCATCGAATGCATCAGGCCAAGGAAGAAGGAAATGTTCCCATCGTAATTTGGGGCGATGGTTCTGCAAAGCGAGAATTCCTTTACGCACCCGATCTTGCAGATTTCATCTGTTTCTCACTCGACAGGTTTGATGACTTGCCTGAGGTGATGAATGTTGGCTCAGGCGTCGAAATAAGTGTCAATGAAATGCATCAACACATGGCCAATATTACGGGATATTCTGGAGAGTTCAGGCATGATCTCAACAAACCAGTCGGCCGTTTGCGCCGTTATTTAAATCTGCAAAATCAACGGCGTTTGGGCTGGTCTCCAAAAACGCCATTTGAAGAAGCATTAGCAATCACCTATGAATACCTGAGGGAGACATTACAATGAGTTTACCACTAGCAACAAGCACTTGGGATAATGAAGAATATGCTGCTATTCAACGAGTCATCGACAGCGATCGGTTCAGCATGGGCCCAGAAGTCGAGACCTTTGAGAAACAATTTGCTGAATTTTTCGGAGCAAAATATGCCATCATGTCCAACTCAGGTTCTTCCGCAAATTTACTCACTGTTGCAGGGATGATCTATGCAAAAGGAATCGATTTGAATCCCGGAGACGAAGTCCTCGTCCCAGCAGTCTCATGGTCAACGACCTACTTCCCAGTTCACCAATACGGTCTCTCAATGCGTTTCGTGGACATTGATATCGAGACGCTTAACATTGACATCAACGCCATCGAAGATGCAATCACTGAAAAAACCAAACTCATCTTTTGTGTGAATCTTCTTGGAAATTCGGTCGACTATCCAAAGCTCCTTGCATTAGCCGAAAAGCACAATCTCTACGTCATTGAGGACAATTGCGAATCCCTCGGTTCAACAATTAACGGTAAGCAAGCAGGCACCTTCGGATTAGCGGGTACGTTCAGCTCGTTTTTCAGCCATCACATTTCAACCATGGAGGGTGGAGTAACTGTTACGGATGACGAGGAGTTGTATCACGTCATGTTGTCCCTCCGAGCTCATGGCTGGACTCGGAATCTTCCCAAAGAGAATCATGTGATTGAGAAATCGGACGACCCGTTCATGGAGTCGTTCCGATTTGTTCTCCCAGGATACAATCTCCGACCTTTGGAAATGTCAGGCGCAATCGGACAGGCTCAACTTCGCAAAGTCAACGGAATCATCGAAGGCCGTCGCGCAAACGCAGCAATCTTCCAGCAAGTGATGAGTGAAGTTCCTGAACTCTTGATTCAGAAGGAAGTTGGAAATTCTTCTTGGTTTGGGTTCTCAATCATCTTGCCAGACTGGTGCAACCGAGGTCCTGTACTCGATGCGTTGCGTGATGCTGGTGTTGAAACTCGGCCAATTGTTGCAGGTAACTTTACGCTCAATCCAGTCATTGAACATCTTGATTATTCAATCCATGGCGATTTACCAGCAGCAAATCGAATTCACAATCAAGGATTCTTCGTTGGAAATCATCATTATGACATCACAGACCAATTGAATGCGTTCAAGGAACTCCTGGTAAAGTGTCTTGACGAGCAACGACCTTCGTCAAATGATTCATGAACAGGCGGTTCATCCATCCATCATGGGCAAGACATCCAGACAAAGGGTCGTTTTGTCCTGTATCCTCGTTTTTCTTCTTCTTCCGATCTCGGTAACGGGGGAAGAAGAGCCTGCTTGGAAGAGCAATGGAATCGATCCTACAACTTGGACAGACGGACCTGTTGTTGAAGACACTCCGATGCAGAATTCATACTTTGGTGATCCAGTTTTCGCCATTGATGTCACCTATACGCCAGGACATTTTGAGGACGAAGTATCCGGTACGATCGTTATCGAATTGTTCCCTCAATGGGCTCCTGTCACCGTTGGCAACATGATCGAACACATCGAAGATGGATTGTACGATGGAATCTTTTTCCATCGAGTCATCAATGATTTTGTTACACAATCTGGTGACCCTGAATGCAAAACAAATGGGGTCTACGTCCCTGGTCTTCCAGCACAATGTGGGAGTGGTGGCACTGGTGAGACCATCCCATTGGAGCACAACGAAAACTTGAGCCATGTCGATGGAGCAATCGGTATGGCAAGAGGCCAAGAAGAAGATTCAGCGGATTCCCAGTGGTACATTGCAGAAACAGAAGCACACGGTTTGGATCCCGAAAACAGAGATGACGGCGGTTATGCAACGTTCGGAATTGTTCGGGACGGGATGAGTCACGTGCGAGCAATTGCTGAAGTCCCCACATCTGATGATCCAACTGGAACCGATGTCGACAATCCATTTTCAACCGCAGGTCGTCCAATCTATGAAGCCAAAATAAACAAGATTGAGATGATCGGTGTTGCAGACCCAAATGGTGAACTCTCAGCCCAAGCCTCTGCAGACGAATCCGAGACGGGATCTGGCGTCCTGATTGCTGGTGTCATCGTTCTCATCATTCTTGGTGCAGGGTTTGTGTATGTGGTTAAACAAAACAACACGAAACAAGACGCTCCAATCTATGATGCAGAATTGATTGAAGAGAAAGATACGTCCAACACCACATGACGAACTCGAGGTGCATACCACTTTACTTTCTCGAGATGATTTGCCGTTACCCTCCATTCTCGTCCGAATTCTTGGGCATAGTCCAAACATTTGTCTATGGTTTCCTCAATCCATCCATCAATTCGTTCTTCTTCGACATTCATGTGGATATGTAGCGTACCTCCGCTCTGTTTCAGGGCTTGGACTGCAAGCCTCCATGTCGCTTCAGAACTCGGCAGGTATCCGAGTAGAATTCGGTCAGCGGCCTCTTTCATCTCTTCAAGCGTGATGAGATTGTCTTGAGGGTGAATCGTAAGTCGAGACTCAACTTCATTTCGTTGAGAAGACCACTCAAGAGACCGAATGCTGTTTGGATTTATTTCGCATGCATGGATGTGCTTAACGTTGGTGTGGACAAGAAGTTGCATTGTGTAATATCCAATTCCCGCATACGCATCGATGACGATCTCTCCATCGGCCTGAAGGGCTCCCATTCGACGACGCTCTGTGACATTGCCTGAGGAATACATCACTTTGGTTGCATCAAAACCGTAGAATACACCGTTGTCTTTGACTTCGACCCATCCATCACTTCCGTGCAACAATTCAGCCTGTGCCGAACGCATTACATCGTTAGAAATCGGTTGTTGGCGTCCAATTCGTTTGACATTGAGGGCATCGGCAATACGATGGAAAAAGTCATCATTCTGGGAAAGGACTTGTTCCCAATCATCCCCTTGAAAAGCATCTTTCTGAAAGAGAACCAAGTCATTGAGCCGTTCCCATTTTTTGGGAATGCTCGCAAGCAATTCATCCTTGAACCCAATCATGCTTTGGATGGTATGTTGCATGCGGTGATGTGGATCAATTGGAGGTGGAGCTTGTTCAACTTCGATGTGCTCTTTGTCATAATTCGCATCCAGTCCATTGAGTCTAATCTCTTCATGGATTGGTATTGCAAGCCGATCACCAATACGTACTGGGACGTAATTTGCATTGAGTGCTTCCAAATCAACCAGCGAATCCCAAACGGACTCCACCTTATCAAGAGGAACCAAGAGACAAGGTTGTATTGGCATAGCGACGCCTACAGGGCTCCCAAGGGGAAGTCCTTTGAAGGTCTTCGGTCTGATGGAGCATCATGGACGAACGTGCGACATGGAGAAGTAGAGTTCTCACACTATGTTTGACACTTGTTTTTGCAACCCCAATTCTTGCCCCTCTGGCATCAGCAGACGGCATGTCGTCTTGCGATGGGGCTGGATTCAGCGATTGTGATGATTACGATTCAAATGACGATGGAACTCCGTTCCAGCAGGATTGGATTCGAGGAACCTATGATTTTGATTTGCAAGATACATCAACAATTCAGATGACGCTCAGTTGGGCTATTCGAGAGTTTGATCGAAGCAAAGTCGGCCTCGATTCACCCATCATTGAATCTGCATTGGCTGCAGATGGCTTGGATTCGGACGATGGAGTTCCTGCGGATATGATTCGAAGTTACTTTGCTTACGATGATGGGTCTGGAACAGTTGGTGACAAGATGCTTGACGAAGTTGAGGACACCATCAATGATCTTTTGTCGAGTGGGTTTGGAACAGTAACTGCAATCAACACTCAATACGACGGAATCTACACAGAAGCTGGAGCATCGGAAGTATGCACCACCGATGCGACTGAGGATTCGATTTATGATTCAGGCTCGGGCGTAACGGAGAACAACGTATTCGAGCCCCCAATCTGCTTCTCAACAATCGCTGAGATTCAACTGTCGACGAGCACATTCAATCTCTTGGAGAATTCAGACCTCGATCTCGAACGTGCATATCAAGGCCTTCTCATCATGGGTTCTGAATTGACAACTCAATTCAATGTCTTTGCTGAACCAGGTCACGTATCGACATTTTCCATTAGTCCACCCGATTATGCAACGGTCATTGGCGTCGATGGAAACGGTTCCATCCAACCGAATTCATGCCTTCCTTCTGTTTGTGTAGGGCAATGGACTGTGGACAATTTGGATGCAAGTTTTGGAGCAGCACGTGCTGAACAAACAGTAAGTCTGACCATGGGTTATCGTAACACCTCGACAACCTCAATCGTCGAATTGGACCCGAATGAAGAGGCAGTTTCATTGCATTTGAAGGTTGATTTATTTGATGAAACAGCTGTCCAGATTGACTTTGTTGCTGGAATCAATTATCTTGATACGGAAACGATGGACAGTTGGGGAATCTCTCTTGTTGAACTCTCCAACTTAGCAACAATTCCACAAATAACGTCAGATGGTATTCGCTTGGCTTATGAAAATGGGATAGCTCCACTCGACGATTTTACCGATCAATTCCCAGTCGAATCGGTCGGTGATGCATTTTCAGATTCCATCCCCGGCAATCCTGATATTCAAATGGGCCAATTGTCTTGGGTAAGTGATTCTGTTGCTGAGGGTATCGACGGACCTGCTGGTGGTTTGAATTACAGCCACTCCGTTGGATGTTCCGAAACGGTGACGCCTCCAAATACAATCTCGTATTGTATTCAGGGCTCAAGTGCGATGGGATACGACCATCCAATTTACCTCCGTTCAACGAGCAATACCTTCGAACTTGGCTTACTTGATATCATTCAGGATAACATCCCTGAAAGTGAATTCTCTGAATATATGGAAGATATTACAAACGAAGATTTGCGTCGTGTCATGGATGCAGGATTGTCTCTTGAGACAGTTCTCGATACTTCCTTCCTTGAAGATATGATTCCATCCGACCTCCCACCCTCAAAGATTACACTCGAATTGATTCTACCAAGTTGGATCGAGACCATCGATGGCGAAGAT
>JACETE010000026.1 GCA_013911465.1 Candidatus Poseidoniales archaeon
ATGCAGTACCACCTCCTCCAGGACTGAATTGATGAATTTCGACCGATGCGCTCAAAAAAGGGTGCTTGTTCGGACAGATTACCACCGTGCGGATATGGTGAAGTGGTTATCATCTGAGGTTTCCAACCTTATGTCGTGGGTTCGACTCCCGCTATCCGCACCTTCACAGACAAAGGCTTTGAGTGGGCACTATCAGGGCGTAATCATGCAGGCTTCACGTGTGTCCAAGGGCATGTTTCTCGTCGTCCTCATGATGCTTGCATCTCTCTCAGGATGCTTTGGTGAAGAGGAGGTTGTCCAGGAAGGCGTACCAATCGTATTCCAGGTCGATTACCAAATGCCAGAAGACGCCATCATGAAGAGCGGAGAATGGCATGAATTTCAATTGCTAGGGAACGGTCGTGCGATTTCAGTACCAACCGATGTCATGCTGTTTATTGACGGTTTCATCATTCCAAACGGATATGCGATGGTTGAAGAAGAATCCATCAACGGGAAGTTGTTGTTGACACCATATGTCGATGAAGTGAAGATTACAATTGTCCACCCAGATGGAACTGGCGATTCGTATCAAATGCAAGTCACCAATGGTACGCCGATCGTGAACGGTCAAGAATGGATGGACAAGATGGAGTACATCACGAACGTTTGTCCTGATACAACACAATGCGGAGGATACATCAACCGATGGATGGGTTCACCAAACCCTGCATTTGAGCGTGCAGCATCGTTTTTCCAAGGGCATTTCGAAGGACTCGGTTACGAAACTCACATCCTTCGAGTGTTTGACCACGGCAACCCTGCAGAACCTGAGAGTTTGAACGTAATCGCATGGAAACGCGGACGAGATTCATCATGCGTGCAGGGCATGGGCGGCCACATGGACATCATGTTCCCTGGCGGACCACCAGGAGGCGGCACCTACGAAGGAGCATACGACAACACCGGTGGAACTGTGAGTATGATGCTGTTCGCCAAGGCCTTTGTCGACATTGAGGTTGAGTGCGACACATTCCTCGCCCTTTGGTCATCAGAAGAAGAAGGGCTTCGAGGATCGAATGCTTTCGCAAACAACGATTGTGACTATTGCCTTCCGAAAGACAAGGAACTACGTTTTTACATCAACATGGACATGATGGGGATTTCCTACCCTGCTGTCAAACCAACTGGAGAACCCTATCCATACCATGCATGGTCTGGACCTGATTTGGATCCTGAGGTGCAGGACGTAGAAATTACAACCGTTCTTGATCATGTTCATCGCAATATTCTCGAAGCACCGATGGACTTGCGTATCGATGGAACGTACGGTTCCGGGTGCGATCAACATTGGGAAGACCACGAAGACCTTGTTCTCGATGTTCACGAGGACACATTCGGCCGTTCTGACCATGTAACGTTCCGAGACCTCGGAGCACAGACCATCTTCCATCTCGGTGCATACGATTCTGATTACAGCGCATACCACTCTCCAGACGACACACTCGACAACATGATTGAGATGGTTGGTGGGGTCGAAGAATTAGAAAAGAGCATGGAATTCGTTATGTGGGCAGCTATGCTTGAGTTTATGATTGCAGATCAAACACCCGAAGTTCGCAACATTGGTGCTTGATAGTTTAAACGACGTTTTTTGAACCCAAGCCCGTTCTTTGAAGTATGGAAGAGGGGATTTCTCAAGAGGTTTCCCTCATCGAACGATTCACATCATCACCATCATTTCCAAGTGCAATGATCGCATTTGGTGCAACTGTTGCCCTAGCGGAATCATTGCTTATTCTGATTCAAGGTGAATCCATTGAGAATGCCGTCTGGCCACAAGCAGTACGGACACTATCGTGGACATTCGCCCTCCGAGAAAGCGTTACGCTCATCGCATTGTTTTCGGCTCTCTTCCTCGGATTTTGTGTTTATTCATCCTTTCAAAATCATCGTGGTCGTCATCTGGCGAAGCCTCTGCAGGCTGTTTTCCTTGGACTAATTGGAGCAGTACTTGCTTCTTGGATCATATTTGTTCTGATGGACTACCGTTATCTTCGGGGAGCCTTTCTTCTCCTTCCAACGATATACGGTGTTCTTCTCCTTGGAAGCGCAGTTGCAATCCGAGGCCCTCCAAGACTTCCAGACTCCTCTCAGAATTGGAAAGAGAAGAGTGCAACTGCTCTTCATGTCCTGACAATCTTCCTCGCAGCATGGTTGGTGATGCCAGGCATTCCTGCTCTCATTGGCATCGCTCCTTCCCCTCCTACTGCACCAGTGATGGGTTATGGAGCGGAACCTGGACCGTTCGACCGAACCACAGTTCGCTATACCTACGAACTCCCAGAAGAGGTGACTTCCATTCAAGGTCCTACAGAAGAAGACATTGAATTTTCAATTTACCTCACTCTCCCTCATTTACCTGAGGAACCAGGGATAGAAGGCGTGCCACTTGCCATTCTTTTCCATGCCTTCAACAATCCATCCATCGATTCCTATACGGATTGGATTGACCATCTCTCTGCAAAGGGCATGGTTGTTGCTTACATCCAATATCCAACCGATGTCCGACCTGAAGGCGGAGATGATTTTGAAGCGACCATCGTTGAAGGAGCTTCGGACTGGCCACACCATGTTCCAAGGATGCTATCGATTCAATCCGCTTTGCTTCGATTGAATGAAATCATAACGGCAACGCCGAGAGATGGGGCTATTAACGACGTTCTAGAGGACTTGGTCATCATGCCAGAGCATTTGTGGATTGGAGGCCATAGTCTTGGAGGAGCATACTCTTTGCAAGCCTTGGGCATGGTTCAATCAATGGGATGGGGGAATGAAACGCTTCTCGTCGATACTGAAATGGCAGCTGCTCGACCGGTTCAAGAAGAATGGTTACCGAATTATACCAACCTTCCTGAGAATTCAATCGTCCATCTCGTGGTCAGTGAAGATGACATGACTGTAAGTCAATGCAACAGCGCTCTCCATCTTGATTTGTTTGATGAAATTGAAGACAATCATTCCCTTTTGTTGTTTATTCCAAGCGATCGTTATGGATTCCCAAGGTTGGTTGCTACGCATTACCTTCCAGCAAATGAAGCACACGACACCTTAGCAGATTGGGCGTTTTACCGACGTGTTGATGCTCAAGCAGATTGGGTAGTGGCCCACAGTCGCGGGGATCTTAACACAGCAGACTTTGCCTATGCAAATCTCATCGATACAGGGATGCTCACCAACATGGGCAAGTGGTCGGATGGTGTTGATGTGCTACCATTGCAAGTATATTCAAATCCAAGCGAGTCAAGTCGATTTGCGGACTGCTATTGATGGGGTGATGAAGTATGGTTGAAGAAAAAAGTACGAAATCACTGATCAAACTCATTTCAACTTCAACCATTATCGCATCGATGTGTTGCTTACCAAGTGTCGTTCTGGTTTTGTTTGGATTAGCAAGCGTAAGTACCGCAGCAGCCCTCTCCGATACACTGTACTGGGGCGGAGAAGGTTACGGTTGGTTCCGTCCAACCATGCTTGCTGTCGCTACGCTTTCGGTCATTATTGGGTTGGTAGTATACTTCCGAAACAGAGGAATATGCACCTTTGACGATGTAAAACGGCAACGCCGAAAGGTCATCAACACCTCACTACTGGTGTTGATTACAGCATACGTGTCGTACTTGATATTCAACTATGTTATACTCACCGAAGTCGGCATCTTGCTCGGGCTCGAGTGGGAATCAAGTCGCTTCTGGAACAAGTGATTACGCATTTTTCCTGATCGTGGAACAACCAACAGTCCAGTTTTCACCAGATTCCATTGCCACACGTGTTGCATCCAACAAATCATCTTCGGGGCCGCGAATCGGGCGAACATCCTCTCCCCATGCAAGGGTAATTTGGTAGTCATCGTTTGATGAATTTTTCAATTGAAAAATTGAATCCTCAATTGGGATTTCATTTTTAGAATTCTCTCTTGGGAGGATGATTTCTCTGGGATTCAAGTGCATGCCTTGCCGAGCTGCTTTCTGAATCGCTTCTTTTGACGTCCATGCCCACAGAGCATCCAATTCACCAATCCGTAGACGGTCGAGTTCCTCGCCCTTTGCCATCATATCATAGACAGCAGGGGCAGGCGGACGGGAGAACGGTTCGGCGTCAATGCCAACAGTCCAACCCTGCTCAATGAGCGCTACGCATGCAAGTGTTTGGCTGTGGGAAATCGATATGCTTGGCAATGTAGATTGAATCCATAATCCTTGAATTGCTTGCAAATATGGTGCCCGCTCATTCGTTCGAGAAACAACAAGATGTGAGAAATCAACAAGGCCCCATTCCTTGAGAGCAACCTCCAACAACCATCGAGCTGAAAGGTGTTCATTCGACCTCTTTTGTGTTTTGAACGTAGCGAGTTCATCCCAATCAACGAAATGAATCGTTGTTGGGTCTTGCTCCACAATTGGACATGTTGCCACGAGACACCGAGGACCTTCCTTCAGGTCAATCCAGCGAAAGGTGACCATCCAAACCACACTCAGCGATCGAGGGAGAACTTCTGATCGTCAGGAACTGGGGCCATTGCCTTCAATCGTAGGCCTTTCAAAGCGATAACTGGAGCATCATCCGCACCAACAACAAGAACATCATGAACGGTCACTCCAGCATCCTCAGTTGCCATTCGTATCGAGCGCAAACGAAGTTGTTCATCTTGCTCAGGAACACGAAGCATCGTGGACCATTCAATACCGACAGGCAGACTGCTGAATCCTTCGGACTCCATAGCAACCAATCCAGCATTTTGGAATCCTGCCTCAATCAACATCGGCAATGCTTCCAGCAAGACATCTTCTCCATCACGTTCGTGTACGAATTGGTCGGTTGCTGGCAACTGATGTCGCATGAGAGCAATGCCATCAACACCAGGTTGAGAGGCATCACCGCTACCACGGAGGACACCTCCATGAGATTGGAACCGTGGCCCGTGGAAATATCTCAGATAAATGAAGGATGCATGGTGCTCCAATCGGCCTGATGGTGGAGTTCCAATCGTAGGTAGTGAACCAATCTCAGTTTGTAGGAACTGGCTCAAATCATCGGACTTCTTGACCAATCGAACCGTAGCCTGGTGATGGTCACGCTCTCCAAAGACAACGCCTTCGGAGTTTGTTAAATCGGAGACCAATCGGCAATTGACCCATGTTAGATCGCCTTCTGAACGATCAATCCGTGCTTCAACACGAACTCTCATGGTACCTTTCATCACCTTCACAGGCAATCCGAATTTGACATGTTCGAACCCAGCGAGGCACGAATCTGGGCAGAGCAACAAGGCGTTTTCTGCAAACATCTCCATCGCCATAACACCTGGATGATATGGAACTCCGTCAATCGCATGATCGCTTAGGAAAGGATGGTCTGCTACAGAAAGTGTGCTTTGTGTCATCACCATCTGATGCTCATCGAATGCAAGCACTTTGTCGATGAATGGGAATCGTCGTGGATCCGCCATGATAGCAGCCATTTCACCCGGTAGCATCAACGGTGCTTCTCTAAAGGAATCGTATTGATCCATCAAACCAAGAGAACCACAAGCAATCACTCGACGCTTACCACCCCGGAGAGCCTCATCGACGAAAATTTGTACGCCAACATCAACCGGTAGTGTCTCAATTCCTGCTGCTTCGAAAACAGCTTCTATACTGCCTCGTGTTGCCATTCCGACATCTCTCCATCCGGTCCATCCGATTGCTACAGCACGACACGTTCCCTTTGCAGTTAAACGAGCCATCTCGGCATCAAGAATAGAATTTGCAGCCGCATAATCCGTTTGGCCACCGTTTCCAAATCGACCAGCAACCGAAGTGAACACTGAAGCGAACCTCAACGTACCATTCGATGCTTCAACCGCCTTCATCAGCGCGCTCCAGCCATCAATCTTGACACGAACAACCTTGTCAAAGGTCTCCCATGCCTTGTCAGCAACGAGTTTCGAATCCTCCAATCCAGCACCGTGTACGACGCCAGTGATTGGATTGGATAAGGATGAACCAAGTGAGGAAAGTGCTTCAGCATCCATCACATCAATGGAATGATAGAACGCTCGATTGCCAGTTGATTCGATGTGAGAAAGTGTCTGATACACATCTCGGCTTCGAGTGAATTTCTGCCATGCATTGTTCCATTCGACCATGGTCACCTTTCCGGACGAGGAAGCAGCAGTGAGTCGTTCTCTGAGAGCCATTTTCTCTTTCATCAGTTCTTCTTCACTCCAGCCTAACCAGTCTGCTGTTTGTTCAATCAATACAGACCGACCAAGCAGGTGGAAGGTTGCTTCAGCGCCTTGACTCGCTTGGGCAACACCAACAATACATGCAGCAGTTACACCAGAACCTCCGCCTGAAACAACCCAAACGTCATCTGACTTGAGGGATTCAATTTCTCCAACTACATCCTCAGCAAATGCAGCAAGAAGCCAACGTCGACCGTCCCGATCAAGTCCAATCTCAACTTCTCCCGCTCGTTCAAACAACTCGGTTTCGATTTGTTCTGCGGCATGTTCTGCATCAAAGATAAGTTCAGGATGGACATCAAGAGCACGTGTTCGCAGATTTGGACGCTCAAATGCATAGGATTTGGTAACCCCTGAAGCGGCGCATTGAATCGAATTGAATCGCTCACCAATGTTTCCATGCCGACCATCCATAGCAGTAACACTTGCAACTATTCCTTGTTGCAGTCCTGCCATGTGAGCATCCATTCCTTTCAGAAGTCCGAACCATCCATGAGCTGCAAGAGAAATCTGTCCCGATGGAAGTGTATCCTCTGACCAACTTGCTGAAGCAAGTTTCATCGGTGCAAGATGAAGTAAACCGACGACATTCATTGTTGAAAGTGAGGTTGTTATCGACTCGATGTGCCCGGGATTACCAGGATCTCCACGATGGACTGTGCGCCCTTGTTCAGATTGGATTGAAACATCCCGAATACCGACTTCAAATCCTATTCGAACCGTTGAAAGGCCACGGGCTTCCAATCTCGTGCACAAATGCTCGGCAATGCCCCAACCGTCATCGGTTACGGCAATTGTTCCATCCAAGGCAAGCGTTGAAGCAATGGATTCAGCCTCTTCAACTTCAATTTGCCATCGGCGGCAACCTTCGTGAGTGACTGAAGGAGTGGATTGGATCGCTTGTGATTCAACACTCGATTCCACCTCAGTGATTGATTCCGATGGAGCAGAACCTCCTTTCATTTTCACGATGTATGCAACGAAGTGATTCAGCGTAGGGTGGTCGGAGAGTAAGAAATCCTCATCCACTGGGAGCGAGAAAATTTCACGCACATCAACCATGATTTCTGCCTGCTTGACCGTATCGATACCAAGTTCACCTTCCAAATCTTGATCCATTTCAATGAAATCTGCAGGATAGCCTGTGTGTTTGACAACGACCTCGATCAATGATGTTTGAATCCCCTCATCACTGGGAAGTGAGGATGCATGAGATTCTACTGGAGGGGTCGCAGGAACAGCCACAGGCTCAGGTGTTTGCTTTGGAGTTGCGATGGAAGCAGAGGATGATGCATCTCCACCGGTCATACGAACAATGTAACCGATCATATGCGATAGTGTCGGATGTTCGGAAAGAAGGAAGTCTTCATCGACTGGAAGATTGAACAATTTGCGTATGTCGACCATGATTTCAGCCTGCTTGACCGTATCAATGCCGAGTTCACCTTCCAAATCCTGATCCAATTCAATAAAATCAGCAGGATACCCAGTATGTTTGACAACCACATCGATGACTTGTTGTGTCATTGTGTCATCATCGACTGGAGTTGTAATCAATGGCTTTACTTCTGCAGGAACTTCTTGAGAAACCTCTGGAGTTGGTTCTTGGAGAGGTTGTTCTGGTTCTGCTTGAGGAACGGGAATGCTTGCTTCGCCACCCTGCATTCGTTGAATGTATCCAATCATGTGATTCAGAGTTGGGTGCTCAGATAGAACGAATGTTTCGTCAACAGGGAGATTGAAATGTTGTCGAATGTCAACCATGATTTCAGCTTGCTTGACCGTATCAATACCGAGTTCACCTTCCAAATCTTGGTCCAATTCCACGAAGTCCGCTGGGTAACCGGTGTGTTTGACAACGACATCGATTACAGTTTGGACCATATCTCCACTCGATTCTATGGGTGCTGGAGTTGGAGAAGGTGCAACCACGGGGGCTTCTACAATCGGTTCCTGGGGTTGAGCCGTAGGCGCTTCTGCCGTAGCAAGTTCAGTCGCTAGACCTTCATAGGGTGCAGTTATCTCGTACGATTCACCTTGAATTCCTCCATGGAGATTATCATCACCATCGACATATGCTACAAGTTTGTTGTCAAGTATTCGAAGTTGGATATCTTGAGAACCAGCAAGACCTCGACACCATGCAAGCAGACGCTTTCCATTGATACGTTCGCCTTCAATTGGCCAAGCACGTACAAACGACAATCCAATTTGAGAACCAAAACCTGCCGCAAACCGAAGACCGTACTTCAAATTTGGATAATCTCCACCTTTCGACAGGTGCAAATTGCCCAATTCTTCATCCACAACTTTGTGGTTCGCAATCGGAGGAATTCTCTTCTGAAGCAAGCCATAGAACATACTTGCATCTTCAATTCCAACTCCCATCGGATGTCCTGTGAATCCCTTGGTATTCGCAATCACCATTGAATTTGTACTCTCACCAAAGGTCTGTCGCAATGCTTTGACTTCACTCTGGGCGCTACCCCCACGAGCCGGTGTGTATGTCTCATGGGAATAGAATACCAAATCTTTGGCAATCGCATGTCGATTCAGCCCCCAGCGCTGTTCCATTGTTCCTACAAATTCATCCACTGTTTTTGCTACGTGCTCAACATCGAGTCGTGTACCATGGTACGCCGAATTGGCAGTCGTTGCTCCAAGCAACTCTGCAATTGGTTGGACGCCTCTTTCATCTGCTGAACTCTTTCGTTCAACAACAAATGATGCAGCACCCATCCCAAGAACCAGGCCGTTTCTACGTTTGTCAAATGGTAAGGCTGCTTCTTCGACGATGTTACTGGTTGAAGCGGCTCCTGTGGAAGCAAATCCGCTACCGATCCATTCCCACAAGTCGTCGCCCGTAACATCATCAGCTGAAAGAATGACAACACGATCCACACGGTCGGCTGCAAGCCAATCCTCTGCGATTTGGAAGGCACCTGTTGCCGAAGCACAGGCAAGATTGATGGTTGTTGTCGGGCCACGAATTCCAGTAAATTGTGCAAATTGGGAATGGCCCATGGTCAATACTTGGAACAAGTAACGACGGTCAAACTTGCCCTCGCCATCATCTCCATCTGTCTTGGCGTGTTTCATTGCCATCTGAAGGCCTGAGAAACAAGATGCAAAGACGATTCCTGTTCGATCGCGGTGAATACTAGGAACTTGCCAGTTTCGAATAAGTCGAAGACCCCCCTTTCCTGTTTGCTCTTCTGGAGTCAATGGTATTCCAGCATCGCGTAGTGCGAGCAAACCGGATGCCATGGCAAGTTGAGTGGTAATGTCCCAAGCCATGATCATCTTTGGATCGATTCCAAATTCTTCAGCGAGATCAAACGCTGCTTTGACACCTGCAAGTTGGGGAATGTCTCCGAAGGTTGTTGCTTGTTCCATGTTTACTGAACCATCTCTGCCTTTGATGAGTCGAGTGATGTTCTTGTCCAACAGGCGTTGCTTGTATTCATCTGAGACTTCCTGAATGCATGTTTCGCCTCGAACGAGGCGCTCAAAGACATCCTCATCGAAGACCCTCTCGCCACCTGGAAGTCCTAGACTGATTCCAGAAACGACATACGGGTCTGCCTTACGTTGCATCATTGGATCATGGACGGATTGTTGTACCTGAGCCGATGGTGCCTGTGCAGAAGTAGCCAAATGAACACGAGGCGCCCATCCTGAAGGAGGATGGCTCACCCATCGTTCCAGATCTGCCGCTGTTGTTGCAGATTGAACATCCACTTCTGCATCTGTACGTGCTTCAGATCGAATGGTTGCGATGATGCTCTGGATTGAAGATTCTGATAATCCCAACCCAAGACGGAGATTGACCATACCCTGACAAAACATTGCGGGATAGCCAGAATGTTGTGCGATTCGGTCTCCAACGTAATCAGCAACAGTCGCTTGCTTCGGAGATGGTGCTGACGCAGTTTGAGCTACTGGGGCCACGTTTCCACCACCTGTGCTGGGTAACGGTCGTGCTCGGACGCGTAGGTCCTCCTCATTTTCACGTTGTGGCAAAGCCTGTTCAACATATGCTTCAATCGGACCTGCACGGAAGGCTTCACTGAATACATTCGAGGTGCCTTCAATCGTTTTCGGGGCTCGACCTGCTAGTGCTAAAGCACCTATTGCAGTCAAGAATGAAGCAATTCCACCCTGTTTAGGATGGTTGGTCATGATTGCAAGATGAGGTTGTTCTTCGAGAATCTGAGATGCGAACATTGTCAATGCTCGCTTCGGGCCGACCTCGACGAATATCCGTGCACCAGCATCGTACATGGTATTGATTTGAGAAGTCCATTCAACGGAGGATGCCATTTGTGGTGCAAGTTTGGAAAGAATACCTTCCTTGGCATCAGGTCCTTCAGTTGGATAGAACGTCCCGTCCACATTCGCAGTTATTGGAATGGATGGCCAATTGATTTCAAGAGAGGAGAGGAAACGTCGGAGTGGTTCATTCGCAGGAGCTACAATGCTGGAATGGAATGCATGGCTTGTTGCGAGCGGGACGCAATTGAATCCTTCTTGCTCGAATTGCTTCATCACGTTTTGAACTGCTTCAGTGGCTCCGGCGATAACGGTCATCTTCGGTGAGTTCTTGTTCGCCGCAATGACATAGCCGTCAGCAGCATCAAGGATGCGTTGTACAGCATCATAGGGAGCAGTTACGCTCGCCATGAGGCCTTTGTCGTCGATCTCAACAGAACCCATCTCAGTTCCGCGAGCAGCTGCTGCTCGTAGAGCACCGTCCATGTTGAGAATACCCGATGCCATCAGAGCAGCATATTCTCCAAGTGAGTGTCCTGCGACCATATCAGGATGATGCCCATAGGCATTGAGTGCATGTTCAATGGCTAAATCAGCTGTAAGCATTGCTGGTTGTGTATACTCCGTTTGCTTGAGTTTGTTTTCGGCAGCCTTTCTCTCTTCATCACTCAATCCACTTCGGAGCACAAATGATGAGAGTGTTTCTCCATCCAGAACTTCAACCATTGTCGTATCCGATGCATTCCAAACCTCTTGAACTGGAGCGTAACGCTGATGCAAATCAAGTGTCATTCCGACATATTGCGAACCTTGACCGGGATACATGTGGGCGATTTTCACACCATCAGGCATCGACGGTTGATCACTTACGAGAACTCCTTGTGCTTGCATGAAGCCCCATTTACCTGGATCTGAAATTGATTTGAGGGCCAAGGCCTTACGCTTCTCGAACTCAGCCCATGAGGTTGCAACGAGGGCCAAACGGCAAGGGTGAGAGACATCGAAGGCGCTACTGGCCGATTGAAGTGCTACGGAGAGTCGTTGCCCTCGAGGGTTGTCATCAAACAAGGGTCCTGAAAAGGAGACCCTTTCCAATGCTGTTGCAAGTGCTTCAATTGAATCACCAGAGAGGAGCAAGACGCCTCCTTCAATCGCTTTCAATTCCTCATGCGAAAGCGACGGTTGGGCAGTCTGATCAAGGATTGATGGTGCTGACACTGTAGATGTTTTCGAGTAAGCGTTCCATCGCTGTTGCCAATCCTCAGCCATGTTGCGGTGATAGGAAGGGTCGTAGCCTTCGAGGGCGATGTGAAAGTTTGTTCCACCAAAACCGAACGCGGACACACCTGCGCGGCGTGGATGGGAAGGTGGTTGAGGCCATTCGAGTGGAGAGGTGGGGACGAAAAAAGGAATATTCTTCCAGTCGACAGTTGGGTTTGGTGTTTCAAAACCAGCCGATGGAGGGATCGTTCGATGATGAAGTGCCATGACCGACTTGATGATTCCTGCAATACCTGCCGCTGCTTTCAAGTGACCTATCTGTGATTTGATGGAGCCAACAGCAACGTTGTCACCAGATGAAACATCAGTCCATAGTCGTGTTAAGGTTGAGAGTTCCGTTGCATCACCAACTTTCGTAGATGTTCCGTGTGCTTCAACCAACTCTACGGATGAAGCAGGATAGCCTGCTTGGTTGTATGCTCGAGCAATGGCTTGGATTTGACCTCGTTGGCTTGGTGCAGTGATGCCTTTACCTCGGCCATCGCTTGAACCACCAATGCCTCGAATAACCGCATGAATTGTGTCATCGTCTGCAATAGCATCACTGAGACGCTTGAGGACCATCACACCTGCACCTTCACCCATCACGAACCCATTTGCTCGAGCGTCGAAAGGAGTCGAGTGTGTAGGCGATAGGGCTCCGATTGCGCTGAATTTTGCATAGGTTGCGGGATCCATTGTTCGATCAGTTGCACCTGCGAGCATGACATCCGCTTGTCGTGTTTGGAGAAGTCGGCACGCATCCATTACTGCAGCCATTGAGGAAGCGCATGCCGCATCCATTGCGTGATTCGGCCCTTGCAAATCAAGCAGATTTGCAACCCGGCCAGAGACAACATTTGCAAGTTCACCAGGCATTGTGTCTTCATCGACCTTTGGAGCGTGTTCGTTCACCGCATCCATGAAGGCATCTTTTGACGAGGGTGGCATCCCGTGTTCTTTCGCTAACTCCGCAGTATGGTTTGACCATACACGGATGTTGGACATGTTTCGGTTTTCACCACCCAATGCGTTTGCGAAGACAACACCTGCGCGTTCTCGGGGGAATTCTTTCTCGCCCTCCCCGTAACCCGCCTGTTCGATTGCTTTCGCTGAAACTGAAACTGCCCACAGCTGACATGGGTCGATTTGAGGGATGGTGCCCGGAGGCTGTCTCCATCGCCTCCAATCAAATTCGTATCCTTCAACAAAAGCCCCAATTTTAGCATAGGTGAATCCGTGAGCAATGTCTCCAGGCTTCCCTTCTGCCCAGAAATGATCGACTGGACCCGGCCATCGGCCCTCTCGAATCTCTTTGATGCTCACATGTGAATCGATAATGTTCTGCCAGAACGAGGTCAAGTCCTCTGCGTCGGGCATCATTGCTGCGAGCCCAATAACTGCAATCGGTTCGAAGGGTCCTTGTTCCAGACCTTCGCATGGTTTCCCGTCATCGGTTGTCATGGTCATGATATCACCTCACACATCCATGATACTCTGTGGCACCATTGTGATTGAATAGCCTGCATCGACGTGGATACACTGCCCTGTAACGCCTGCAGAAAGGGGGCTTGCGAGCCATAGAGTTGTTCCAGCAACGTCGGATTGATTGACGTTACGCCGAAGTGGAGCATTGGCTTCAACATGGTCGAGAATTTTATCGAACCCTGGAATGCCAGAGGCCGCAATGGTTCGAATAGGTCCCGAAGAGATGCTGTTAACGCGATGCCCATGTGGCCCCAAATGACATGCAAGTTCTCGTGTCCAGCATTCAAGTGCCGCTTTCGCCATGGACATGATTCCATAGGAAGGGACAAATCGAGTGGATGCAGCATAGGTGAGAGTAATCGTCGACGAGCCCTCGCTAAGGTGAGGCATTGCAAACTTGAGGCAACGTTGGAGTGAATTGGCTGAAATGGTCATTGCCGTATTGATATCAGCATCTTCAACGAAGAGAATGGGGCGATCGAAACAACTTCTAGGAGCAAATCCAATGGCATGGACCAATACATCAATCTTCCTTCCTGGATGTTCTTTTGAAAATTCATCGAAGAATTCCCTCGTTGTATCGTCCTGTGCAACATCGAGGGGGTAGAATCCTTTGATTGCAGGCAGTTTGTCTTTGAGTTGGAATACTCTTGACATGAAGCGTTTTTGATACCCCAAAAAGAGGTCTGCGCCTGCCTGCGCGAGTTGTTGACATATGGCCCATGCAATCGAATCTTCGCTTGCAACTCCAAACACGACGGCGGTTTTTCCTTGTAGACCTAGCATTCGCATCCCCAATTGGCAGGTGTTACCGGGCACACCACGTCTTTGAGTATTCCCCCTCTTTTACTGGGAAAAAGGGGCTTCCGAGAGGTTTCAAAATCAGCGGACGGCGTTACAAATCGTCCAACATCGAATCGAGGTCGTCTGCAAGGAACTCATCGTCATCAAAATCAAGGTCGAAATCGAACTCGTCATCATCCTCAATTTCAATTGCTGGTTCTTCTGTGATTTCATCAGCAACCTTGTTCTTTGAAGTACGCTTCGAGACACGACCAATGATGATCAGTAAGAAGATGACAAACAGAACTCCGCCGCCAATTGCGCCGTACAGTGCAAGATCGTCTGTACTCACCTCAGACAGCCCAGCTCCAAGTCCAGCAGATTCTTCCTCGGCCTCAACAATGAGATCAAAATCAACAATGTCACTGGAATCATCGTTTGTACTCGAAGCCTCAATCACGATGGTTTTACGGATTTCTTCAGCAGCGTTACTCGGTGCACGAATGATAAATTCGAGTTGTTCTGAAACACCATCGGGCTGGACATCTCTTGCGCTGAGGAATGCTCCACTTTGAATGACGAATCCAAGAGCCTCCAATTCGTCTGCGTTGTTAATTCGGATTTCAATGGTGTCGACAGCATTTCCGTCGTTATCAACTTGGAATGTAATTGAGACTTCCTCGCTCGTTTTCATGTTTCGAGATGATGTATCGGGGATGTCAAGAGTCACCTGCCCATATTTGTTGACCGTAATGTCACCTGTATGATTTGCAACATTCGAAAGCGGAGTCCCTTCTACAGGAAGTGGCCCCCATGCGGTCACAGTAGCAGTAATTGTAAATTCGTAGGTGATTTCTGAATCAAGCCGTGCTTCGCCTACGAAGGTAACCGTGAAGTCTTGAGAATCACCTGCTTCGAGTGTAAAGGAATCTTCAGAAATGCTCATGCTGATGAATACACCATCCCATTCTTGGGTGATTTCAACATTTTCTGCAAGAACCGAACCGTCATTGGTAACGGTACATTCAACAGTTTCGTCTTGATATTCACCTGGTTTGACATCCATCACAGGATCATCTGAGCATTCCATCGAAATGCTACCGGGCAAACCACCTTGAGCGGTTGAAGGCATTGGCAGGAGGGCGAGAAACAGCAAACTCACAAGCAGTGTAGCGAGAGCCTTCCCGTTGCCTGCCATGAACGTTCGATAGAGGAATACGTCATGAATGTGATGGATGTTTGGTGTGAGTTTGAGCATTATTCTGCATCACCATAGAGAGCGTTTGGAATGTCTACATGACACTTCCACAACATCTCCTCATCCATTCCGCCTTCGAGCAATTGTTGGGTTCGCTTTGGAACCGTCTTAGGACCAAGAACTGCCCCCGGTCGACGTGGGTCGTCCATGTAATCTGTTTCAAGCATGAATCCTGTTTTGTTATTCTCATAACTTGCAAGAAGAGGTTCGAGAGCACCCTTTCCTACGAGGACACTTGACGTCAATCCACGCGTGATCGATTCATCTATCTGAGGCGGTGAATAATGACGAATCAAACGATGTGTGGGGAGATTCGCTTTTGCAGCCATTTCCGATAGATCACGATACGTTGAATCCAATTCACCTTCAACATGAAGTTGCAACGGGATTTGTTCGCGTGCTGCTAGTGCCATGGTCTCTTCGAGCAACTGATTGGATAAGTTCCATACCTCTTCGGAAACATCCCAATGCGGACGACCAACTTCACCAATGGCATGGGCTTGACCTTCCTTGACGAATTCGAGAGCGGCATCGATGCTATCACGATAATTTTCACAGGCTCGTTCAATTCCTTTTTCACCGTCCTGCTCCATCCAATTGATGAATTGGTGTGCGAATGCAGCAGGGTGCGGACCAAGGACGACTCGGACATGCAAGTCATGTGCATTACGTACCTCTTCTGCCATTGCCACAGTATCTGCGTATGTTTCTCGATGCTCTTTCAGTGAAGTTGGCGGAGAAGAAAAATCAGGGCAGTGAACAAGGACAAGGTGAGTCCCTCCGACGTTCTTGAAATCTTTCGCAGCATCGAGAAATCTTCCCTTCCGATTCAAGTGGAAGTGGTTATCAAGAATCGGGCCTTTCCAGAGTCGATGAGCATCAACCATGAATTCCCCTCAAAAGCCTGCAATGCCAAGGTCTGAAAACTTCGATTGCCAATATACAGCCGCCATTGCAACCATTTTCGGATGACGACCTTCGGTGACCACACAACGTCCATTCCCCCAAATATGGAGGACAAGGTCGTGCCGTTCATCGTTAATGATGCCACAGTCGAGACGGTCATCGTAATGGCCTTCTCCAGCGCCGAGTTGTCCGACAATGGATTGAACCTTGATGGGCGTGTTGAAAAAGAACGAAGCGATGATTGGACCGAGTTCGGTTTTCAAACCTGTATCATCCTTTCCAAGTCGAAGGAGAAGTTCCTTTGCAGCATCACGAGCAGCTTCGATACGATGCGTTCCGTGAACGGTAATTCTGCCCTCAGGATCAATCACGAGCGTTGCTCGTGGTCGGCGGAGTGCCTTGATGACCATCTTCCCAACTCGCTGACCTTGAAGATGCTCAACGACTGCATTTCCATCAATGGGTTGCGGAGCAATGAATCGTACGAGTTGATTCTCAACAGTCACGTCAATATTGCCGCTCATCATTCCTCCTCCTGTCTATCCGAAGGCCCTGTTGATGAAATAATCTCCTCTGGTTCGGGATTTGTTTCGAGCATGGCAAGAATCGATGGGCGCCACGTTTGAACCATCGGTAAAATCAGAGTTGCATCATCTCCGTGTTGTGCACGTTCAACTGCAAGAGCCCCGCGTAGACGTTTTGCAAATCTCAGATCTCGGGCCTTCGAGAGTTCGGGCGTAATGCGCGATTCTGTCAAATCCCACCATGCTGCAGTCAACACCGAGGCTGTAGCCATGTCTCGAGGGACATTCTTCGGCGGAGGGACTGCATCAAAAATTCGTACTTTGACCGCTTTTTTCCACTTCTTTCCAATGCGTACCATTCCGAGTAGTTTACGCCAATGCGTTGAGACCTTCGCCTCAAGTGTCCGTTGCTCTTCCCAATCAGAGTCATCAAGTGTGGGTTCAATACAGTACACTGGTCGATTATGGCGTAGAGCCAGACGGTGCAATCTACGTGGTTCTGGATCGGGGAAACGTCCCGTTTGAATTTCCTCAAGTTGGGTCAAATCCTCGATCATAGCGGAATCAATACCTCCTCCAAGAATGGAGGATGCGAGGTTAATTCCAGGAGATTCTTTTTCAGATTCTTCCTCGAGTTGCCATACGTCTTCAATTTCTGGACCTTCGAGCAAGGCTAGAGCATGCCACTCCAAGCGAGGCCGCAATGCTTGGGGATGAACGGTCGTTGGAAGTACGCCATGGAGGACAATACGGCCTCCATCTGGATCACTCCAGACGATGTCTTCCCATGACAAATCCACATTCAAGTGGTCACGTCCATCACTGGTTTTCAAGCCAGTCTTGCAGGGAGCTTATGTCCCATCCTTGATCGAAGTAGCCTTGGATCTCTTCCTGAGACCACTGAGGGAACTTTTGCATGGCTTCTGCCATCTGTGGAGTTACGTCTGCAGGCGGAGTTGCTGTGTCGGCATATTGGCCTGGTAGGGATGCATACGCCTTGGTTTCGGTTTCTTCCTCGTAGAGGTAGTCTTCCGTATCGTTACTTCCTCGTCGCATGACGACGAGACCGACAATAGCCATAACCAGAATGAGACCGATCAGAATGACGATGATCAACATCAGCATACCAGAATCGTCTCCTTCGCTTGCAATCTTAACGTTGAAACTGTCACCGCTGCTTGACCCATTGTACAACAACTCACCAGTGACATCATCAAAGACGAGATAGTACATTCCCGTGGTTGGGTTGACGAAGGATTCCAATGCAACTTCGACATCAACTTCACCATCGATATCGATGAGACTCGATGTGACTGTCTTCTCAGTTACTGGAATTCCACCATCAACGACAGACTGGATTCGAAGTGTTGCTTCTCCAGCCTTCGAACCGGTGTTGACCACCTCGATGACCAACGTCATTGCATCGCCAACTTCTGGGGAGCGTGGAAGCAAATCGACCTCCTTAACGGAATAACTCGCCTCTTCATAGATGAAATCGTACAAGGAATTGTAGCGTGCTTCCGGAGAGTAAATTGGTGCAACGGAGCCATCTCCGGTTGGACCTCCTCCAAGCACTGCAGATCCTGCTGAATCGGCTCCAACAACCCAGAACACAACCTCGATGTTGTTGATCTGCTCTTGTGATGGCAGTTCTTGGTCAATCGATGGCC
>JACETE010000027.1 GCA_013911465.1 Candidatus Poseidoniales archaeon
TTACAACCCAACAACGGCCCTGGCTGTATGGGATTCCTGCGGCATCAAGGAATTCAATGACGTCCTCTCGTTCAGCGCCCGGTTGTAGCCAGATGAACGGTATTGTACGTCCTTGAAGCAACCATTGTCGCAAGGAATCGAGTACTCTGTCAGGCGAAAGGAAGAGAACAAACAACTCCGGTTCGCTTGATTGCCAAGGCTGGTTTCGAATCGGTCGCCCAAGAAGCGTATTGCCTGCATCCTTGGGATGAACAGGAACCATTCGGTATCCCAGATGTCCAGCATCATGGAATGCTTGATGGGCAGGGCGATCGCTACGCAGTCCGGCACCAAGGACGTGAACGGTTTGGACCGTTTGCAACCATTCGTCCTCACCCATGATGCGTTGACTCCGTCTTTGGTTTTCAAAGGCTGTTTCCTTGTGGATGAAAACTGCGATTCAAAAGGAGAAGCGTTTGTTACCCCACATGAACTACCTCATTATTGGCGGAAACAGTGACATAGCGACCGATGTTATCGAACGACTTACATCCAACGGCCATCAAATCCATACACTCGTACGGAACGAAGAAGACGCCTCTCGGCTTCAATCGCATGGATACACAACAACAGTCGGAGATGCTACAAAAGAAGCAGACATCAAGCGTTGCGTCGAAGAAGCAAAGGAAAAAGGAGACATTGACGGTATTCTTCATTGTGTTGGATCGATTCTCATTCGCCCTCCTCATGCCCTCAACCAAGATGCATTCGAAGATGTCATTACAACCAACTTGACCTCGGCATTCCTCACACTCTCCATCGGTGGTAAGGCCATGCTTCGGCAAGGGCAAGGACGAATGGTGTTCACCTCCAGTGTAGCAGGTTCTCTCGGATTGGTCAATCATGAAGCCATTGCTGCTGCGAAAGGTGGAATCGAAGCAATGGTTCGTTCAGCCGCTGCTACCTATGCACGGCGTGGACTGCGAATTAATGCCGTAGCTCCTGGTTTAACGGATACGAAGATGGCAACAAAGATTCTCGCAAGCGATGCAATGCGTGATGCTGCATCTCAAAAGATTCCAACACAACGCATCAATCAGAAACAAGAAGCCGCCTCTGCAATGCATTGGCTTCTGACCGATGCTCCTGACAACTTGACAGGTCAAGTCCTACACCTTGATGGTGGTATGGCAAACGTCCTTGTTTGAGGGAGAGTATGAGGGCAATCATTGTCGGTGCCGGATTGGCAGGCTGTGCAGCCTCGCTTGCCCTCGAAAAGCACGGATACGAATGCACCCTCATCGAGTCCTCTGAAAAGGCAGGGGGACGCATGAGAAGTACAACAATCGGAGACTACAACGTCGACGTTGGTTTTCACGTTCTACATACAGCATATCCAACACTCGAGCGTTGGCTCAATCTGGACCTCCTTGAACTTGAACCAATGGATGCAGCCACTGATTTAATTCAACCATCATCAGGAAAAATCTCCACGCTTGGTGACCCCTTACGCTCACCTTCTACGTTGTTTCCAACCCTCTTTTCGGCAGGAATATGGAATGCATTACGAATGCTACGTTGGCGATTAGCCACACGAAAGCGAGACCTTGAGGTTGCAATGGATCGTCCTTCAATGCCATTGGACACATACTTTCATTCAATGCGATTCAGCAAGTCGTTTCAATCGTCATTCCTTCAACCGCTGTTCGCAGGAATTACATTGGACGATGAGCGAAAAGAGCGTTCAGCGTTCGCTTCGTTTACCTTCTCAGCAATGTCTCATGGAAACATGACCATGCCAAAGAAAGGTATTGAAGCCGTACCAAATCAATTGGTTGCACGTCTCAATTCAACCAAGATCATGTACAAGACAGTTGTTGAATCCATCTCGAAGGATTCTGTGACGCTTGCAGATGGAACAACGCTCGAAGCCGATCTTGTCATTCTTGCAACACCGCAGCATGTTGCACAGAGGCTGCTCGGAATGACCAGTAATTCTCGACGAAAGGAGACTGCTACCTACGTTTTTGAATGCCAACAAAGCCCCTTGAAGCGTGCACGATTGCTTTTGAACACAGAATATGGAAACAGCGAGAACAAAGTTCTGCATGTCCATGTTCCTACGCTCTTGCATTCTACATCTTCGCATCTTCTTGTTGCTACTGTCATCGGAGAGCATTCGCGCCTGCATGACAAGAAAGAGGAACAGGAGAAGATTCGCAACGAACTGGTTTCTTGGTTTGGCTCTGATGCTGATGATTGGCCGCTTGTTGGCACAACATACGTCGATTATGCCCTGCCCTCAAGCAGCACAACTGCAGTAGGCAGGGAGCGATTGGACCTCATGGTCGACGATGTTTACTGCATTGGCGACCATACAATGCATCCGTCCGTTCATGGTACGCTTCGTTCCGTAGAGCGCTTATTGGAACATCTTGAGATTCCAATACCCATGAAAGGTTGATGAAGTGAAACGATGGCGGTCAAGTATGGCCATTGACCCCAACGACTTCGACGTCCCCGTCAAGGATTATTCGTTTAATGAGGTGACGTCAACGACTTCACTTATTGACCAAATGGCCCAAGCAGGCGGATTTACTGCTACGAAACTTGCCAAAGCGCGAGACATTTTGCTGCAAATGCGAGCAGAAGCGGACGCTGTTGAAGGAGATTCGAATCAAGTTTGCAATTGGCTCTCCTTCCCTGCATGCTTGTGTGCAACAGGAACACGATCGTTCTTTATCGAGGCAATCAAAACCAAGATGTTCAACGTTGTATCCACAACCTGTGGTACGCTTGATCACGATATTGCTCGCTCGTACAAGGACTACTACCATGGAGCCTTTGAGCTCGATGATATCGAACTTGGTGAGCATGAATTGATGCGACTTGGGAACGTTATCGTCCCGAATGCATCCTATGGAGAAATCATTGAAGCAGTGGTCATGCCTGCTCTCGAAGACATCTACAACGATCGGCTCAAAGAAACAGGGAAAACTGGTGCTGATGCTTGGCTTGGTTTCGGTTCCATTCACCTCGTATGGGAACTTGGAAAGCGAATTGGTAAGCCGAATTCACTGATTTACTGGGCTTGGAAAAACCAGATTCCAGTATGCATCCCTGGTATCACCGATGGTTCCATTGGCGCTCAATTGTTCATGTTCCGACAAAAGCATCGAGACTTCCATATCGATACATTGGCAGATGAACAGGTCATGTCGGATTTAACCTGGGACGTTGCAACTTCAAACGCACTCATGGTAGGTGGAGGAATCTCCAAGCATCACGTTATTTGGTGGAACCAATATCGTGGTGGCCTCGATGCAGCAGTCTACGTTACTACTGCTCCAGAACACGATGGAAGCCTGTCTGGTGCCCGATTGCGTGAAGCCATTAGTTGGGGCAAGATGCGTCCAGAGGCTCCGAACGTCTGTGTTGAAGGAGATGCGAGCGTCTTGCTTCCTCTGATCGGAAGTGACATCTTCAATCGTTGAGTTTCCCGGCAAGATAGACCATCATCGCTGTACGGAGAGGACTGGTTGGTTGCCAACCTTGGCCATCACACTGCTCCAAGACATCGTGAATCGGTCCGAGTGAGGGTCGCATCGATTGGTGTGCAGCATTGATTGGAACGACCTCTATCGTTGGAGAAGCTGGTTGATCAAGCATCGTTGCAGTAAATTGGCCGGTTGAGCCTGCTCGTGTACGATTGTAGAGCATTTGCATTTCATGATGCGTTTGTTGCGTCGACCATCGACGACGTCCTGCGATATCGATGTGGTTTGGTAACTCGGGTTGATGCAATGCTATGCGGACTAAGGCATCAACAACATCCGATTCCGCTACCCAATAGTGGGATTCATCCCCCTCGATGTTTGAATGAATTGAACCCCATATTGAATCAAGACCTGAATTGGTGAGGCCATGATTCTCTCCCGAAGGGAGCACATCATGCAATACCATGGAGCATCGTCCATCAATTTCAATGGTATTCATTTCGTTGAAGAAAGTGAATACCTGATCAGCATCGCCGGATGAAGTAACCTTTGCAATACCTGCTTCCAACAACGTTGCGTATTGTTGACGTATGAACTGAACATCACTCTCATCAAGACATAGTTCAACATCAAACATGAGTAAGCGTTCGATAAACGACTGAGCGATGGAGCCATCGATTGGATGGACACGCACTCGAACCATTCTTCTCACGCAATGAATGCCTCAATGGCTTGGCGAGTGATGTCGATTACAAGATCGACTTCCTTGGAGGTAATGGCGAAATTTGGCGTGTATCGCAGAGCATTGACGCCACCATGAATGACACCAAGCCCGTGCTTACGGCACCATACTTCCACTTTTTCGAATCCAACCACTTGGAGTGTATCAGGATTCAATTCAGCAGAAACAAGCAAGCCAGTCCCTTGCACTTCCAAAATCTGTTCAGGATAGAGAGCTTGCAACTCCTGCAATTTCTCGACCATCTCCTTCCCACGGTCACGAATGTTATTCCTAAGTTCGGGGGTAATGTTGTCGAGAACTGCAACAGCGGTTTCAAGAGCACGTGGGTTTGTTGTCATCGTGTTTCCGTAGATTCCGACCACGTAGAGTTCGCTTGCTCGCTTGTTCATCCCCAGAACTGAGAGAGGGTACTGTCCTGCATTCAATGCCTTTGACCATGCTTCCAGATCAGGCGCCTCCGCATCCTCAAATCCTTCGTAATCGACAACAGAGAGACACCCTTGACCTCTCAGGCCTGCTTGTACAGAATCGACCATGAGCATCGAACCGTGTTCGAGTGTCAAGCGTCGGGCTTCGTCATAGAAGGCCCGTTCAACACATCGACCAGGACTACCCTCTCCTTGAACGGGTTCTAATGCCATCATTTCAATGAAGAATTCTTCATCATCAGCACGCTTGAACATTGCTTGCAGTGCTTCGATATCATTCGCTGGAACGAGAAGTAAGTTGTCCATATCTCTGAACGTTGCAAGATTCTTCTTGTATCCATCCATGCATGAATGGGAGATTTGAGCAGGACGACCAGTTCGACCGTGGAAGGCCCGCTCAACTGCAAGCAACTTGGTTGGTTTGCCCTCATGTCGGCCACCAGGGTCAGTCATGTGCTTTGCATTCACATCAGCGATGCGCAAGCCTACTGTTACCGATTCTGAACCGCTGTTCATGCAGATGAAGCGGTCGAATGGGCAAGAACCACGAGTATGGCCGAGTTCCTTGCGAAGTCGATCGCCGAGGCGCTTCTGGGAAAACGAAGGGGTCATGACATTCGCCATAACCCAATTCTCGCTCATTGCATCGATGATGGAGGCTGGACCGTGCCCACTTCCGAGCATCCCATATCCACCGTTGTCATGGAGTACTGCACCGCATGCAGTAACCAACCACGGCCCACGTCCCGCAATAGGAATGTAGGGGTTGACCGTTGCTGCAGAATAGAAGTTGACATAGTCGGACTGCAGGTGTTGAATAAGGTCTGCCTCAGGAAGAGACATGATCTCTTCTCCGAACTCATCCATCAGGTTCTGATGCATGTGACCGGCTTCATGGATGGCCTGAACAAGTTCGGCGTCGGTGTTGCAAAAATCAAGGATGACATCATCGTTCAGCCCAACAGTCTCTTTTGGGCCACTTGAAGCCCGAATGCCGTGCAAGATGGTGATAGGATTATCCGCCATGTGCTAATGCTACCAAAGTAGTCCTTTGAACATAGCCCTGTAGCCATGTTCTCCAAAGGTTACGAAGGACATGCAAACTAGGATGGGCACCCAAAAAATGTAAATTCCAATTGAAAAATCTCCAAAATTAGATTTTTTGGTCTTGGCATATGGATCAATAACCAACTCTGCTCTTCGAGTTTAATTGCAATTGAAAAGGCAATCTCTCAGAAATCAAAACCCTATACATTTTGAAAATTATACGACATTCGATTTTGAAAATATTTTGTATTCCCCAATATAGATTGTATGCAAAAATAACTAAATTCCAATTGGAAAGTTAATTTTTGTTGTCGAAGAGTATATATGTCGTCTCGGGGGAAGGCCTTCTAACCGGGCATGACCCGAGGAGATGGGAAAAAATGGCAGACAAAGAATACAACATCCAGGAATTAGTACACCGGGATGTATATGTGAACGACAAAAAAGTAGGAACGATTGTTGGTGAACGACATCACCCAAACGAGGCTCGCGTCCAATCGATGCGAATCCAAGTGGAGTCAGATGTTGCTGACGAATACATGAGAAAACCTGCAGAACTAGCACCGCTACCAAAGGAATTGGTCCACAGCATCCAAACGGATGGCACTGTGAAACTATCCAAGTCGATGCGAGAACTCCAACGACGTTGGAGAAACACAATCCGAATTGACGAGAAGCTCTACGCACCTGACGAAATGTTGGATCGAGCAGTTCTTGACAACCAAGGCCGTGAAGTCGGTGTAATCATCGGCATGGTCAAGGTCAAGCGAACCTACAAGGGATTCATCGTACGAACCCGACTACACGCTCAAAAGCAGTATGGAATTGAAGGAGAAATCCGAATTCCACTCACGGCGTTCGCCCGAACACGTGAGCGCCTCGACGAGATTGTTCTCTCTCGAACATTCGATCGTGTCTTGCAGTTGCCTTCTTACATTGCAATTAACGATCCGGATTTCGACGAAGAGTGATTTCAAAACGACCGTCATTCTTATGACAGGGTTGTAGGTCGCAGGCTTGCCCTTGCGCGGGTGGCTTAGTCGGTTAGAGCACCCGGCTGATAACCGGGAGGTCGCAGGTTCAAGTCCTGCCTCGCGCACCAAACCTCGATCTACAAGATGTCGGGAGACTCGCAAAGAACATGAACGGGCATCGCTCAGGACGGATTGAGGGAAGCCTATGGTCGTCGTCTCCGGAAGCAATGCTCCACATGTTGCAGAACAATTGGCTCAGGCTTTGGGATGGAATCATGTCAAACTCGAAGCTCGACGGTTTCCAGACTCTGAAGGATACATTCGAATTCCTGAAGATGAGATTGAAGCAATTCGATCTGAACCAGTTGTTGTTGTTTCGAACACCTTCCCAGATGCAGGTATTGTTGAAACCATGTTGATTTTGAAAGCAGTTTCTGATGTGCGTCGGGGATCTCTCGAAAACCTCCGTGGAATAGAACCGCAAAAAATGGAAGATATTGGTCCCGGAGTCTACCTTGCAGTGCCATATTTTGGATATTCTCGCCAAGACAAGCGTTTCAAGCCTGGTGAAGTCATTTCTGCACGAGCCATTGCTGATATGCTCGCATCACAGTGTGATGGGCTCACAGTCCTCGATTTACACGCCCCTAAGGTGCTTGAAAATCTCTCTATCCCAGTAGCATTTACATCAGCAATGCCTGAACTTGCAACCCATCTTCAGACCGAAGTCAAACCTGATTTCATTCTCTCTCCAGACAAAGGAGCGATTGATCGTGCCAGCGAAGTTGCACAGTTGATCGGTTGTGAGTTCTCCTACCTAGAGAAGACTCGAATCGATGCGCACACCATTGTACACAAAGCGAAGGATTTGGATGTTGAAGGGAAAATTGTTGCCATCGTCGATGATATGATTGCAACAGGTGGCACCATCTGTCGCGCCGCAGACGCTCTCCGCTCACAAGGCGCTATCGAAGTGCACGCCGCATGCTCTCACGGACTCTTCACAGGTGGAGCAATTCGCAGATTGACCCAGTTTGTTGACGGAGTTCATGCCACTGGAAGCCTGTCAAACCCCCGTTCAGTCATCGATGCGGGAGAGGCTTTGGCACGAGGAGTCAACCAACTCCTCGGAATTAACCTGTAGGGATATACATTTCCTTTACACTGCCTTTATATGGTCGGGCGTTGGCGCACAGAATACCACACGAGGATGATTCCAATGAGTGTACACGTACGATTTGAAACCCCAAGCGACCTTGCCGACAGTATTTACGAGCTCATCCGAGCTAACCAAGGCGGGCGAATAAAGAAAGGAAGCAACGAAGTTACCAAGTCCGCTGAGCGCGGTACTGCACAATTCGTAGTTCTTGCAGAAGATGTCAACCCTCCAGAACTTCTGGCTCACATTCCATTGATTTGTGAAGAAAAAGGGATTCCATACGGATACGTCCCAAGCCAAGAATTCCTTGCTAAGGAAACAGGACTCCCGACAGGTGTCAAGACCGCTTCGATTGCTATGATGGAAATTTCCAAAGCAAACACTGAAGCATTCAACAACGTACTTGAAGCCATCAACGGCATCAAGAACTGAACAGGTGATTCAACATGAGTGACGAAACTGTAAGTGGCTGGCCTGCTGAAGTTGTGGAAATCGTCGGTCGAACTGGAATGACTGGTGAAGCAACTCAAGTCAAGGTTCGAGTCAATGATGCTCCAAACCCACGCGACGTTGGCCGAATTATTACTCGCAACGTTGTCGGACCTGTCCGAATGGGTGACATTCTCATGCTCAAGGATACGGGTCGTGAAGCTCGTAAGCTCAATGCACGGTGATCATTATGCCAGAACGAAGAGTTTGTACATTCTCCGGAGAGGAAATTGAGCCAGGTACTGGAACCATGTTCGTCCGTAAGGACGGAAGCATTCTATGGTTCAAGAACAGCAAGGCTCGCAAGAACATGGTCAAGTTGTCACGCAACTCCCGTAAGGTCAAGTGGACACGACATTTTGTTCGTGGCGGAATCCGCTGATTCAATTCGGTGAACTCATAAAGGGCCTCTTGGTGGCCATGGATGGTGAAGAAGATGGAAACTACCTACATTATGGTTAAGCCAGACGGAGTACAACGAGGACTTGTTGGAGAAATTATTGGACGATTTGAGCGTAAAGGGCTCAAATTGGTCGGTCTCAAGTCCATGGTTCCGAGCGAAGAAATCGCTCGACAGCATTACGATGTTCACAAGGAACGCCCGTTTTTCCCTGGTTTGATCAAGTTCGTTACCTCTGGCCCAGTTGTCTGTATGGCATGGGAAGGTCGTGACGCCATTTCCGTTGCTCGCAAACTCATTGGTTCAACCAATGGCCGTGAAGCAGAACCGGGAACCATTCGTGGTGACTTCGGTATGGACATGGGCTTCAACATGATCCACGGTTCCGATGCTCCAGAAACAGCAGCATTCGAACTTGGCCTTTGGTTCCCTGAAGGTTTGATGACCTGGGAAAACACAATGGGCACTTGGGTCTACGAGTGAATCTCTTTCTTCCTCCCTTGGAGGCAGTCGTATGGACGAAACAGACGTAAACGAGGACGAACCTATCGTCCGTGGCGAAAACCGCCAACCCATTGTTTCCGTCCTTGGTCACGTTGATCACGGCAAAACCAGCGTACTGGATTTGGTACGTTCCCTTGGAAGTGACCGACAAGCCAGCGTCATGGACCGTGAGGCTGGTGGCATCACCCAACACATTGGAGCGACCGAAGTTCCCGCTCAAGTTCTCAACGAAACCTGTGCGAAACTTATGGGTGGACGCCCGTTCAAATCACCGGGTCTTCTCTTCATCGATACCCCCGGGCACCATTCCTTTGCTTCTCTTCGAAATCGAGGTGGAGCACTCGCTGACATTGCGATTCTTGTTGTTGACATCATGGAAGGGTTGCAACCGCAAACCATTGAATCCATCAACATCCTCAAACAAACCAAGACTCCCTTCGTTATTGCTGGAAATAAAATCGATCGTATTCATGGATGGATATGTGAGCGTGATCGTTCGTTTATCGAATCGCTTCAAGAACAGCGAAAAGATGTCATCGATTTGTTCCAAGACAGGTATTGGAAACTCCTTGGTCAGGTCTCAGAGCATGGAATCAACCTTGAAAGGTACGATCAAATCAAGGATTTCAAGAAATCCTTCCCACTGGTACCGATGTCTGCAAAAGAAGGTGAAGGGCTTCAAGATCTTCTCACCGTCACCGTAGGATTGGCTGAACGTTTCCTTGAAGACCGACTTACAGATACGCTTGGACCTGCAGAAGGCACTATCCTTGAGATGAAGGACGAAATTGGAATGGGCAAGACCATCGATGTTATCCTGCATCGAGGTAGCCTAAGTACGGGTGACAACATCACTGTAGTGAGTGCAGACGGTCCATTCGATGTCCGAATTAAAGGCTTGAAGAGGGCTCGAGGTATGTCCGAAATGCGTGACGCAGGTGATCGATGGGAATCCGTGGACACCATTCATGCCGCAGCCGGTGTCAAGATCATTGCTCAGGGTTTGGAAAAAGCACTCGCAGGTTCGACCATTCGACTTGCCAGCGATGAAGCACGTGAAGAGGCCAGAAAAGAGACTCAAGTCTCTGTTGAACTCGATGAGGAAGGAGTCGTCATCAAGGCGGACACCATTGGAGGCTTGGAAGCACTCGCATTTGAATTGAAGAAAATCGATGTTCCTATTCGACGAGCAACTGTAGGCCCAGTCAACAAACGCGATCTCATGACGGCCGAATCAGCTAACAGTCGATTGAATCAAATCATTCTCGGCTTCTCGATTGAGCCCAACAATGAGGTCAAAGAAAACCTCAACCAAGGCGATGAAGGTGTGACGTGGATTGGTGGAGACATCATCTATCACATCATCGACCAATTTGAGGAGTGGAAAGAGAAGACCAAGGAAGCGATGGATGCGGCAGCACGTGAAAACCTCGTCTATCCTGGCAAACTGTTGTACCTTGAAAACCATACATTCCGAAACAAAGGCCCGGCCATTGTTGGTATGCGTGTCCTCGGTGGGCGTGTCCATCTTGGCCAGCGATTGATGAAACTCGATGGAACACCTGTCGGTCAAATCCGAAGCCTTCGATCTCGCTCAAGCGAGGAACTGAAGGAAGCAAAACAAGGTGAAGAGGTTGCTGTTGCAGTCATGGGGCCAACCGTAGGAAGGCACATCGAGGAATTGGATGAATTCTATGTCACCATCCCTGAATCACATGTTCCACGACTTGCCAAGGTCGAATTGACCGTGCTGGAAAAAGAAATTCTAGAAGAAATCATTCGACTTCATCGGAAAGAGGATCACTTCTGGGGTCGACGTCACGTTGGCTGATGTTTGTTCGACGTATGAACGGCATACATTCAAGTATCATGTCATGCGGATTGAATCTTGTTACTACGAAGGTGAACGACCATGGATGCTGGATTCTCACAAGGAAACATGGGTGGAGACGCCCGAACACAAGATTTGATACGAACCGTTGCTGATATTTCCAACGCATTGATGAACGAAGTTAGCAAAGTCATTATCGGAAAGAACGAGAATCTCCGACGTGTCACAGTTGGTATTCTTTCCAACGGTAACATGTTGCTGGAAGATTTCCCTGGACTTGCAAAGACACTACTCGCCAACACGTTTGCTCGTGCACTTGGATGTAAGTTCAAGCGTGTTCAATTCACACCTGACTTGCTCCCTTCCGACATTATGGGGACCTACATGTACGACCAAAAATCTGGAGAATTCAAGCTCCGTGCAGGTCCACTGTTCTCGAACATTCTTCTCGCTGACGAAATCAACCGTGCACCTCCAAAGACCCAGGCTGCATTGCTTGAAGCAATGGAAGAAAAGCAAGTCACCATCGAAGGTATTACTCACAAACTTCCTGCTCCGTTCGTTGTTTTGGCAACACAAAACCCAATCGAGCAAGAAGGAACTTATCCACTTCCTGAAGCGCAAATGGACCGTTTCTTGATGAAGATGAGCATGGGTTACCCAGACCGTGCTGAAGAGAAGGCTATTCTCGCTCGTCGAAAACTTCGTGGAAAGGATCAACACGATGTTGATCAAATCACATCTCCGAAGAAGGTCGTCGCTATGCAAAAGGCTCTGGAAACTGTTCACGTTGACCCTGCCATCCTTGCCTACATCGTTGAGATTGTACAACGAACCCGTGAAGACCACCGAGTCGTCAACGGGGCATCGCCACGTGCATCACAATCGCTGTTCAAGACTGGGCGTGCGGCTGCTGCAATCGCGGGGCGAAACTACGTTATTCCTGATGATATCAAGGGCATTGCACTACAAATCATCAGCCACCGTATTGTCATGAAGCCTGAAGCAAAGATTCGTGGAATCACCGGTATGCACATTGTCCGAAAGATTCTCTCGGAAGTTCCAGTCCCTGTGATTTCTTGAGATTTGAAATCGAATTGATGCCGAAGTTCAAAACAGGTGACACCTGTGGTTAGTTACGAGGCGGGGTGAGATGACGATGAATCCTTACAAAATGGTCATTGCCGTTGCCAACCAGAAAGGTGGCTGTGCGAAGACCACGACTGCCGTCAACCTTGCTGCTGCTCTTGCAAAGGGTTCTCGCAAACAAGGTGTCCCTCCTGCAAAGGTATTGCTGGTTGATCTTGATCCACAAGGCAACTGCGCAACTTCATTCGGTGTTGAAAAGAAAAACATCCGAAAAACTGCCTACGATGTCCTCGCCAATGATTCAGGAGAACCACTTCCATTGATGGAGGAATACCTTCTCACACCCCGTGAACTGAGTGATGCAATGCAGAAAGCATTCATTCTTCGCCAAGGAAAGAAGGCTCCTAAGAATCTCGAAATCAAGAATCTCTGGCTCTTGCCAAGTGACATTCATTTGTCCGGTGCTGAGATTGAACTCTCGCACAAAATTGGCCGAGAAACTCGACTTCGTGAGGGGCTTGAATCCGTCATTGATGAATTCGATTACATCATTATCGATACTCCTCCCTCGCTCGGACTACTTTCCATTAATGCCATGTGTGCTGCAAACTGGGTCATGGTCCCTGTTCAAGCAGAATACTATGCATTGGAAGGATTCAGCATGCTGATGAACTCGATTAAGATGATTCAGAAGCGTATCAATCGAAATTTGAAAATCTTCGGCGTTGCCATGACCATGGTTGATGCTCGATCGAAACTCAGTCGTCACGTCTGCACCGAAGTTTCTCGAAAGATTCCCAATAAGGTGTTCAATACAACGATTCGTCGATTGGTCAAGGTTGCTGAGGCACCCTGGAGCGGAGCTCCGACTGTTCTTCTCAATGAGCCTCGAGCAAGTGGAGCAGGAGCAGGTTCGCTTGAATACTGGACATTGGCTAAAGAATTCCATAATCGAGTACAGGAAATGCGCCGTGAATTCGGCGTCAAAGAACATCCAAAACTACTCTCGGGTCGAAGATAAAGGTCGAAAAATCGACATTTGCCCCATTCGTTCGCGCGGTTGGGTTAAGTAGGGAAGGGACGCATTTACCTCCGGGATGCACATATGACTGGAGAAGGAATGACCTCTGTAAGTGTTAGTTACGAAGTTCGACGACAATTGAATACGCTACGTACAGTAAGCGGACATAAGAGCGTAAATACGCTTCTTGAAGATTTGATTCGAGCGCATAAGATGGCTCGAATGCGTGGAGAAATCGACACCTTGCGAGAACATTTGCAACGTGTTGCTGATGTCAATGTCGATCACCTTGTGAGCCGGCTAAACATGGCTCCATTCGAGGTTTGAGGTGTCCATCATGATGGATTGGCGCCCATCTGGCTTCATGTTCACGACTCAGCAATTGATCCGTGCACTGTTTGATGAATCAACGGACGAGGCAAAACTCCTCATTGCAGCGACTGCTGGTGAAATCGAATTGTTTGCTGAAAACAAATCCTGGAATGCTGTCCTATGGCTTATCATGAACGTTCTCAAAGAGGACGGGAAACCCATCTACACTGGAAATGAACTCGGTGACCTTCGTTCAAGTCTTCCTATTGTTTGGCGGTAATTACTGATCGCCGTACTTGGCAAGGTATTCGTGGCCATACCATTTCCATTGGTCCATTGTCCAACCGTCTGGTAGTCCAGATGCTGGTAACGGTGGAGCCTCTGCAGGGGCTTCTTGAGCAGCAGGTGCAGCTTCTTCAGTCACAGGTTCAGGTTCGGCACCCATCGAAGCAATCGATTCAATCGATTCGTCTCCAGTGAACAATTCTTCGTCACCTTTGACTTCTTCAGTCGGTTCAGATTCAATCACAGTTTCTTCGTTCTCTTCCATATCCAATGGCTTAACATCATCATCCCAAAGTGAATCGGATTCGACTCCACCGGTTGCAGAGGAACCTGCTGTTCCTTCCAAGGCTTCGCTCATAGCAGCAGAACTTGGTAACGCACCACCGTATTCCTTACTCACAGTAGCTTCTTTGCGACGCGACATCACCATTCCAACAATGATGATGACGACAGTCATTCCACCAAAGATGATTCCACCGTAAACCAGGGCATCGGTCATTGCATCGCTTTCGTACCATTCTCCGCTGGTTGATGTTTCCGTAGAGTCACTACTGTTCCAGCTTGAGAATGCCATCGGTGTTTCGTTTGCTGCGATTTGATCAGCAACATATGTGACATAAGCAGGTGTTCTCCAGCCTAAGCAGACTTCTCGGACATCAGTAAAGTCAAGATTGCAGTGGTCTTGTTCGGTCTGTACTCGAGCATCGTCATCGTTGTAATCTGAATTCGCACCGACTCCATCGCGATCGATATCGAGGTATTCACCCTTGATTGAATCCATACCGTTTGATTCCGAAGCATCTGCCCAACCGTCTCCGTCCTTGTCTTCACATCCATGGGATGGAAGTTCAGTGTTTTGTTGTGGGTTTTCAGGGTCAGGTAGCCATGCTCGTGTGGAGTTTCCAGCAGTGGTTGGACACTTGTCAGGATCAGTACCTAGAGCATTGTCTCCGTAACCATCTCCATCACCATCGGACCATTGCGTCCCATCTGAAGGAAGTGCATCAGCGCCTTGAACAGAGGTCCAGTTTTCATCAGGATCGGAATATCCATCCAAATCACCGTCAGGGCATCCATATCGGTCTTCGACTGAGAAACCATTGATGGATGGACAGCCGTCTGGAGTTGTTCCTTCTGGATTGTCTCCGTATCCGTCTCGATCAGAATCGGACCATTGAGATGCATCCAACGGGTAAGCATCTCCATCTTGTCCTTCACTGTTGTCACCATAGCCATCACCATCTGAGTCAATGGTTTGGTCACTGTTGTCAGGGAACATGTCCGAATTGTCACCGACACCGTCTCCATCCGAATCGACCGATTCATCTGCAATGTTTGGGAACTCATCCGTATTGTCACCGACACCATCACCGTCACTGTCTGTCGTTTCGCTTGGGTCGCTTGGGAATGCATCGAGGGCATCGGTTACACCATCGCCGTCAGTATCAATGTCGAAGAGATGGACACGTGTCGAAGATGTGAATCCAGAGATAATGTAGATTTCACCGTTGGAACCTTTGAGTGAACCTTTGACCTTTCCACTCGTATCGTAGGTGGTTCCTTCCGTAAATGTGGTCGTATCAACTTCGATGATTTCGCCGGATTGTGTACCGATGTGATAGGTTGCGAAATCCATTTGTTGAAGATAGACAATTTGTGGATTTGAAGAGAGTGAAATCATCTCATAGGAATAATCGGTCAAGTTGTATCGGAAAAGATCGCCACCTGCAGTCCCAACGAGAAGCCTTCCATTGGAATCCAATTCAATGATGTTGACCGCTGAGGACATGTCCGTAAGTTGTTGGAGGAGAGTTCCTGAGTTCGATGTGATCTTGACACGGTTGTCAAAACCTCCAGTCAGAATATCGCCCAATGGTGTGATGAGCATGGTTTTCATCCCACCCGTGTGTGCACTGCTTGCAATACCGGTTGGGGCTCCTTCCGCCCACTCATCTGCTCGGCGTTGGCCAGCATAGTAACCAAGCCAAATATCGCCATCATTGTCCCAGTCAACGGCATCGACAATGTTGCTCGTGTTGAGATATTGAGTAATGATTTGTTGAGTCATTTGGACGATAACTGCACCAGAGTTATGAGCGACTGCAACGAGGTTTTCACCAGCATCAATGGTTGCTGAATTGGCTGTGACATTCAAGTCGAGGCTCCATACTTCAGTATGGGTTCCAGCTTCGAATGTATTGACACTGAGTATTCCGCTGCCGGTTACCATGAGGATTTTACCGTCGCTCATTTGTTCCCATGCAACGACTTTCTCGTTGATTTGTTCCGTCTGCCCAGCATCCACCAGATTGGCAGAAACGGGCATCATTGGAAGAAGAAGAGAAGATAGAAGCAAGCACAAAACGATGCTGGCTGTGGTTCGCATAGACAACCGAGGTTGTTGTGAATTATCAAACAGACGCATGAATGTCTATTCATGATTCGTCCGAAGACGAATCCTCGTCCTCTGGAATCATCTGTGGTAAGACAGGCTTAATCGACGCTGTTTTGACTTCCTTTTGTTGCGTTGAAATCGGAGTCAATCGCTGAACAGGACGAAGCATTGCTGTTTCCGTTTCGACCTCTACCGTTTCCTTCGCTACAACATTGAGCGGGGTTAGAGTTCCTTGTACTGGACGTAGTGTTGTTGTCTCCACCTCTGCTTCAACAACATCTTCAACGACCTCTTCCATGACCTCTTCGATTTCAGTCAAGTCTCGCTTTGAAATTCGTGCTTCATCGTCGCTGGTTCCGAATTGACCATCATCACCAGGGGTGATACTCACTTCGACGGCTCCAACTGGGACGACGATCTCTTCAGCAGGCAATTCCTGTGTCGGTTGGACCACTGGAACCGGTGCTTGTGGTTGAATCGGAGTTCGAACTTGACGCTCGAGTGGCTTCGGTAGGCTCACTCCGGGTTGTGCCGCTGCAATCGGTGCTTTCACCGGACGCAGTGCTGGTGCTTGACCGAGCGGTTTTGCGCCACCCATTGGTGCTCGCATTCCACCCATTCCCATACCTTGCGTCTCGTTGCTTGTTCCAAGCGTACGTGTCATTCCGCTCAATGGAGGTGAACGAGCGCCGAGTGTGGATGGATCCTGGCCCATCGGCATCGATGCTGGTGCTTGACCTGAGATGGATTGCATCCACTTCTGTCGCTTTTCTGCACGAGTGTCGGTCTGTTGAAGGTCTGCGAATTCCTGTTCTCGACTGCGTAGTTCATTCTCTGAACTGTCGATCTCACCTTGAATTTGGGAGGAGATCGCATCACGCATCTTGGTTTCAGCCATTTCACGGAAGGAGTCCATCTTCTCTGAAAGACTGTTGAGTCGGTCACGGACTTCAGCACGCTTGAGCCCGAGTTGCGCTTCGATTTCTGCACGGATCGACGCTTCACGCTTGCGAACATCGATGAGTGCCTTGTTGCGCATGATTTCCTCACGCTTGTCGAGTTGTCGCTCGAGTTGAACTGCGATTTCCTCTTGCTTACGAGTTCGGAAGGCTGCGAGACGCTCCTCCATATCGACTTCAAGTTCCAGGGCAGTCTCTTCCTTGAGAAGGTCGAGATCGGTTTCAAAGGTCAAGCGTTCATTGCGCAATTGAGCATCCAGTTCAGCCATAATGGCCTTACGAGCTGCAGTTTCACGGGACTGGAATTCAATCTCAAGACGTTCGGCCCAATCGGTACGCTTTGCCTCATATTGCTCTTCAAGTTGACCACGTAATTCTGTTTCACGTTCGAATCGGAAGCGAGCAAGGCGGTTTTGGATTTCCGCTTCTCGAGTATTACGGTACGATGTGAACTCCTCATCGGAACGCCGAGCGAGTTCTTGTTCGAGTTCAGTCTTGAGAACCTTGGAGATGTCATCAACTGCCTTGGAGAAGGTGATGTCGTACTTTTCCTTGAGTCGTCCTTTGCGTTCACTTAGACGCTCAGAATGAGAGGATTCGATTTGCTTCTGTATCTCGACACGAAGTTCATCTCGACGTCGAGCGATAGCAAGCTCAACGTCTTCACGCATACGCTCTTCAAGATCATCGGTTTCTTGGCGAAGTTGAACTTCAAGTTCTTGTTGCAGTTGCTGGGCAATGTCTTCCTCAAGTCGCAGACTACGTCGATCGTATTCTGCACGGAGTCTTGCCTCACGCTGTTGCAAGCGGTTTCGAAGTTGCTGTTCCAGACGGGTTCGAATACCACGACGGAGTTGTTCTTCTCGCTCTGCAAGACGTGCATTGTGACCTTCTTCTAGAGCTTCAATCTCCTTGTTTTCCATCTCGACAAATCGAGATTCCATTTCCTTCTCAATGTCCGCTTCGACTTCGCGAATTTTGCGTTGAAGGCGTTGGTTGTATTCCAGAGCAAGACGCTCTTTTTGTAATGCAAGACGTCGGCGATGTTCATCTTGAAGTTGAACTTCAATCGATTGCTTGATGGTCGCTTTATGCTCTTCAAGGC
>JACETE010000028.1 GCA_013911465.1 Candidatus Poseidoniales archaeon
ATCTACAAGCGACACTGTAACGGTTGTTGGCCCATTTCCATTGTTGATGAGTTCTGCACCAAGTACGGTCGTACCACCTGGGACGATGACTGAAGTTGATGAAAGAATACTGATGCTAGCATCATACAATGTCTCAATCATGATGTTGTTGTAATCAGGACCTGTATAACTCATGCCACTACGAGTCGATGTAAGAATCGGTCTAATTGTGGGCGCTACATCGTTTGCTTGTGCATTCTGAGGAGCGGTTACTGAAACATAAAACGAAGTTGATGCCCCAGGATTAATGACAATAGGCGGACGTTGTTCTTGTTCTATAATCCAGCCAATCGCCGGTATGTATTCAACATCCAATTCAAAACTATCTTGTCGAGTTGCTTGATTTGTTACTGTGTAACGAATCTCCACACGTTCGCCTGCAGATATCATTGTGACATCATTTTCGTCGATTGAGAGTTCTATGAGGGCATCAGAGATCATCGATGCTTGGACTGCAATCGCCTCAACTGTGCTTCGGCTTGTATCGTTTTGAGCCGTCATTGTGAACCAATATTCTCCTGTCTTGTCGGGTGTTTCTCCTTGTGGCACTGTCATTACGAATTTCACAGTATTCATCTGCCCTGGAATGAGTCGTACTGAAGAAGGTTGGTCGAATGCGAGGTTGACGTTCCAGCCCACGTCGAGGGACTTGGACTGTACATCCAAATCGAAAACATCCGTTGCTTGTCCTATGTTTTCAACTTCCACGAAAAATGCACAAGATGAACCTGGCGCACATTTTGGTTTAATTTCAGGAACATGAATGTGTGGGATTCGATCTGCTGAAACCTGGAATTGCATACCTTCTTGAACAGAAAAACTGGGATTTTGGAGACTTGATGCCATAAAGGTAAGCGGTACGAAGCCTACACTGGCGTTCACACTGGGCTGAAGTTTGACATCAATTTGTCGAGATTCGCCAGGTAGTAAACGCACTCCTGTGCTCGGATTGATACCCGCTCCACTTGGGAACGAGAATGCCACATTCCAATCGTTGGGTAGATTTGTAACCGTTGGAAGGAGGGAATCACTGATGTTTCCAGTATTGGATAATTCCAATCGAATTTTACCCCATGAACCCGGAATCGCCCCATCTGTAAACACTCCTGATACATCCAGATTGTATTCTTCATTCCGTGCCGATTGATCGTAAACAATAACGAAATCATCGAACCAATATCCCACATCGGTTCCTGTAGAGTCGCTTGTAAACGAAAACTTGAATCTTGAATTCGAATGGAAATGCGTTGTTGTATCGGATGGTATCAAAGGAGTTGTATGACCCATATGCGTGTTGGATATGGTCTGCCAATTGGACAATGTGGCTCCAACAGTTCCAGCAATATTGGCTAATTCATCCCAATTCCCTTGATTGTCCAATGCGAATACTTTCATCGAATCGTTTGGTTGGGCACTTCCTGCGTAAAAGAATGTCAAACCATTTGTTCGAGTTGGATTTTGTACGATGTCGCTCATGTCCCAAATAGGGGTCATTAAATCAGTCTGCAAATTGTTCGTGTAACTTCCTGTCTGGCCTTGTCCAATATGACAAGATTGTCCCATGCTAAGAGCGGTGTCTGTGCTTGTTCCCCAATACGGTCCAGCATTCCATCCGACCAATGATGTGCATGTGAAGTAAAAATGAGCGACTGTATAATGACGATTGTAATTGTTGTTGGAAGGATTGTCATCCACGCCTTGGAAGGAAGGAGAAACAACAAGTGTGTGATTTCCGGAGTAGTTGACATGTACATTGTAAAACGTAGCAGTCCCTTGTCCATTTGATGCTAAACTGTTCATGGTTACCGTTCGATTTGCCAATTCAAATCGTTCGTATTCGTTGTGGAGAATGAGTAATTGGACAGTAATGATTCCAGATGCAGCACTTCCATCATTTCGAATCGTTACTTCAATATCCATTGGAGTTGAGTTAACAGTGTCGACAACATACAAATTCTTTGGTCGATCAAATCCAAGGATAGGATGGTTGGATGAAAACATCTTGTATTGTGATTCGTCACTAGGGTTCGAATAACGAATCGATACATCGGTTGCGGCTAGGTCAACACCAGAATTTTTCGATGAAGATTGAGATTGCTCAGACGATGAGAATTCAACACTTGAAATCGGCTGGAGCAACAGCAACAATATCAGAAGTGACACCACACCAAACCTTGGCATGGATGGGAATCTCCATCTATGTATTTGACTTATTCGTCTGTTGAGTCTTGGTTGGCCAATTGGAGCTTTTCTTCATTCCGTCGTTCTTTTGCTCTCGCTGCAAAATATACTGTAAACGATGGGATCAAGACCATTGAAAAGCAACCCACAACAGCAGCAAGTGCCCACAAAAATTCGGTAGCAGCATCGATTTCGAACACCTCGATGGTTGAAAATTCCTCGTTGACTGTGTAGAGATTGACTCTCGGAGCAACTGCTTTGTCACCTGGTTCGGTAATTTGAATGATGATGACTGAAGGGTTGTGTTCGTAGAAGATTTCCTCTCGGGCAAGTTCTTCTGCTTCACGAATAGTATCTGCGAAGACAGTACCGTTGGAACGTCGTGCAGGATCGGTAGAGGTTAGTGATTGGATGCTGATTTCGCTTGATTCGGCTTCAACTTCGATGGATTCTCCGTATGAGCAGTGCTCTGAGCAACGGAAATCAACTGTCTTTCCATCAACAACGACCTCTGCGTCCTCTACGCCCAGAAATGGATGAGAATACAGTTTGCCAGCATTAGTCATCTTAACGATGGCACCACTTGCGAGGTCATCAACAGTCATGTTAACCCAAGTAAGATTTTGACCGTTTGTAGGTACACTCGCAGTCCAAGTCGTTTCGTTATTTTGAACTACTTTTGTCAACTCAATGTTATCATATGAGGTGTCTGTTGCCTCGGTTTCATAGATGTAATAACTCGGTGAAATTGTAGCACCATACACTGCATACGAAAGCAAAACGATGAGGGTGAGGGACAAACCAATGAGGGTTCTCAAAAGGTTCGGATTCTGAGCAAGAGCCTTCTTCATCACTCCTTCCAAAACGACCCCATTCAAGAACACTTGCACGAGCCCAAAAACACACGAATGCTCTTCATTGATTAGAGAGAATCTCCCGCTTTATTCAAATAGGGGAGATAAGTCGCAAGGTTGCTTGGTGTAGTTATGACGACGTTTTACGATGTTCCTGCTAATTTCCTAATCCCAGCGTTAGCTGATGAATTGAAGAGCAATGATGCGATTAAGATGCCTGATTGGGCTGATGTTGTCAAGACTGGCTCATCTCGAGAGCGCCCACCGACACAAACCGACTGGTGGCATACTCGTGGAGCCGCTCTGCTTCGAAAAATTGCTCGTCAAGGTCCTATTGGTGTTACTTCGCTGTCTCAGGAATACGGTGGCCGTAAGAATAACGGTTCGAAGCCGAACACTCCAGGTGTTGGATCTCGCAAGGTCATCCGAATCTTAGTTCAACAACTCGAAGACGCTGGACTGGTCGCAACCCAAACAGGTCGTTTGGTCGAACCTGAGGGCCGTGAATCAACTCAACTCTACAACGGCCGTGTAGTTACGGCTGCAGGCCAAAAGATGTTGAATGATGTCGCACACAAAGTCCGACCAGATGTTGAGGCTCAATATCCTGGTCTTGACAAGTATTGATTGGAAGTGAAACATTGAGTTCAGCGGCTGATGAATCATCGGAACTTGAAGCGTTCCGGCAACGTCGCCAAATGGAACTCCAACAACAACTTCAGGAACAAGCAAAGCAACAAGCCGCTGCTGAGGTTGAATCACAAGCGCAGGCTCAAGAGCAGCACGCACTCGATCAAGCAATGAAGACCATTCTTACTTCTGAAGCCCGTGGTCGCCTCACCAACATCTCCCTTGTTGATTCCAACAAAGCAGACCTGTTGAAGCGCCAGCTTGTAACACTCCATGATCAACAACAGATCACGATTCCAGTCAGCGATGAACAACTGAAGAGAATCTTAGCTAGCCTATCCAAGAGCCGCAGAGATGCGTCTATCCGTCGAATCTGAGAGGGGTGCTCGAATATGTCAAAAAATAAACCAGCAGCAAAGAAAATTCGCCTAATGAAGGCAGGAAAGCAAAACCGACGTGTCCCTGTTTGGGTCATGCTAAAAACGAACAGAAATACGGTATCGCACCCAAAGCGACACCACTGGCGACGTAGCAAGTTGCAACGATGAGGCGATTCATTATGGCAAGAGCAGCAACATCAGAACTGGTCGTACCACTACGGAAGGCTTGGAACATCACTCGTTTCAAGCGTGCACCTCGTGCAATCCAAATTATTCGCGATGAAGTCATCCGTCATCTCAAGGTTTTACCTGAAGAAGAGATTTACATTGACCCATCCGTGAACGAAAAAATCTGGGAACGTGGTATTGAAAATCCACCACGCAAGATTCGACTCACCGTGATCCGTCACGATGAGCCTGATATCCCTATCGAAGTTAAATTGTATGAGGAGGCCTGAACATGGGTAACATTCGACCAAGTTTTATCAAAATCCGAGCTATTCGTCTAGTTGAAGAACACGGTGAAAAATTCACTGATGATTTCGATCACAACAAAAAGATGGTAGAGCAATTGACTGACGTCAGTACCAAGAAACTTCGCAATTGGATTGCAGGTTACGTTACACGTTATCGACAACGCCCAACCGATTGATGAGGTTTTCAGCGTGCCCATTTGGGTTGATTGGAACAGAACACCCGTGTCTGTTCATGATTCTGAACAAGAATCACTTGAAATGCTGATTCTACATCTGAGGAATACCTACAACGTACGTCGACGTTCGTTGGTCATGCCTGACCGTGAGCGTGGAGGATTTTTGTTCTTCATTTATCAAGCATGTAATCCCCTTTGGATTACCGAATTCATCAATCGTTTGGAGGAAGAATAATGGGCGATAGAAGTAGACTTCCATTGCCAGATTCTAACTATGACTTGCATGTTGTTCTTGTGGGGACACAACACCCCGGTAATTTGGGTGCGGTATGCCGTTCCTTACTGAACCATGGATTCGACTCGTTACGTTTGGTCCAGCCACAATGCCACCCGGATGATCTGGAAGCTCGCAACCGGGCAAAACACGCAGGACGTGTTCTTGATTCATGTAAATTGTTTAATTCATTTGAAGAAGCAATACGTGATTGTTCGTTGGTTGTTGGAACATCCGGTAAACGTGAGATTGGTGATAAAACGCAAAAACGTCATTTCATGTATCCTTGGGAATTTTCTGACCGCATATCAACCATCAATCAATCCGTAGCACTAGTTTTCGGTGAAGAAGGTAAAGGATTGAGTACGGAAGATCTCCTTCGATGTGATTATCTCGTGACACTACCGACCTGGGAAGGTTATCCAATTACAAATCTTAGCCATGCTGTTCATACACTTACATACGAACTTCATCGACATCGCGTTCTTGAAAAACAAGGTGACGATGAAGCACTTCCTGATATTGTCCCCCTACAACGGGGGATCTCTCCAGAACAGCGAGTTGTCCTAAGGAAAGCAATAGAAGATATTGCAATGCATCTTCCGGGTGGCGACGAGAGAAGAATTTCGTTTACTCATTCGCTGACACGCGCATTGCAACGCTCTGGCATGGAACCTGATGAAACCAATCGGTTGATTGGAGGTTTTGTTGATGCCTCAACAGCTCTTGAATTTGCATCCAAGGACGATGATTGGAGAGCAACCCGCCGACGCCGTGTCATCCTCGAGGAAGAATAATCACGCATACCAGGAAGCCCAACTTTTGGGAGTCTCACGAACGTGCATCGCAACCAATCGCAATCGATTTCCGTAAGCTGTCTGGATATGTGGCTGTACTTGTTCATAGGCCCATTTTGCCAGATTTTCAGCGGTTGGTATGAATGGAACTACAACTGTTCGATGCTCTGTAGGAAGGGCTTCAAGTAATGTTCTCGCTTCTTGATCTCCTTCATACACCACAAAAGCGTGATCAACAACATCGTGGATATAGGTTGTAAGGATTGCACTAACGTCACTGAAATCCATTAGCATACCCTCTTCACTCACACCTGAAGTTTCTACAATCTCCCCTTCAATTTCCGCTTCGAATCGATAGCGATGTCCATGAAAATGTCGGCACTTGCTTTTGTGATTTGGAACTCTATGTCCTGTATCTGTTTCGACATATCTTCGAATTCTTGTTGTCATTCAATCACCTCAAATATCATTGCAGCACTGTTGATGCAATATCGTTCACCACCATGTTTCCTCGGCCCATCGTTGAAAACATGTCCAAGATGTGCATCGCAGGTTCCACATCGAACTTCGACGCGTGTCATGCCATGGGATGTATCGATAATTCGTTTGATGTTAGCATCATGATGTTCTGTATGAAATGCAGGCCACCCACAACCGGAATCAAATTTCATTTGATTTGTAAAAAGTTGAGTTTCACAAACGATACAGGAATAATTTCCTTTACGTGTTTCTTTGTTCAATGCACCAGTGAATGGTCGCTCCGTTCCATTTTGTTGAGTGACGTAAAATGAAATTTCAGAGAGCGATGCTATACGATCTTCAAATCTCATCACTGACCACCCGATTGATGTTTTGATTCTACCAATAATGCATTTTCTAATACAATGTCCCAAGAGACTTGGTATTCAATTGGGTCTTTTCGACCAATAGCATGGAATGCGAGGATACGTTCAATATCCGAGCCACTTTGTCCTGAACTTCTACCATTGACATCTGGGTTGTATGATGTGATCGTATTTTTGAGTACAACGTCAAAATCTAGACCGAGCATGTCACACGATACCATAGCATCCTCAAGAATTGATGTCTTGTCACCATGAAGGTATGGGAGATCAAAAGCCACACTCTCGCTATCCCAGTTGCCAATTTCGAATGCGTTTTGCAAAGCTTCGTAAAACTCTGGCCGACAATCCGGATAGATTGCATGATCTCCGCTGTGTACGCCAAGAGCAAGGACGACATCCTCTCCAGTACGTTTTGTCTCAGATAGTGCAAACCCATAGAGAATAGAAGCAAAAATAGCATTTCTGTTCGGAACGACTGTTTGTTTCATCTGGTCTTCCTCATAATGGCCAAGGGGAACGTCATGTTCTTTGGATGTTAATGCGGAATCAAACAAGGACATGGCTGGTGATAAATCAACAATATGATGACTCACTTTCAAATCATTTTCGATGCACAGGGATATGGACTCTTTTGCTCGTTCCAATTCGATTGAATGTTTCTGCCCATAATTGTATGAGATACACACAGCTTTGTATCCTCGAGCGAGATAATGCATTAAGAGGCATGTGGAATCCATTCCACCACTAAGTGCCATGACTACTGTTTTCATAGAATACCCATCCATTTATGCGTTTGCAGTGATAATCTCCAGCCATCGTGTTCCTTGACAACTTGTTCCGTTTCCTGAAACATGACCCCATTTTCAGAGACTGATGCAGTATCGATGTAGCATGGTTGAAGAAAATGATGGTTGAATCCCGATTTAAGTTCATCATACATCTCCAAATCTTGGCCACAATACACTACTTTCAATTCATCACCATTTCGTTGTCGAATGATGGAGTTCGGATAGACCTGATCTTTTGGAGATATACAAATCCAATCAATGAGACCCTCTGGAATCAAGATCGTTCCGTTGCTCTCAATTGAGATGTTGAATCCCCTTGCTTTGAGCAAACGATGGAGCGGCCAAAGGTCATGGAGCATTGGCTCTCCTCCAGTAAAGATGACGCGCTTACAATCAAATTTCATAATTTCAGCAAGTATGTCGAGTGCTGGCATCGATTCAAATGTGTCAAAATCTGTGTCGCACCAACTGCATCGTAGGTTACATGTTCCAAATCTCACGAAAACATGTGGCATACCGGCATGAAAACCCTCGCCTTGAACAGAATGAAATATCTCAACGATAGGATATTCTACGGCAAGGTCTGATGAATTATCACCAACAAGTTCACCAGAACGTTCGCAATTCATTTGGTTCAACTCGAGTTTTCAATTAATTGCATGAGCTCATTGCGTGCTTCTTGCTTATCGAAAAATACTCCCCGCATTGCACTGGTTGTCATGATTGCATTTTGTTTTCGAACACCCCGGCATCTCATGCATCCATGTGATGCTTGAACAATGACAGCTGCGCCAAGAGGGTTGAGATGGTTAACCAAATCATTTGCTACATCGTTGGTTATTCGTTCTTGATTCTGCAATCTCAATGCATGATGATCCACGATTCGAGCAAGTTTGGAAATCCCAACAATACGGTCCACTGGTATGTATGCAACATGGGCGCGTCCACTAAAAGGTTGCAAATGATGTTCGCATGTGGAATGGAATTCAATGTTACTTAGCAATACAATACCATCGTATCCTTCTGCATTGAATGTGGCCTGTAGTATGCTCTCGGCATTAGAGTGATATCCTGCAAAGACCTCGTCCCATGAGTCGATAACACGTCGCGGAGTATCTGTCAAACCCTCCCTTTTTGGATCCGAATCAAGATACTTGAGTAGTGTAAAGACCGCTTGTTCTGCTTCTTCTCTTGTTGTCATTTATTCACCACCCAATCGACCTTGACGCATGTCGATGCTATCCAATTGATCAAGCAGTTTTCGGCAAGCAGAACGTATGGCATCCGCTACACTGATGAATTTTTTATCATCGCCGACGTGCAATTTGAGGTCTGTGAGAAGTTCCTTTGGCATATCCAAACTTATCTTGGGCATACTCTGTGCATATCATGGTAATATTTGAAGAATACTATGATTTTGTAGTAATGATGTCTTCTCGACGAAACTGCTTGGCGGCGTAGCGAATGGTTAGGAGACAGACGAGAGAGGAAACTAAAACCCAAACAACAACGTGTTCTATGATGATTCTATTAAGTAACAATTCCCGCAAACCAAGCAATACGTTGACAAATGGTATGCCAAACCAAAACATTTCTACATCGTCAAGATTAATGAATTGAGTCAGTAAAATGGGGAGAATCATTGCAAGAGTAATCGGAGTTAGTACTGATCCTGCCTCTTTGACAGATTTTGAGCGCATTGCTAGGGCCAAATAGAGTGCAACAATCATTGTTCCATAGAAACCAACTGCAAGTGCAAGTAAGAATATTGAGCCAAAACTCAATGATGGTACATCAATAAAATCGCTTGCAAGATACGCGATTCCAAACAGTAAACCACTGATTTGCAATGTAACCCCAACAGCTGTAATTGATACGACAGCGAGCCATTTTCCGAGTAACAACTCTGTTCGTGAAAGGGGTAAACTAAGAAGAGATTCTAACGTTCCACGTTCACGTTCGCCTACAGTCATATCGATTGCAGGTTGCACAGCTGCACTTGCGGTCCATATTGCCAAAACAAATGGAATAAATAACGACAACAACATTCCTGCTTGTTCTCCCTTTGTTGCAACATCAGCACCAGAAATAGATCCATCCCATTGAAGTGGATTCAACGTGGATTCAACATCCAAGCCCGCTGATTCAATTCGTTCAATGGTTAGGTTCTCCTCCCATTCGAAAAGGACATCCAATATACGGCTCCTTGCCTCATTTGATTGTTCAGATGTTGAAAGATGGAGAATTGCATAATACCATGTTTCATTGCGTTGTTCGATACGAAGAATAGCGTCGTATGCTAAACTTCGTAACTGTTCCGTATTGTTTCCAGGGTCTGCAAGTGTTGTGAGATTCGATGGCATCTCCACTTGTGTAATGATGGCAGATTGGTTTTCAATATCTTGAATCAACAGTGGATCGATGTCGTTTGATTGAATAAGAACCTGAATTGACTTTTCTTCAAGTTCGGCTGCTTCATTTTGCATCACAACCGGGAAGGCAATAAACAACAATGGAAACAACAAGAGTGGAATGAGGACGAGTGCAACGATGGTTCTCCAGTCTCGGATGAATTCGATGATTTCTTTCTTCGCAACGATGATGATTCTCTTTCGACTATTCATCCTCACTCACCTCCATTTTCATTGAAGGAGTAAACAGTCGACGCCACAACGTTGCCATTTTTGAAGGAGTTTCAGATTCTTCCGTCCTTGGTCGTGCAGTTTCCTTAGTTAGTGCGACATATGCTTCCTCCAACGTGCTAGAGTCTGTTAGATTGAGAAGTTCTTCAGGAGTTCCGTCAGCTTGAACAATTCCATTATGAATGATAATGATACGATCACATACTTGCTGTGCTTCAGCTAAATGATGTGTCGAATATATGACAGTCCCCCCTTCATCCTTCAGTTTACGAACTAAACGTCGTACTGTACGTGCTGAGGTGACATCAAGCCCTCCAGTTGGCTCGTCGAGAAGTAGGATTTGCGGTCCGTGTGCAAGAGCTCTAAGCAAGGCAGTCTTCTGCTTCATGCCCCTAGAGAATCCTTCTGTATACCGATGCAATGATTGTTCGATATCAAGCAATTTGGCGAAACGATAGGTTCGATCCCATGCGACTTGATCATCGATGCCATGGAGTCGACTGTGATAACGAATATTTTCCCATGCTGTTAATTTAGAATACAAACCAGTCGATTCTGGGACAACACCAAGAACCTTTCTCATTTCAGTCACAGGTCGTTCATTGTCCAATTGAACAGAACCTTCAGTTGGCCTGTATACTCCCGACATGAGTCGAAGCAGTGTTGTTTTACCCGCTCCATTTCCGCCAACCAATCCAATCACAGAATTGCGATGGATTTCGAAATTCACGTGATCTATTGCTTGGACATCACCAAACGATTTTTTCACGTTGATTAAACGTAAGAGCGGATCCATTTGAGGCACACTCAAGATGCTCGACCACTTTCTACAGCGAAATCTAACCCTGGATGCTTTTCTTCCAATCGCTTAGCCCGGTCGAGTGTATTCCGCAATTCCTGATGTATTTCTTTCTGTGATACGCCCATTTCAATGAGTGTTCCAATTAATTCAAAGGCACCTTGTACAGCACCAGCATCAAGGAACGCTTCGTTAGTAATGGTGCCGTTATGGCGAAGAATTTCCAATTGTTGGGCAAGATATTCCGATTCTTGACGAATCTTAGGTCCTGCAATGTGCGGTAAGGCCATCAGGTGGTCGATACAACTCCTCATCGTTCCTTAGAAGCCAAAGACGATTATGAGCATTCTGTCCGTTTCATCTCTCATCGTTGTTTCAATTCGATGAGGATTCCACCTGTACTCTTGGGATGAACAAAGGCAATAATGGAGTTGTGTGCTCCCTTTCTTGGAACAGAATCAATCATTCGGATGCCATTGTTTACAAGGTGTGCAATCATTTCCTCAATATCATCAACCGCTAGACAGAGTTGTTGAATTCCTGGCCCCCTTTTTTCAAGGAATTTTCCAATTGGAGTTGATGGACCTGTAGGTTCTAAGATTTCGATGTTGGTTTTGGAATGTTCAATCTCGTTCAACGGAAAGAATCTCGTTGTTACACCTTGATCATCTACTCGGTCATCCTCTCCTTCAGCAATAAGGCCGATAAGTTTCCAGAAATGACTTCCTTCATCCAGTGTATTTGCTGCAATTCCAATGTGATCGATTGTTATACGTTGATTCATGCACTTGCCTCCTAAAATCCACTTGGTGCAGAATATGTTCCGAATACATTCTTCATCGCCTGCATAATTTCTCCCAATGTAGCATTTGCTCGCACCGCATCAAGGACGATTGGAAACAAATTATCTCCATTCTGAGACGCCTCTGTTATTGTTTTCAAAAGTATATTTACCGAGTCATTATTACGTTCAGAACGCAATGTTTTCAGACGTTGGTGTTGGTGTTTTGTAACCTCAGGATTGAGTTTCATTGGCTGTATCTGGATTTGTTCTTCCATTGTTCCATGATTGACTCCAACGATTCGTCGCTCACCCCGTTCAATTTCGTTGAAATATCTGTACGCCGTTGTATGAATCTCTTGTTGCTGATATCCTTGCTCTATTGCTTTCAGAGCGCCTCCCATGGCTTCAATTTTCTCTATCTCTTTCCGAGATTGGGTATAGATTTGATCGGTTAAGGATTCAATATGATATGACCCAGCAAATGGATCGACAACATCTGCAACTCCTGATTCCTCGGCAATAATCTGTTGGGTTCGTAGAGCTATTGTTGCACTCTCTTCGGTCGGTAAACCAAGTGCCTCATCGTAACTGTTTGTGTGTAAACTCTGTGTCCCTCCACAAACTGCAGCGAGGGCTTGAATTGTCACTCGACTAATGTTGTTGAGTGGTTGCTGTGCAGTTAATGAAACACCAGCAACTTGTGTGTGAAACCGCAATTTCGTAGAACGAGGATTGGACGGCGAATATCGTTCGACCATCAAATCATGCCATAGCCGTCGGGCAGCCCTAAATTTAGAAACTTCCTCAAGGAAATCATTATGGCAATTGAAAAAGAAAGATAGGCGAGGTGCAAATGTGTCCACTTCCAATCCCTTTTGACAAGCAGAATCTACGTACGCCAATGCATTGGATAGTGTGAATGCTAATTCCTGTACGGCTGTCGATCCAGCTTCTCGAATATGGTAACCTGAGATGGAAATCGTATTCCATCTTGGTATATGTTCCGCGCAGTGTTCGAAAATGTCCGTAATCAATCTCATGGAATGATTAGGTGGAAATACGTACGTACCTCGTGCGATGTATTCTTTCAGTATGTCATTTTGAATCGTCCCGGAAATTTGACTACTCGAAACTCCTTGTTCTTCTGCTACAACACAATACATTGCGAGAAGAATCATTGCTGGGGAATTGATTGTCATCGATGTAGATACCTTGTCAAGTGGAATGTCTTCAAACAAATCCCTCATATCTTGTAAACATGAAATTGATACACCTACCTTACCTACTTCTCCTTCGCTTAATGGATCATCTGCATCCAAACCTAGTTGGGTTGGTAAATCAAAAGCGACTGACAACCCTTTTTGCCCACGGCCGAGAAGTAACCGAAACCTTTCGTTTGTCTCTTTAGCCGATGAGAATCCAGCATATTGACGCATAGTCCACAATCGAGAGCGATACATCTGCTCATGTATCCCTCTTGTGAAAGGAGGTTGACCTGGAAATTCTGGCTGATCACCTGGCGCATGATATGCAGGAATTGGGAGTCCTCCCAACGTCTCCCACGTTGATTTCCTTAATTCGACCATGCATTATCCATGCAAAGGCGATTCATCAAGCCTCGCATTCCTCAGTGGTTTACGCCACCGGGACCATGCGCATGGCCGTGTTCAAGTTCTTCATCGGTAGCAGGTCTTACATCGACAACTTCAACACTAAACTGAAGGGTCTGTCCTGCCAATTTGTGATTGAAATCAACGGTGACAACATCATCTTCGATCGATACAACATTGAATGGTCCAACATCGGACATTAAGGTCATACCCGGTTCTGGAGTAATGTCCCCAAACATACCTGCGGGGATTTGTTGTACTGCTTCTGCAATTCTTTCACCATAAGCCCTTTCCGGTTCTAGAGTGAATGTTCGTCGTTCACCTTTTGCGGCGCCCATTAATTCTTGCTCAAATCCTGGAATCATTTGTTGATGGCCAACAAGGAATGTTAGAGGGTCTCGACCCTCACTGCTATCGAACACTTCACCACTTTCGGGTAGGGTTCCTGTGTAATGGACTGAGGCAACAGAATTTTCTTCAACGGTGGTCATGTGATTATCTCCTAGTGGTAAGTGCCTTGACGAGGTCTCTTAATCGTTGGGCTACAATTTCGTTTATGACGAGTTGTTCCTCTTTCTCTGTAATGAACTCAAAAGTGGCATCAACACCGATTCGTTCGCCTTTTGCCCATATCTGACCAAGTAAATTCGATCGATGTTCATCAGCTACGCTATCATCGTCAAGGATGTCTCTTGCAGCATATTTGTAGTCGTTGTATCGTTGACGGTTGAGCTTCTTAACCTTCGGCTGTCTTCCACCACCTGAATCATCATGACGAGATCGACGCCTTCGATGTTCACGCTTTTTCGGGGTTTCTGTAACGATTTGTTTGAAAACATTCTTCGGAGATACGGTGTCCTCAGCCACAACTGTATTGCTGCTCGATTGAGCATCTGTTTCTATCGTTGAAGGTGATTCATCTCTGACAGTAATTTCGGGTTGAGCCTCTACTTGAACGGGTTGAACAGCAACTGGTGTGCTTGGATCCAAAATTGATTCTGTCTTCTTCACGGATTCTTGGGACTGCTTACGCAACTCTGCCAATCGGTCTGCACGGGTGAGTTGTTGTGCCGTTTCTGGATTCGTTGGTGCATTGAGTGCACTGGACTCAATTGCTGGTTTTTGAACAGATGAAGAAGATGCTGCTGCTTGGGCGCCCAACCTCCTACGGGCCTCTTCCTGTTTCTTTTTCAGATCACTTGAATCCGCACTCGCTCGAGCCTGTGGCCGGTTCTGAGTTGCGGGACGAGCCTCATTTGTTTGGCTTCGTTCTGTTCGTTTCTTTTGGCGAACTTGGTTCGCGTTCGCAGCAAATGGATTAAATGGCTCATCCGGTTTTCTGCGACGGTCTCGAATTTTGAATCCCCCAATAATAGAATCTCACTGCCGACTTGTTAAAAACAATCCGCTGATTATGCCTAACTCCAGTTCACTACTGTGTCATCGGTTCTCATGTATTGATCGATACCGCTGGACTCAAATGGAGTCTTGCGCCCTGTCTTGAGTTCGATGTATCCAAGTAGACCAATCATCGTACCATTATCGATGCAATACATTTTTGGAGGTGCATGCGATGTTGATTCACGCTCACTTGCCATTCGTGTTGACATCTCTCGAAGTCTGTTGTTGCAAGCAACGCCACCACCAAGAAGAACCTCATTCTTTCCGCTATGGGCGAGTGCTCGTTCTGCCACCTCGATGCATGCAGCAAAGGAATGTTCTTGCAATGACCAGCATACTGCTCCTAGAGAATGGCCTTTTTCTATGAGACGTTGAGCTGCTGTAAGGATTCCTGAAAATGCTAGATCCATTCCGCGAACAGGATATGGAAGTTCCAACCCATTCAAGGAAGCGTTTGGATTTTCATCAATGTATTCTTTGGCAAGTTTTTCGATAACTGGTCCACCTGGGAATGGAATGCCCTGTTGACGAGCAAATTTGTCCAGCATATTTCCGATGCCAATATCCAATGTCTCTCCAAGAACACGGTACTTTCCTTGCAGCTTGGCAATGACTTGTGTATTACCACCACTGACATACAGCAATACTGGATCATCACATTCACATTGCTGTCGTCCGATTTCGATGTGTGCAACACAATGATTGACACCGATAAGAGGGACGTTCAGTTTGCTCGAAATAGTTCGTGCGACAGATGCTCCGATTCGAAGGCAAGGTCCCAAACCAGGTCCTTGCGAATAAGCGATGGCTCCGATATCAGATGGGTTGAGATTTTGTGACTCAAGCACTCTTTGAAACAATTCTCCAGCATAATCCCGGTGATGATCTGCGGCTTCTCGTGGATGAATACCTCCTTCAAGGGGTTTAATCGTATCACCGACGGATGGGTAAGGGATTCCTTCAGGATCCACCAGTCCAAAGGAAAATGTATGTGCAGTGGACTCGATACCGATGGTCCATTTTGCGTTGCTCATGGATGGGCGTGTATGCGATTGTTCTTCAACTCTCACTTCTAGCCTTATATTATGCGAACCATTTTCCACAACATTGGTTCATTGCAAACGATGGATGATAAACAATCATTGTATAATGGAAAAAGTATTATTGTAAAGAACAATCGAATTGAAAATATCGTCGATTCAATAAGTGAATTCGAATCTTCGGATGCCAAATTTATAGACGTACAAGGACGAGCAATCGTTCCAGGATTTATTGATGGCCACAATCACCTCATTTGGTCTGGTGATCGATTCAATGAACATAAGCTGAAAATGGAAGGTAAGACCTATTCTGAAATTGCTCAATTGGGTGGTGGGATTATGGAAACAGTCAGATCTACAAGAAAATCCAGTCCCAATGAATTGTTTGAAATTGGAAGAATACGCCTTATGGAATCGCTGCGTAATGGGACGACATTTGTAGAAGCCAAATCCGGATATGGCCTATCAACTGAGCATGAATTAGCCTTGTTATCTGCTGTTGATAAACTGAAATTAGTCAGTGGTTTACCTTCAATTCATTCAACGTGGATGGGGGCACATGCTGTAACACCGGGTCATACATACGATTCTTACACAGAGGAGATACTCTCTGAACAACTACCTGCCGTACTTGATTCAGGCCTTGCTGAATCTGCAGATGTCTTCTGCGAACCTGGTTGGTTTACATTGGAACAAACTGAAGATATTTTAGTGGCATCACGGAAAGGAGGTCTAGATTTACGAATGCATATAGATGAATTTACAGATGGCGGGGGTGGAGAGTTGGCCGCAGAGTTGGGTGTTCGAACTGCAGATCATGCACACCACACTGCAATGGATGCGCGCATCAAAATGAAAGAAGCAGGAGTGATGACAGGCTTCTTGCCCGGGACTCCATACTGTAACGGAGATGAGTGGCCTCTTTTTTCAGAGGTTCAGGAAATGGAAATCCCATTTACGATGGCTACAGATTTCAATCCGAACTGTTTCATCAACAGTATACCCTTCATAGGATCTCTATCAGTCCAGCGAAATTCTATTTCTCCATATGATGCGCTTTCCTGTGTTACGAGAAATGCTGCAATTTCTACACCTCGGGCAGATGGGATAGAACATGGCGTACTACGGAAAGGAGCAATTGCGAATTTCAATATCCTCAACAGTAGACATTGGGAAAGTTGGTGTATGACCCCTTCGTCTTCCCCAATTCATTCTGTTTGTTTGGAAGGCGAATATATTGAATTCTAAATATAATTAAACAAATTTAATTGCAAATTATAAATTATTCAAATTAGTATAGGTTGATTATCATGGCTTGGTTGGAAACTGTCGTATGCTCGTCCCAGAAGAAAGTTGATGCCCGTTTCCTGAGAGTTCTGAATTCACATCAAGAGTTGAAGCGAAGACAAAATGGATGTTTGTTAGCATGGGCAGCACGCTCAGTAGATGGTCAACCACTCTTCCTTGTCCAAACATTATACCAATCACGAAAACATATGAAAAGGATTTCAAAGCTTGTTAGTGAGAAACTTGATTCAGAACATGGACCACTAGAATCGTTCATGAGCGGCCCTCCACTTGTGGGTATTTTCGAAGTTGATGAAGTCCAATTCTTAGATCAGTTCAAAACCACGCATAAAGAGTGATGCATATGGTCGTATAATGGTAGTTATACGACATTGCGTTCGTGTTGGCGATTCCAAGAACTATCCTTCTAGCTTCTAAATTAAGCGCAGTGCAACGTTTTTCAATTGAAAGCATATGCTCAACAATCAACATATTTCGTTTTCACTACTCTAAGTAGGGGGTCAAAGGGGTATTTTGTTGATTTATTGAACAAAGAGTTCATACAGTTCCTTGACCGCCGGTTGGATATGACTCAAGTTGAGGGTTTTTGTTTGAAATGCAAAACATATGGTCCTATTGTAAATGGCAAAGAAATCAAAATGTCAAATGGCCGTACAAGGTTTGCAGGTACATGTTCTCAACAAGGTTGTACTGGTAAAATTTCCAAGATCATCTCTTAACTTTAGAGTATGCCTACCGATGTGAATAAATACGCGTCTATGGTGGGAAGATTACCTAGGGCTCGTGGTCTAGGGGTTATGACGTTGCCTTGACATGGCAAAGATCGAGAGTTCGATTCTCTCCGAGCCCACCATTGAATTAATGGC
>JACETE010000029.1 GCA_013911465.1 Candidatus Poseidoniales archaeon
GCTGTCCAGATTTAGGGCTCGTCGCCGTTTGGACATCGGCCTCAAGTATGGTACTGCATTTGAGCAAAGGATCAAGGCAATCCCAGGAGTTGAACGTGTTCAACTGGCTGGAAGTGCACGCCGACGAAAGGAAACCATTGGTGACTTGGATATTGTCGTGGGCGTTCACCCAGAAAATCATGAGGAGGTTGGCTCTGCAATTCTTGCTTTGCAAGGAATCGCCGACGTCAAAGGCGCAGGAGATTCTAAAATCAGTTTGATTCTTGAAGCGAGTATCTTCGAGGATGGTTTCTCAGTTGGACACATCGACGCAAACGTTCTCGAAGCCATTGGTGGAGACGATTACGAACAATTGGAAAGTGCTGGAACCATCGACGCACAAGTTCGCTTGGTGCCTCCAGAAATGTTCGCATTCACGCTCGCATACTTCACAGGAAGCAAGGAACACAACATCGCAATGCGTCAGCGAGCCATCGATCGTGGACTACGTCTCAACGAATTCGGACTCATTCCTGAAGCAAAAGCAGGCGAACTCAAAGGAATCGAAGCTGCACAATATTCTCTCTCTGCTATGACGGAACAAGAAATCTACACGCATCTTGATCTTCAATGGGTTCCACCAGAATTGAGAGAAGATACTGGAGAGATTCAATCTGGAAGTGAACGTGATCTGCCTACATTATTGGAACTTGATTCAATTCAGGGAGCATTGCACAACCACACAGTTGTATCCGACGGAGAAGCAACACTCGAACAGATGGCTGATGCTGCTCAGGCGTTGGGTTGGTCATGGCTTGGAATAGCAGATCATTCACCAACACTCAAGATTGCAAACGGAGCACCTGCGGACCGATTGCTTGAGCAAGGCCAAAAAATCAGAAAATACAACCAAAACTGGCAGGATGAAGGCATCAATTTCAGATTGTTTCATGGTGTTGAATCCGACATCCTCGCAGGAGGTAAACTCGACCATCCTGATGATGTCTTGAGTGAACTCGATTATGTCGTCGCCTCCGTTCATGCAATGACAAAGTGGAGAGGGCGTGATGAAAGTGAGAATACAGAAGAATTACTGAAAGTCTTAGATCATCCTGCTACAAAGGTACTCGGACATCCAACGGGAAGAATTCTGCAAGGACGTGAGGGATATGAAGTGGATGTCCATCGACTCATCGATGCAATGGCTGAACACATTGAGGATGGTCGATTCAAATCGATTGAATTGAATGCCAGTCCATACCGTCTTGACATTGATTATCGCCTTTGCAAATACGCCAAATTGATGGGCGTCCCAGTAGCGATCAGCCCAGATGCACACTCGATTCGCGGACTGGCTGATATTCAATACGGTGTAATGACTGCTCGTAAAGGATGGTTAGAGAACGACGATGTCATCAACTCGATGAGTTCAGAAACTCTAGCCCAACAATTGTCGCTCCAATGAAGCAACACTTCTTGAATGAGAGAATGGTGGTAAAGGCATGCGACTCACTAGGACACTGATAATGGGCGCTCTCATGGTCATCCCTGGATTGTTCCTTGGCTTGTTGCTATGGATTCTCGTCGGGCAACCTGAAGATGGTGAATCTCCAATCATTGAAGCGCTTGTTTGCAACGCTATTCCACTAGCCAGTATCTTCTCAGGACTCTTCTTTGGATGGGTTACAGGCTCGGAATATGCTGAATAGGTGATCAAATGAAGCGCAAGGAAAAAGCCGAGCGCATTCAAGCAATGTTGGAGGAATTGTATCCTGAAACACCTGTTCCACTCGACCATGAATCACCGTTCCAACTTCTTATTGCGGTATTGATGAGCGCACAAACTACAGATTTGAAGGTGAACCAAGTCACGCCTGAGTTGTTCAGGCAAGGCTCTACGCCCGAGAAGATGGCTTCACTCGAAGTATCCACAATTCAATCGTTGATTCGAGAGGTTGGACTTGCCCCTACCAAGGCAAAAAACATCCGCCGCTTGTCGGAACTGTTGCTGGAACGTCATGGAGGAGAGATTCCAAACACCTTCGATGAACTCGAAGCGCTCCCTGGCGTTGGACACAAAACCGCTGGAGTTGTTCTTGCCCAAGCATTTGGCATTCCAGCCTTCCCGATTGACACACACATCCACCGACTTGCTGCCCGATGGGGGTTATCGAATGGGAGGAATGTTGATCAAACGGAAAAAGACCTCAAAGCAGTTTTTCCGAAAGAAGCATGGAACGACCTGCATCTGCAAATCATCTTCTTTGGCCGGGAATACTGCCCTGCAAGATACCATGATTTGTCTCAATGCCCTATCTGTTCATGGGCCGCAACAAAAAAGCGAATCGCAGAAGAGGCGAAGATGAACAAGCCGAAATCAAAGTGAAACGCTTAGATTAAATCCAGAACCGAGCAATTGCAAAAGCATAACGGTACCAAGAATCAGTAATGTAATTCGCAGAGCAGGTGTTGTTGTATCTTCATCGTAGGCTTCACGAACGAAGGCATAACCGATGAGACCAACACCAACCATTCCGATAATGGTGGCGAATGTGTCCATCAAACGCACAAAATCATTGTATTTTTCCTGTTCTATGTCCATTTTATCCTGTAATTCAGAGCCGGTCAAGTTCTCGTAATCAACTACCGAGGGAGGACCTGAAAAGTCTGGTAGGACGCTTACTAATCCCGCAATAAGGACAAGGATGACCCCGATCATGAGGAATTTGTGCAATGAGAACAATCCACCGCTCATCATCGCCTGCTGTGGAGGATGATACATGTTCGACGGCGGGCTTGGTTGTTGCGCTGCTGGTTGCATATGCGACCATCATCGACCAAGCATATACTCTTTTTCTAGACTCCAAAGACTGAAGATGCTCCTTCAAGGACTACTGCGGTAATCCATGAAGTGATTCCAGCGATCCACAGCAATTGGATAGCTTGTCCGAATGCACTGGTTTTACCTCCACCCCGAAGACGTGTTGCAATTGCTGAAACGGCGATGATTTGTCCAAGAACAAGAATGGATACGATGATTTTGAACATCCGTATGTTGTCTTCGACTGATGAGGCATCTTCCATAACCGGTAACGCAATACCGCTACCAAAGTCTTGCAATGCTCCAACATCGGTTGAAGCAAGGCCACCTGCGACACCAGCAATTGCTTCACCCAACTGCAAGACAATGGAAATGGTCACGTTGAGGGAAGTTACGCTTGCAATGAGGAGTCCGAGTGCAACACCCCACATTGTATTGGCTGAGAGAGCGCGACGACGGCGTAATGAGAGAAGGTTACCAACTGAACGAGACACCATCTCTGCAGTCTCTGCGGGTTTACCCGATGATTGAGACCCTTCGATGTAGATTCGAGTGTATCGTGAAATAACTGCAGAATTGGTATCTGCGTTGAAGTAATCCCAGGCTCGATCCGAATCAATTCGTGTTGCAAGACGTCGTTCGAGACGATCGATTGATTCGTCGAGCATACCAAAATCGACACCTCGTAATGCTTTGATTGTGGCAGATGGCTCAGCACTTCTGGCTTGTGCAGTTCCTCCTAAAGCACGAATGAAATCAGGATATGCTCCGTCACGTCGTTGAACACCGCCTTCTTCACGTCGAATTAGCCAAGCTGGAATAAGCATCGGAGAGAGAGGTGCTGCGAGGAGGATAAGGCCATAGCGATCCCACTGAGAACTGATTGCTTCCCAGGTGGAGATCACAACAAAAACCGTCACAATGAGGAGGAAAAGTGATACTGCCCCTGCAGAGAGGATTGAGCGTCTGAAGTTGATTCGGAACGGCGTATCAAGTTCATCTCGAGCGAAAATAAGATCTCGAGGAATCGTAGCCCTAAACGCCATCATCGCTCCAATTTGAATGATAATGAAGAGCATAGAAGCAAGGAGAAGATAACGAAGTCGGGAAGCAACTTCAATCGGCGTATCGCTATCTCCTCCGACCTCGAAAAGAACGAGGTGAATTCCCGCAATAACCAAACCAAACAGTCCCGCAGTGACCATGGAGACATAGATTTCTTGCATCGTGTCAACACTCTCAAGACGGGTGTCGTAGAGTGTGTTGTACTGTTCAGCAACCGTTTCTTGCTCGGAGCGCATGAACTCATCAATGGGTTGTCCCGCTTCAATCGAGAACGCCATTCGGTCGAGGAAATCTGTCCATAGTGGACTTGGACTCTGTTGTGCTACAATACGAGCTGCTTCGGGAAGCGAAGTGTGCCACTTGTCGACCAGTGTCTCAATTCGTTGAACTTCTGTTGCAAGTTCCCCATAGTCTCGCATCTGTTTGAGAATATCGAAAATAGATTGAGCACCAACTTCTCCAAGAGACAGGATACCCATACGCGTGATGAACATGTGCATTTCACGTTCAATCATGTTTGCTGAACGGCTGACTTCGAGCAATGGAAACGCCATAGCACCTCCAGCAGCGAGAATAGGTAAGAGGAAAAGAAGAAGAATTCCAGAAAAACCTGCAAAGAGAGCGCCATCTGCAAGACCGCCTGTAATGAAAATCAAGAGAAGGGAGGCCAAGAAACCGCCCGCAAACGCACCGCCAACATAGAGCGCGAGGAAACGCCCCATCGGCATCTCAAGCCGACGGATGGCAATTTGCCACATCGGCATTCGTTCCAACGTTCATCTCCTCCTCACTTATGATTGACGCCAACCCAAGAGTCGACAGCACTATCGAAATATTCCCATCCACTGTTGTAATAGATATTGAGCAGGTCAAAGACGTCGTCGTAATGTGTTAGATCTCGATCAGCCATTCGTTCAATCGCAGCGGCACGACGAAGCATCTCGTCATATATATCTCGCTTGTTAGAAAAACCAGCCATTGCAGCGATTTTGTTCTCGAGAAGATGCGATTGGAACATACCTCGGAAGTAATGTTTGTCCTTGACAGGATCCCACTCGAACATACCTCTGGTCAACACACCATCACTGTGTTTGTTGTAACCAATGACCTCATCGATTCCAGTAACACGTCGGGCAATACCTCCACCAGGTGCTTCCACAACTTCTTGGAAAATTGCGAAGTTGAGGTTGTCGAAGAAACGAATTGGAACGTTGATTGGGTCACCAGTGAAACGTTGAATCATTTTCACAATTGAGGATGCGTGGAATGTAGCAATGACAGGGTGACCTGTTTGCATTGCTTGGAACGCTGTTGCTCCTTCAACACCACGAATCTCACCAATAATGATGTAACGTGGTCGAGAACGAAGAGCTGCTTTGAGCAAGTCGAACATCTCGACACGGGAATCCTCGTTCTTCGAATCACGAGTGACAAGTCGTTGCCAAATCTTGTGACGTACTTTGACTTCGGGTGTGTCTTCTGCAGAATAAATCTTAACGTTGTGGTCGATGAAGGGGAGAATTGCGTTGAGAGTGGTTGTCTTACCGGATGCTGTTTCTCCAGATACAAGAACAGACATCCCGTACTCAAGACAAATCCAAATGTAAGCTGCTTGTTGAGCACTCATCGTACCCCATTTGATGAGTTGAATCACGGAGATTGTCTCCTCAGCGAACTTACGGATGGTGAATGACGGACCTAGCATGGATACGTCATCCGAGAAGATGATGTTGATACGCGAACCGTCCAGAAGAGCCCCGTCAATGATCGGTTTGTTGTCGGATACAGGACGTCCAATACGCTCAGACATTGCGCGAAGGTATCGAGAGAGAATTTCTCGTTCTCGGAATCGAATGTTAGAGGTGACCATGCCGAAGACCTTGTGATCCATGTGAATGTGTTTGAGTCCAACGGAGTGAATATCTTCCAGCATCTCATCGGATAGAAGTGTCTCAAGAGGACCGTTTCGAATCAAGTCACGGATGATAATATAGCGCAATCGTTCGCGTTGGGTTTCATTGACAACAATTCTCTTGTCATCGAGTCCAACGAGTTCCCAAATTCGACCTCTTCGTCGTGAGACAATACTTGCCTCGGTTTCCGATATAGTATAACGGTCGATCATTTGACCAAGAATGGTCTCAAATTCATTATCGGTTGTGAATGATGGAGCGGAAGGTGCTTCCTGAAGAAGCGTTTCGACGAGGTCACGACGAATGTTTTCTTCTTCTTCATTCAGTTGTGGTTCCAATCCAAACCAAAGGACTTGGCCTCCACCTTCTTCATCGCTTGGCGGTTCATAGATATGGACGAAAACCGGTTCCTTTGTAATGTAAATCAAGTTCAACGGTCGTTGTTTCTTAGCATCACGATCAAGGGGGCCGTAGTAAATCGGACGAGAACCGTAACGCTTCTCAAAATCCCGAACCCAATCCGCAACGTGCGAGTGTGCTGCCATGACAGAGGCAAGATCACCTCGTTGGAATTTGAGTTCTTCATCTGCCATGATTTCACCTCAGCTTACTGCTGTAATATCGACAATGAAGCCCATTCCAGGCTCAACGCGCCATCCAATCGATGATTGAACAGGGCCTGCCGCACGAAGATAACGGGTGACAATGATTGAACGCTTGAGGTCTCCTCCAATCAAATTGGTCGAAAGGTCAAGCACAACTTCAGCACTTGCTCGTAAAGAGTGAAGCAGTTTCTCATCCATTTCATCACGATCGACTGTTAGCATGAGACTACGTCCAGTTGAAGCAATTCTCCTCAAGCGCTGAATCATATCGAATCGTGCTTGGTTGTTCATACCATCTGGCATCAATGAACTGGCAGAATCGATGACAACAATGTCCGCTTCTTCAATTGCCTCACTTTCGAGTACTTCCTCGAGTCCAACATTTGGAATTGGTTCAGCAACCGTCCCGAAACGAGAGAATATCATCAGATTTCCATTTGTGAGTGCGTCGGTAACACCGTAACCAACGGATTCCATTTGTTCAATCCAACCACGTGTTGTTAATTCAGTGGTGATAACGAGAACCTTGACTTCGTTGTGTAACAATCCATGAACCAATCGTTGGCTGATGAGTGACTTACCTGCACCTACTTCTCCCTGCAACATAATGAGGCTGCGATTTGGTAATCGAAGACCGAGAGAGTCTGCAAGACTGTCCGTTTCAACATCGTAAGGGAATCCATCCTCAATCGGTTTGGGCATCTCATCAAGTCGTTCAACCATGCAATCGCACCTCCACAGACATGGAATCTGAGCCTCGATATCCATTGGTAATTTCAGACGAAACCACGACTGTAATCGAAACATCATCACCTGACTGATACGTCCAAGAAGGTTCGTTCACAGTGATTTGGAGAAGGTGGTCTTCATCCCAATCTCCTGTAGCAGGCACAAGCGTTGCGTTGATTGTTGAGGTCACTGTTTGACCATCAATGAGCACAACCAACGTGGATGAATCAAGCAACGTCGTTCCAGTGTTTTGTACGTAGAATGTAATTTCATTCAAGGTCGTGTTCAATGAAACCATCATTGGGTCACCCGCGAAATCAACGCTCGTGGCCTCTTGGACCTCAAGTGCTGCAGTTTCTTGCGCAGTCAGTTGAGCCATATCGCCCCACTGATTGATGAGAACAACACTTACCAATCCGGACACCAGCAATGCTGTTGTCAAGAAAATAAATGAAGATGCTCCACCGTCTGCCATTTGTTCACCTCATAGAAGTTCATGGGCGACTGAAAGTCCACCTGCGGTAAGCGAGATTCGCTCATAGGTTGTAGGACCATCTTCCGACCAATCAAGATCAAGTGTTTCGCCAGGATACCAATGTACGCTGTTAATGTCCGGAGTGTAGGCGGTTCCCAAATTCGTTGGAGTTTGTGAACCCCCTCCATCGAGGAAGACCCAAACTTCACGAAGAGGGATTGTAACAGAACCCGTATTCGTTAGGTTCGCATAAATATGATTTCCAATGTCTGAACTGAATGATGCAACACTGATGATGCCTGATTGACCAGAGTTGTCAACAGAGATGGTCGGAGGGGACGAGTAATTACCGCGACTGGTGATTGTCACGGATTCTATTCCTCCTGAACCATCAACTGTAAACGTACCAGCAAATCCATTGCCGGTTCCAGTTGCAATCAATGTACCGTTAACGTAACCGCTTCCATTGCTGGTCACCGTAACGTCAAGCACTGCACCTTCCCAAAGTGTTGCGTCATCAATTCGAAACGAGGGTAAGGGATCTCCAGCATCGCTGATTACCTCAAGGCTGGCATCCAATCGATTGTCGAGGGTTTGCACTGCAAGTGCAAACACCAACAACAATGAGGTTCCAACCACAAGAGCGCCAACGCCTACTGAAGCACCCATTCATCATTCCTCCGACTTCACTGTTTGCGAACGCCAGGATTCAACAATCGCAGAGAACGTTAGCAATTTGCGATGTGAAAGATGGTCGTTTAATGCAGATTCCGCTTCTCCTGGAGCTGCGAGTTGGACGATTGCAAGGACTGAACGCCCTTCTTCTTCGGTCAACATACCGCTTTGTACAGCCTTCTGAGCAAAACTCACGGCTGCCATTCCAGAAAGATTATCCAACAATAGTGCAGCAACCATTGCTGCACCAACACCATCGTTCGCTGCCTGTTCATAGGTACCCTTTGCAAGGAACGGATTCGCTGCAAGGGCCTGTGCTTCGTACAACTCTACAAGGCGTGCTTCATCGGATTGTCGCAATCGATCAACACCATCTCCAACTGGGAGAACTTCTCCATCAGCCGTTACGATTGTGTCGCCTTCTGCGCCATCAACGGAAACAACATCGCCTCCAGTGCCTTCAGCAAGAGATTCCTCGCCTTCGGCAGCAGGTGCAATGTTGGTTTGTTCCATCTTGTGTGAAATCAGTCCGAGCACATCTTCGACCATGTCGAGACGGCTACTGATCATACGTTCCAGTCCAGATGTATCCACCTGGGCGTTGACGGGTGCTGCCGGTTGAGGCGCTAACGTCGCTGCGACAGATGGTACAGATCCAATACTGTTCAATCGTGCTCGAGTCGGACCGGGGGATATGGTCCATGCATCTTCTTCACTCAACTCTCCCTGTTCGGGGAGTGGCACTTGTTCGATGGCCACATTGGCCATGATTTTCAAGCGCTCTTCTGCGAGTTCAGCGTCTGCGTCCCGATCGTTCCCTGCACTGCCAAATGGCCATGCCATGGGACAACCTCCTGCGCTTAATCTATCGAAGACAGATCATTGCGCAGGGAGACTCAGACCACCACTGCTCCAGCAGAGTCGTCGTTGACCTTGAGAACGTCGTAGGTTGTTCCACCGCCAACTACGTGGAGGTAGAGTGTTGCCTTGACATTGTTTGTGAACAGAGCGTTTGGACCACAGTCACCGGCTCCGTCATCTGCGGAAACGGTGGTTCGGTATCCAGTACCGGCAGCAGCGGTAGTAACCGCAGCAGCGCCAGATAGTGGGTCAATTGCTGAATCGCCGAAATCGCCAGCGATTCGATCCATTCCTCCGGCACCATCATCACAGAAAATCTGGAAGAGGATGTCAGCATCTGACGTGTCATCGGAACCAGCAGCGAGTCTGAAGTAGACCTCGAAACTGGAATCGTCAGCAACGAAGACGTTGAGGACTTGGACTTTACCAGACATTTCGTCAGTGGTATCGTCACCAGTGGATTGTGCGTTCTGTTGAAGCTTCTCTGCAGTCTGGATAATGACCGCAGCAGCGACAGCAGCAACAAGAATCAATGCAATGAATACAATCATTGCACCAATACCGATTGCGGCTAGGTTATCGTTTTTCATGTTCTTATCTTGTGTATTTTTCATCTTTCATCACCTCAGACTACAACGTCTCCTACCGCCGGAGCGCTACCGTACTGGAGTTCTTCGTATGTGGATCCGCCACCGATAACAGAGATCACAAGAATGTGGTCTGTGTTTGCAGTTGGGCCACAGGTTGGAACGTCAATAACAACAACATAGGTTGTTCCTGGATTCAATGTGATACCAGCGACAGTTTCGCCGTTTCCATCGTGAGCAGTTGCTCCGCTGAAATCACCATCATCGAATGCAGCACTGCCTGCACCGTCATCACAAATGACAGTGAAAGCGAGGTCCGTACCTAGAATAGGTTCTGAACCCGGTGCCAACTCAAAGGTGGAGAAGAGTTCTTCTGCACCTCCGGTCATGTCGTCGATAACGGTCGAGAGCAGAATGACCTTTGTGGACATTTGCTCTTGGGTGTCGTCACCACTGGCTTGTGCGTTCTGTTGCAGCTTTTCTGCGGTCTGAATAATGACCGCTGCCGCTACTGCCGCAACCAAGATCAATGCAATGAATACAATCATTGCACCAATACCGATTGCAGCAAGTTCGTCTTGCTTCGTTTCTTTTTCGGTTTTCATTTTTTTCACCTTTTTTACTCGTCCTCCCTCATGCGAGGGGGGAATTGGATACGGGTCACAGAGCACCTCCATGACCCAAGTCAATTCGAAGTGGTATTCGGATGATAGCCACTTCATCAGGCGTAAGCCTGCTAATGAATGGCACCTTATCGGCAGTAAAGCCGGGCGGCATCCATGGTTGAATGAGAACATCGACGAGAGGTTCCATCGATCTGTTTTGTGCACGAACTGTTACTGTCACGTTACCGTTCCTCATTTCGTACCCGGTCGCAATTGAAAGTTTTCGCGAGAGTGGGATTTCATCTGCACCGTGTCGGCGATTAGCGTGAATCTCGAATCGGACAGGTAAGTTGCCACCTGGGCCAATCACAGGCACGTCAATGAATGATGGTTTTGCATTCCATCCATCAGGAACAGGAGGGGCTAAACGCATCATTGGAAGAGGGATATCTCCGTCGTTAATGATGCGGACAAGTAGGACGCCTGTTTCGCCTCCAGCAGGCCATCGTGTGTCAACGGAAAGCCAGAAGTGACGGAAGAGGAAAGGATTCAGTGTCGAGGAGTTACCTCCAATGAGGTCGTCAACGAGGTATTCCACCTCGGTTGCAGCATATCCAACGTCTCCAATCTCAGCAGCACCTGTAGCATTGCGTAGTCTTCGCAATACATTCTCAACTTCCTCCTCTGCGAGTGCTTTCTCTCGAAGGAGGCGGTGCAACATAGCGATGCTTCGACGAAGGTAAAGGACATCCTCTTCAAGGACGTTCAGAGCTTTTTCTGCTCGACGAACGCTCTTACGAGCACGTCGCAATCGGTGGGTTTCCAAGAATGTCTTTGCTTGGAGGAGATCAAGTTCAGTTGTTGCAAGTGAGTTCACCTCATCGCTGACAACGTTCTGAACGAGTGACTCGAGTTCACGGCTGGCCTGCATCAAGCGTTGTGCGCTTTCGTTGGATGCGGCAATTGCTGCTTGGGCATCTGAGAGATCGCCATCCTCCAATTCAGAGTCCATGATGAAGTCTTCAGCCTCAGATTTGCTCTTCGCCATTTGACATCACCTCCTCTAATTCTCCACTGTTTTGAACATCAGAAGCTGAAGCGGATTGTGGCGCTTCAAGGATAGCAGACAAGTCGAGACCGTCCATTGCAAGGTCGTTGAGTAATCGTGCAGGATCGCCAAGGTCACGTTCAATTCGAGTTGCTTTCACTTCAATATCGGTGAGTTTTCCATAGAGGGAGCCATACAATTTGTTCGCTCGACGGAGAATAAACCAAACAACCATCGTCGAGACGAGAATGTAACCTACCAAGGAAACGAGATTCGCTTCGTCAGGAGTCATCTGCGGAGGCAATCCAAGCACGACTCCAACAAATCCGAGCAACGGTAGGCTGAGAATAATGGTCAGTTGGCGACGTGAATCGGTCAAAGCCTGGAAGTGGTCGGCATAAATCGTTGAAATTCCTTTTCGAGCGCGTTGATAGTCTTCATGGATGTAGCGGAATTCTTCACTGCTTCGCCATGCCATACGCCATACCCATAGCGATGCGAGCACTATGGTTACTGGCCCCCACCATAACGCATCGTAAAGATGGAAGAGGAAACCAAGCATGACGACTCCAGAATAAACCGCTCCAAGGCGGTATTTCTCATTTTGATTCGTTAACCCCAGAAGACCGATTGTAATGATCAGTGCAATACCAAATCCAGCAAAGGAAGTAAGGGTGGTTGGTGCATTCGAATCAACTTGCTGAGTGAAACTCAATTCGTCGTTTTCGACGATGTTGTTCAGAGCATATGAGGATACAATGTTGACAGTACATTCTGCTCCTCGGCGTTGTTCCCACCAGTCCAGAGTTTCGCCGGTCACACGCCATCGAAGTGTCTCCACAACACCTTCTGCAAGGAATGGGATATATCCTGGTGCATCTTCGATAACAAGACCTTCACAAACCAGTTGTGAACCGATACCTACTGCGAGTGCGGTCCCCTCATTCTTGAGATCAAATTCAAGATATGCAGTTTGCCCTTCCATAATCAATTCCAACTCATTACCATCAGCATCCACAATTCGTTGTGAGTCGGGGTCGATCATAGGGTCTGCATAGACGTTGAGGGCGAAGCGGAAGACCTCTTCAGTAACCGGTTCGCTCGGGTCCGGATGGTGAAGTCTCATCGTGATGTCGTATCCATCACCAGGGAGAATGTTTGGCCGATCGGGTACTTTGACGTTGAAGATAAGGTTGGGAGAGAGAACGTATGCAGGTCGCTCAGGGAGTTCAATCAGTTCACTACCAGGGACGCAAGGCGCTGAGAGATTGATGTAATGTACGCTCTCTTCGCCTTCGAGATTGGTCAAGGAAATGTTCCAAACATAGTCGTCTTCATCGAGACCGAGGCTTTCAATATCGAGAATGCGTTGAATTCCACAGAATTCTATTGAGTACGCAGCAGGCGCATTGTTGAGATAAGGAATGTGAGAATACTCAATAGGTACTGTGACAGGATCGTCGTTTGCTGGAGCTTGCAACTTGTCGGCATATCCGGTGTCAAACAATCGCTTCATCTTGAGGGAGGTCATTAGTTCGCCACTTCCATCAACATCAACATCTGTTGGGACAAGTGTTACTCGAAGATCTGCGGCAGTTGTCAAGGATGTGCTGCTGCTTCCTGCCGCATTTTTGTCAACACTGATTGTAAATTCAATGGCAGAATTGCGTGGTAAGAAGAGCGTGTCTGGAGAGGCTGAATTGACAATCCAATCATCACTGGGTATGGTCAATCCAGGTGCACGGACTTCATATCCAACGTCGACGGTAACATCCTTGTTTCCAGTGTTGGTGATTGTCGCTTTCCAGATTCTGTTGTCACCTTCATGGAAGAAATACTCATCTTCCCATCCTTCGATGGTGTAGGTAAACACAGGCGCAACGAGTAACTGGACCTTCTTCAAGACGTAGACCTCATCGGTAGCAGGGTCGTATACCGTAAGGTTGGCTTCGTGTATCGCACCATCAAGGAGATTATCGGTGCCATCAAGTGCAGGAATTTGGATATCGAACGAACCGGATGATGTACCATCTATGGGTACAGTGAACGATTGAACCGTTGGAGTGGTACTCCATCCACCATCAACTGTGATGTTGATGTTAACCGTTTCTACAAGATTGCCCGTATTGACAAGGCTGAACGGGAGCGTGAGGAGTGTTCCCGGAACAGCAGCAAGACTGTCCGGTGACGTGAGTTGAACATCATGAACCTCGGAAAGGTTCGCAACGATGTTTGCGTTTAACTCGATCAAATCTCCGTTTTCATCAAGCATTGACACGGTCAAAACAGCCATGTAAAATTCGTCAGCACTTGCATCCGAAGTTGGGATAATGTTGATTCGGACTGAAGATTCGTAACCTGCGGCGATGATGACGCTCGAAGATGTGTCCAATTCAAATGCGACATCATCATATCCACCATCGTCCAACGATAGCGAGAATGTGGTCGGAGCATTTCCTATGTTTTCGATGTTAACGAATGCAGAGAGTTGTTCAAACGGAGAAATATCGATCGATTGATTTGTTGGCGTCAACGATGCACTGATGGTTTCTCCAACGCGAATGTCCATGGTTTGTTGGCCAATGTAAGCGCCGGTATCAAGATCATAATATCGCACTGTAAGAGGCTGGAGCAATTGAGAAGGAGCGAGTGGGTCTGTTTTCACAGTGAGCGTTACGAGGGAGAGGTGGGCTCCGCTCGCAGCAGGGTAATCCTCAAAATCACTTGCAAGGTCAATGATGGTATTGTTTGGACTTGTTGTGGTGAGATTGGCATACCAGCCAGAGGGTAGGTTTTCCACGATTTCTAGCCGATATGATGAACGGTCGTTTCCTGTGTTTCCAAATGCAAACATAAAGTCCGTATCTACACCAACATTGGCATCGAGTGGACCTGTTTCAGTGATTTCACCGTCGACAACCTTTGGTATGACAATCGATAGATTCTGTTCAATTACCGGAGCATATACTGCAGAAGCTGTATGAATGCCACCAAGCGTAGGCGTTGTGGTTACAGGGATTTTAACGGTCCCTGCAAGAGGGAGTTGGCCCGTTCGGCTTTGAATTCCAAGTGAAGCAGCAAATGTTTCTCCAAGAGAGAGTCCGTTGGTTTGACCTGGCGTTACAGTGGCATTCCAGCGAGTGGCTTCATTGAATCCACCTGAAGTGAGGGCTTCGAACGAAATGTTTCCAACTGTGATGTTGGCATCGATGGTTTCAGCAAGGTCTGAAACAAGGTTGTGGCGTACTTGGACCTGAAGGGCAAGAATTTCATTTACGCCGATTGTTGAGCCAGCATTTGTTACATCATTTTCACTGAGGACAATGGTTTCAACTGGCAAGCCAGGATCGACGACGATTGCAGGACGAACTTCGATTTGACCTGTGTCCGAAGTAGGGATGCTACCAACATCTGCCTGAGCGATGATGTACGCACTGAGGCTGTCTCCTGCACGATTGTGTTCAGCAGGAACAAGAGGAAGTTGAATCGGAGGTACTTCGATTTGAATAAATCCTGAAACCGATTGACCCACTTGCAACTCACCAGTGTTTTGAATTGAAATGTTATGCACCCAGTTGAGAGCATTCATCGAAAGACCTGATACGAGGTTGAAGGATGCCGGAGCATTTCCTGTGTTGGTCACGTTAAATGCGATCGTATCGGATTTTCCGGGAAGGACGTACGTTGTATCGTTTGAGATGTCAACGGTAACTTCCAGATATTCACCAGCCATTACACGAGTTGTATCGGTCAAACTGTATCCGCTTCCAGCGGATGTGATGGAGAGGGTTACAATGTCGATGTCGGACAAGGCTGCGTTCTGTGGCACGCTTACAACGACACCGAGAGTCGTAGTCGCTCCAGCTGTGATAAAACTCGTTGTCGTGCTATCCAAGGTGAGATCCGCCCAACCGAGATTACTGTTCACGCTGATGTCGAAACTATCGGTATTCGAGCCGGTATTCTTGATGATGTAATACAACGTCGTTGAATCGCCAGGGGATGTTGTTCGGTCGGATGGCCCAACCATCTCGGAGATGTAATCGCTGAAGATGACATCAAATTCAGAGTGTGTGATTGTTTGTGGACCAGTCGAACCGTTCATCACGATACGTACGGACATGTTCCACAGTCCAGTAAGAGAGGATGCTGAAAAGATGCCCGTCAAAACCTCACCTTGCGATGATGAGAAGATGGATCCTGGCTCCATAGTTTGCGTATTTGACCAGTATTCAATGGTCGGAGGCATGTTGGATGCATTGGTCAATACAAGTTGCATAACCGCAGAAAACGGCATAACGCCGTCATTGCGAACGGTTGTGTTGAACATGTGGCTTTGTCGGTCAAGGACCACGTTTGTGTTGCCAGGAGCAGGTGTAGGCAGTGTATCGTCGATGACATTGCCTTCTCGGAGCGTATCCACATCGAAATCACGACGATACTCATTGTTCGCAATGTTACCGTCGTTGGCACCGGAAACCCGGGCAAAGAGCGTCTGCGAAGGACCGGTTGTAGCAGTCCAACTTAGAAGGTACGTGGTCGAACCTGAATTTGCGGACATTGTACCAAGGTCAACCGTATCAACAATCTGCTCAGCAGCGTTCGGAGAGCCTTTGTGTACCAACGACAAGAACGCATTACCTGATGATGTGCCTGCATTTGATACATCGATACGAACGGTGTGAGTATCAGGGGCGAGAACAAGCCCACTGCTCGTAAATACCGAACCTGCACCATCAAAGACCATGTTGTTGACTTGGAAATCCGGACCTGCACGGCCACTTGTAGATGCATCTGCAAATGGGAGTGCGAGATGACCCACAAGAAGAGTCACAAGGAGAAGAGGTAGAATCTTCTGCTTATACATCAGCTGCACCTCCGGCTTTCTCAAATCGCTGGATTGTGACGGATTTACCTTGGCCTTTCCAGATTTCCAACAACTGATTCAGAAGTCGATCATGTTCCTCATCCGAGATCCCAAGCCTTCGTCGCTCTTCCCACAAGAGGAGTTGTTCTGTGCGTGTCAATAGGGCATCTCGCAAGTACAACTCGAGGGTCCTGCGGTATGCATCACGGTCTGACACGGCGTAAACAATCGAATTCCCAGGGAGCTGGTCTGCCCTGTTCTGAATAAAATTTCCAAGATTCAATGCTTCATCGTAGGATAAATTGCGACGATCAAGGTCACTTTGGATTGTAGAAGCAATGCTCTGCAAGTCATATCGAGACTTTGCACGCTGAATCTTCTTGAAGTATTTGCGGCTACGTCGCGTCATGCTTGGAGCCGCCATAATGACTCTTCCACCGTGGCAGTTTATCAAACAATTGGCCTATTTTCTCGGTTTTATTCATTTCGCATTGTTTTTTATTCATTATGCATCAATGGAAATAAGCCTCCCATACGGCCGAAACCAAGCATTGATGATGGGTTAGCAATACCGGGTTTTATGACCAACCCTGTCGACCTAACTATTGGAGACCAAAGCCCACTTTTCAATTGCCTCGATTCAAGTGGCCAGCGACATGATCTAGAAGAGTACATGAAAGACGGTAAGAATGTCATCCTCTACTTCTATCCACGAGACTCCACCCCTGGTTGCACTACACAAGCTTGCGACTTCAGAGATAACATCGCCCGACTCACACAGCATGGATATGTTGTTCTTGGCGTGTCAAAAGATTCTGAATCAAGTCATGAAAAGTTCATCGCCAAGCAAGAACTCAATTTCCCACTGCTTATGGATACCGATGGAAGCCTACACGAATTGTTTGGAACATGGAGAGTCAAGAAGAACTACGGCAGAGAGTATCTCGGTTGCGTGCGCTCTACATTTGTGTTGGACAGTAGCGGCACCGTTGCATGGTGCAGATACAACGTTCGTGCCAAGGGTCATGTAGGGATGTTGCTACGAGAATTAGGGATCGAATCCTGAGGTGGAAGCATGGAACAGGACATTGGAGGTGAACGAATCTCATTGTCCACAACATCCTGCGCATACCAACCGTGTTACATCGGTAAAAACCTGAACATTGGCGGCAATGTGTCGATCGGTTCCATGTGCCACAT
>JACETE010000003.1 GCA_013911465.1 Candidatus Poseidoniales archaeon
AAAAGGCATACTTTGTTTCTGGGCAAATCCTTGGGGATTCTCAATGGTCGACTGAGTTCTCTTGTGGAGCCCAGGTTTGCGAGGGTATTCTGGATCCTGACGAATCGATTTCTCTTGACCTCAACTTTGTCCATGAGAACACAACATATCAACCAACATTCATTGATTATCAGGTAGAAATCATCTTCGATCAGTCCGATTCACACAAAGAGTTTGGTCGAATTGTCCCCGACTTGGAAGCATCCGTCGGCGCAGAATGGTATCATGTTCGAAACGGTGAAGCAGTACTGAGTTGCCTTGACATCCAGGTTGAAGAATCTACAGCATCGAATATCTCGTTCCCGAATCTAAGCGAGGCTTGGTTGCCTTTCTTGTGGTTGGATGGCCAGGCAGGTCTGACTCAATCGCTCACTTCAGAGGACACGGCTGTGTGCTTGAACGGTGTTGATCAAGCGCTTCCTGCGAATTCTCAAACATTATTGCGGCATGTTGTGTTGGACAACCACTCGTTTGAGGTTGGATTTGACCCGACCTGGCCACACATTGTCTCTTCGTCCAATGACGGTTGGGTTATTGATGAAACACATCCATGGGGCGCTCCATTTGACCAAGGCGGTACGCTGTATCAAGAAAATTCATCTTCCTGCACAGGTAGTGAATTCTTGAGCACACCTCGTCGCTCAAATTCATCAAACTGGACTTGGGATTTGAGCATCTGGCCCAGCCAAGCACTTCCATCGGTAGAGCAAGGCGAACGTCTTCAACTCAAGTTGGCGACAGACACCTATGTTCATTGTGACCAAGAGCAGGTTGCTGCGACCAAATTTACAGTGCAAGATGGGCCGAACTTGATCCTACATACCAACAATCAAACAATCCGACTTTGGGACGCTCCAATGACAGCAACCTCTTCTCAGCTCGAATTTGCCATCTACAACAGCGAGGCAGATGAGATTGTTTTACGACACGCCTCATTTGGAGATGTTGCATGGGACCTTAGTCCCCTTCCTTCGACACTTTCATCGGGATGGAACAACTTTACTCTCGATGTCCCTTCTTCGGAAATCAATACCTATCAACTCAATCACCAAGATGGAGCAATTCTTCTCACTTTCGGGGCATACTTGGAGGCTGAGTCTTGAGAATTGGCATTGTGGGTGCAGGTTCGATTGGCTCCCTCGTCGCCGGATGTCTCTCATCAACAACATGTGACCTTCTTCTCTATGGGCGAGGATTACATGGGGCACATCTTACCGTAGATGGACTGAGTATTGAAGGCGTTGAAACTAGAGTTATCTCTTCACAGAGATGGGAGGTTCTCCCGGCTGAACAGCCTTTACCGGAGTCTGTCACATCATGCTGTGATGTCGTTTTGTTAACTGGAAAATCCACAGCATTTGAGGAACATCTCAACGTTGCAAAACACCTACTTCATCCAGACGGCGTTGTCTGTACATTTGCCAACGGTTTGGGCCATGAAGAACGTCTCGTTCATGCTTTTGGAGCACATCGTGTTCTAGCCGCAACAACAACACATGGGGCATATCGCTCTCAACCCGGAAGAGTTGTTTGGGCTGGCAAAGGTAATGTTTCGATCGGTTCTTTTCTTCATCATCATTCTGCAGATGATGTTTCAGAACTCATGAATTGTCTCTCAGATGCTGGACTTGAACCTGTTTGGAATCTGAATGGACGTGTACTGCTTTGGAACAAGATGTTACTCAACATTGCAATCAATCCTATTGCAGGCTTGTTGGGCAAAGAGAACGGAGCATTGCTTGAACCCTCATTGTTTGAATCCTCAGTATCTGTTATGCTCGAGGGGGCAAGAATTGCTCGGGCTGAAGGCGTTTCTCTTGATGATGATGAGCAATTAGTGGACCGTTTGCGCCACGTTCTTGTCCAAACAACCGACAACTACTGCTCAATGTTGCAAGATATACGTGCTGGTCGAGGGACAGAAATCAACTCGCTGAACGTGGAAATCTGTCGTCGCGGAGAAATGTTGGGGATTCCAACCCCCTTGAATCAACAGCTTTCATCCCTTATTCAGAATCTTCAATGAGATCTTTATTGTAATGCAAACCTCTGTTTTCTTGTCGAACATTTGCATCTTCTGCAACGAGAATCCCCACCAGAATCATGTTTCTCAATTCAACGATTTCACGCGATGGTAGGCTTGATTTCCAAATAACATCAATCTCTTTCTCAAGAAGTTGAAGTCTTCGAATGGCTCTTTGCAATCGAGAGAAGCGTCTCGATACGCCGACTTCAAACCGCATTGTTTGGTTGAGTGTTGCACGATCATGGGCGACTGGCCCGTGCTCTTTGAGTTCATCAAGACCGTCTGAGCGCCAAGATGGAGGGGATGCATCAACCTCAGATATACCCTGTTCAATGAGATGAGATGAACAACGATGAGCAAAGACAACCGCTTCCAGCAAACTGTTTGAAGCCAGTCTGTTCGCACCATGCATTCCGGTGCAAGCGACCTCTCCGATAGCGAACAAACCAGGTATTGGTTGTTGAGACGCTTCGAGGAGGGCACATCCCACCTCGTCAACACTGATGCCTCCTACGATGTAATGTGCTGCAGGTGCAACAGGGAGAGGGTCAATTCCCAGTTCAAGACCAAACTTCTTGAGTCGGTTTGAGATCATTGGAAAGCGCTTATTCAGATGTTGCTTATCGAGGTGCTCAGTCACCAGGAAAACGTGTGAAGCCCCAGATTCAGCACAACGTTGGTCGATCGCTCGAGCGACAACATCTCGTGTTGCCATCGAACCTAATGGGGATGCTTTGAGAGTGAACGAAAATGATGCGGGATCGGCTTCATCACTTGATTTCCATAACTGATAACCCTCCTGATCGAGGAGAACAGCACCTTCTCCTCGTAATGCTTCAGTTATCAAAAATGGACGCTCACCTTCGACAACAAGTGCAGTAGGATGGAACTGGACAAATGCCATGTTGACGATTGAAGCCCCTGTTCTATAGGCCATGGCAATCCCGTCGCCTGTCGAAACTGAGGGGTTTGTTGTTTTCTCCCATAACTGTCCTGCGCCGCCAGTTGCTAAGATGACTGCATCACCACGGATGGTCATGACTTGATTACTGGTCTGATCCAATGCCCAAACGCCACATACACCCCTTTCTGGTGACTTGTGTTCACGTTGAATGAGGTCGATTGCAAGCGTGTTTGGCCTCATTTTGATGTTTTTATGTGTACGGGCTGCAGTGGTTAATGCCCGTTCAATTTCTCTACCTGTTGCATCTTTGGCGTGAAGGATTCGTCGTGAAGAGTGCCCTCCTTCTTGTGCAAGTTCAAAACGACCCTCTTGATTTCGTTCAAACTCAACACCGATGGAGAGCAAATCCATGATTCGTTCGCCAGCTTCTTCAACGACCATTCGTACAACCGATTCATCGCAAATGCCATCTCCAGCATTGAGTGTATCGTTGATGTGCCCTTCAATTTCCTCCAAGTTTGTCTTGTCGAGAATGGCTGCAATACCTCCTTGAGCCCAGTTGGTTGAGGAGTCCTTTGGCCTTTGCTTGGTGATAATTTCAACTTCGAACCCTTCGTTTGCAAGACGTAGGGCTGCAAAGAGGCCAGCAATGCCTGTCCCGATGATGAGAACACGAGGCATGGTCGATGCTGGGGTTGATTGTTCTTGATGACATCGGTTCGTCCAGCGATAGGCCTATTTGTTGGGGATTCTAGCAAGCATCATGTTGCGGAACCTCATCGGTCTACTGGGTTTAGCAACAATCGTTTTTGTCATTGCCAATGTCCACTTTGGATTGGTTGCTGAAAATGTCGTTGAAGGGGCAGGAACAGCTCGCCTCGATGTCCTTCGTTTGGCAGATCCTGGTTGTACAATACCTGAAATGGAAAAAGAAATTCAGGAAACTGGAACTGCATTCTGTCTTAGTGAAAAAGGGACATGGGGCACAGCAGATATTCTTCTCTTGTTTTGGGGTATCCTCATTATCACTGCCGGACGATTCCGCATGCCTTCAGATCCACGACTTGCAAAGCGAATTCGTCGAGTAATGTTCACATCCGGGGCCGTTCTCTTCGGTCTTGCAGTACTCGACCGTCTTGAGTTACTGCCAACTTCTGCAAATTCAGGAAGCATTGCCGATATCATTCCTTTGCCTCTTGACCCTTGGGCAGTACAGATCATCTTTGCAGTCATTGGGGCATTGCTGATGAGGGGGCCAAAATATGAAGTTTCTGAGTTTGAACAAAATTATCGAGCCCTTGAGAACCATAGGGACAAGGAACGAAGAGTACAGGAGGTATTCAACGAAAAAGCCCGTTCAATGTCTGCCTCCAGGGAAGGCCTTGCTCGACGTAGCCGCCTCATCGATCGTGACGCACATCTGGTTCCTTTCCGTACTCGCAATTCACCAAAAGTTCGAGCAACGTGCCCTTACTGCAAAGGCGGTGGTTGCAAAGAGTGCGGTATGAGTGGTGTTGTTTGAACAAAACGGCACAATTTTTCAACCCCAAAAACGATATGCGCCGACGCATAATCAACCGATTGTTTAAATCCCCTCGATGTACGGTGTTCGACCTAAGGTCAATCTTGACCGTCAGGGGATTGGGATGTTTCTAAAAGCGTTGGAGATGGAGAACTTCAAATCATTCCGCGGGGAAGTCGTCATCCCTCTTGACCGAGGCTTCTCGGCAATCACTGGTCCAAACGGCTCAGGGAAATCCAATTGTGGTGATGCAATACAGTTCGTTTTAGGTCCTAAATCGACTCGAACAATCCGTGCTCAGAACACAAAGCAACTCATGTTTAACGGGGCTGAAGGCTACAAACCTGCCCGCAATTGCACCGTTACACTTGTGTTTGGAAATCCAGTGCTGTCGAACGGTCGTCGCCGACTGCCTATTGAAAACGACGAGGTTCGAATGACTCGATCCATTCGTCTAACTGCTTCGGATAATGTAGTATCTGCCTATTTGCTTGATGGGGAAGAATCATCTCAAAAGTCATTCCATCGTCTATTGAATGCAGCCAATGCTCGACCTGACGGGTACAATATCGTCCTTCAAGGAGATGTGACAGGACTTGCAAGAATGACACCCATTGAACGAAGAAAGGTTCTGGATGGTGTTGCCGGAGTCACATCATATGACGATGAAATCCGAAAAGCAAAGAAGCAAAAGGACAGCGTTGATTCCTATATCGAACGAATTGGCATGTTGCAAGAAGAGCAACAAGTCCGCCTTAAGGAACTTGAACAAGAACGTAAGGTTGCAATGAAAGCGCAATCCGTCGCCGATGAACTCACAACCTCACGTTCACAACGTTACCAAGCAATGTTTGCAAGCCTTGGGATGGAATTGGAACACCAAATTGCGGAGCAATTACGCTTTGCTGAGGAAGCCTCAACTCTTGAAGACGAGGTCAAAGCAGGAAGCAGGAAGTTGGTTGAACTGGATGACCGCATTGGTGAAATCCAGAAGCAAATCGATGCGCTTCTTGGCGAAGAAGGTGACGGCCTGTCCCAAGCAATACATGATTTACGGGTTCAAATCGACCGAGACAAGGATCGCATTGAGGACTCATTGCAATCCAACATTGACGATGCTGAAGAGCGTGAACAGGTCCTGGAACGCTATCAAGAAGCAGAATCGGCTTTGAGCGCACTCCTTGAAGAAGCCAAAACAAGTCATGCTCAGATGGAAGAAGCCCAGCGTATGCTGGATGAAGCACAATCTGAAGAAGACAAGGTCCGTTCACTTCTCGAAGGGTCTGGAAAGAATCATGCTGAACTCAATCGGGCGCTCAGTGAAGCAATCAGCACACTTGAACTTGCAAAGAAAGGTGTCGCATCAGCCCAATCTGAAGTTGACCGAACAGCAGCCCAAGCAGAACTGGTTGAATCGAACTTATCCAAAGCCCAAGAACGTGCAGAAGAATCGCGTCTTGAACTTGAAGAAAAAGAAGCCGAATTCAAAGAAGCATCGGGTGGAAAGAAAATCGATCGCTCATCATTGACCAAGAACATTCTCGAGGCAGAACGAGCTGAATCTCGTCTTCTTGAGGAAGCAGGCGCTGTAGAACGAAAGATGACTGAAACAGAACGTCAACTTCGTTCTGCTCGTGCTGAATTGGAGAACAAATCGAATTCCAAAGGTATGGCAGGTGGGGCAGCAGCAGTCTTGGGCGCTCGAGACCGTGGTGAAATCAGAGGCATCATTGGAACTATTGCAGAATTGTGTGCTCCGATTGATTCTGAACATGAAACAGCGCTCGCGACTGCATTTGGTGGCGCAATGACCTCGGTTGTCGTTGATTCGGATGAGGTTGCTGCTGAAGCGATTCGTTGGTTGGCCCAACGAAAGGCCGGAAGGGCAACCTTCCTTCCACTCAACAAACTCGCAACAAGCCGTGCAGGTGGAAAGGCCATGATGGTTGCTCGGAAGCCTGGTGTCATTGGTTTTGCATACGAATTACTGGAGTATGACCCTCGAATTGATACTGCAATTAAATTTGCACTTCGTAACACGCTGATTGTACAAAACATGGACATTGCCCGGCAGAATATGGGTGGAGTGCGACTTGTTACAATGCGTGGTGATGTCACCGAAGCAGGGGGTGCAATGGTTGGAGGTTCGCGTCAACGAATGTCCGTTAGCTTTGGTGGAGGAATCGCTGGAGCGAAGGAAGTTGAGAGATTAAGTTCTGAAATTGAACGCCTTCGTTTGATGTCCGATACGGTTGCAGCTGCACTCGCAGATGTGCGTACGGAGCAGAAAAACCTCCGGCAGCAGATCAATGAACTGGCCAATGAAGAAGGTGCAATACGAAGGGAAACCTTACGAGCAGAGGTTGCAACGTTCAAGAAAACACATTCAACAAATATTGGAACGGTCCAGTCCTTGAAGCAAGATCTTCAACGTCTCGAAGGTATGGCAAGTGAACAACTGGAATCACTCGACGAAGCAGAGTCAAAGGTTGCTGATGCAGAAATTCTCCGAAACTCTGCTCAAACTGCACTGGAAGATGCCAGCCCTCAGCATCTCAAGGATCGCTTGCATGAATGTACTGTGAAGCGAACTCAAGCAGAAGGAATTCGTTCGAATGCCGAGGTGTCAATCCGCTCAATCGACGAACGTAAGTCATTGCTTACATCCTCTGTATCCGGCGAAAAACAACGCCTCAAGCAAATCGATGCTGACATTGCTGAACGTACTGAGAATGCAACTCTGTTGAAGACAAGCGTCGATCAAAATGGGGCGATTCTTGCTGAGAAAGAAGCCGAAAGAGCACAGTATCTCGAAGAAAACAAAGGTCTTGAGGATGAACGTCTCGAGTTGGTTGAAGAACGAGCAAGTCTGAACTCAACCCTTACTCAAAAAGCCACTCAGGCCCGCAGTCATCGAAATCTATCCACGGAATTGGAGCGGACTATCCAAGCAAAACGCAAGGAATTGTTCGATGTTGAGATGGAAATGGGTGCAGTCGGAATAGAAGCTGCTGAAGAAGGAATCGTCCTCGATTCTGTTGCAGAAATCGATCGTCGAATCCGTCGACTTGAACGACGTCTTGAAGAATTTGGAGCCGTCAATATGCGGGCTATCGAGCAATATGATGCAGTTGAGCAACGTCTTGAAGAAATGGAAGGTGATTTCAAGAAGTTACAAGACCGAAAGAAGCATCTTATCGATGTTGCAGAACGACTTGAAGAGCAACGTAAGGTGCGCCTCATTGATGTCCTTGAGAAGGTGAATGAGAATTTCAAGAAGGTCTACAAGTCAGTTAGCAATGGTGGTCGTGGAGAACTCTACCTTGAGAACAAAGAGGAGCCGTTCAAGGGTGGGCTCGAATTATGGGCTCAGCCAAAAGGCAAGTCTTCGAATGTTACTCGCCACCAACTCTCTGGTGGTGAGCAATCCGTTGCTGCTCTTGCCCTCATCTTCGCCATTCAAGATTACGACCCAAGTCCGTTCTATTACTTCGATGAAGTCGATCAGAACCTTGACAGCGTGAATGCAGAATGCATCGCAAAGATGTGCAGAGAACGCAGTAAGGCTGCACAATTCATCATGGTGACATTGCGAAAAGTTTCACTTCAACTCGCTGACCATCACATCGGAATTACTCACGGTGGAGATGGATGCAGTCGTCGCATCATCGACTTCGACCAGGAGCAAGCCATCGCTCTAGGTGAGCAAGCTCTCAAAGAAGCTGAATCGGCCGCTGCAAAGAATGCCCAGCGTGCAAAGGAGGAACAAGAAACCCTTGCTGAAATGCCTCTTGTTCCTGAAGCATTGCCTGCGCCAAGAAGCCTCGGTGGTTTGCTGAAGCATATGCAAGATGATGAAAGCATTGCTTCCCTTGCAGAGCGGACTGCTGAAACCAATGAAGATATTGAGGAGCGTTCAACTCTTGCTGAAGCAATTTCCGAACTTGAAGCCGAGGAACAAATCGATGTAGAAGACGCTATCGAACTTGATGAGTGAGGTGAAATCAATGATGCAACAAGGTCTTGACCAGTGGTTTTTGCGTCAAGATGTTATCGATCAACTCTTGCAAAGCGGCGATGATGACTTGGAAGGCATCAATGCTTACGCAGACAGAATTCTGATGATTGCTCAAACAGAAGAAGCTGAGCATCAAACGCTTGATGACCCCTTTGACAGAAGTGTGGCTCTTGTCCTTTCCCTAGTTAGTAGCGAGGGATTGGATGCATGGAATATCGATCTCACTTCCTTCTTACGTCAATTCACCAAGCGTGTAAAATCTCAAGCAAACAGTCTGGACCTACCTGCCTGTGGTCGACTGATTCGAATGGCTTGGGAGGTTCTCCATCATCAGGCTGCGCATCTGTTTGATCGTATTCAGTATCAAGATTCTGAAGACGATTGGGATGCAGGCTTCGATTTTGGTTGGGAGGCAGAATACGATGACCAGGAATTCCACTTTACCAATACCGTTTTGCAAGGTAATGCAGACGATGTCCTTGAGAATCTGTTTGATGAAAGGGTGCGTAGAGAAGAAGGCCGGCCAGTTACACTTGGTGAACTGCTCTCAGCACTGAAGGATGCCGCAGATGATGCGGACGCAATGAAACTGCGAGAAAAGAACCGAGCAGCTCATGCCATTGAAGTTGAGGAAATGATTTCCAACGTTGGTGGTCGTATGCACAATGAAGATCTTGATGGTGATATCGAGCGTTGTTGGAATGCTTTGCGCCAAACCACTCAGGCTACTGGTGAAAAGAATGTTCCACTCAAATCGGTCATCGAGGCATTGATTCCAATTCTAGAATCTGCATTCGGTTCAATCCCAGAAGGTTATGGCGAGGATGCACGTGTGAGTTCATTCATTGCAGGACTTTTCCTGACTCATAAGGGCATGGCATCAATCACTCAAGGAAACGATTTGGGGGATGTGATCATGATTGAAGATTTGTGGCCAAACTTGTCTTCGTTCGAAGATGTGCTTGCTGCAACACTGGAAGCAGATGAAGAAGCACAAGTTGCTCGTGAAGAGTCCAAAACGGGTTCAGTGCTCCATGCTGAACGACTTCATGAACGAGCTGAAAAAGCACGTCTTGCTGAAGAGAAGGCCAAACAGAAACTCGAGAAAGAACAGGAGCAAGCAACTCCAGAATTCGAAGCACATGAATGGCTGGTTGAGTAGGTGGTACAATGTCTGAACTTGCACTAGAAACACTCCTCGAAGCCACACTTTTTGGTTCAGGTAAATCACTCGCAGTCAAGGAACTTTCCGAGGCACTTGGATACGAGGAAGAAGAAATTTCAGAAGCACTTGCTTCGCTCCAAGGGACGTTAAAGCGGCGTAGAGGCGGTGCTTTACGCATTGTAGAGATTGGGGGGAAATGGGCTATGGAAGTCCGTTCTGATGTTGCAGATCATCTCCCAAAGGAAACGAAAACCGAAATGCCCAAGAAATTGCTCAAGGCTGCTGCTCTGATTGCATATCATCAACCAATGCCACAATCAAGACTCGTTGAATTGCTAGGCCAGAAAGCTTACGATTACGTACGTGAATTATCGCAACATGGTATGATTATGCGCCGACGTGATGGAAACACGAGGCGCTTGACCACCACAAGACGATTTTCAGAAGCATTTGGGTGTCCTCATACTGATCTTCGAAAGGTACGGAAATGGTTCAGGGAGCAGGTCACTGAGGCTGGTCTCTTTGATGGAATGGAGTCTGAAGCGTTGAAAGATGTTGGCGAGGATGGGCTCATTCAAGCCACATTGCCAATTGAAGAAGAGTGATTACTTACGAATCTCTTCTAGAATTTCAGCAACTCTTGTCTGGGTCTTGTGCCCTTCTTCGGAGATTAACAATTGTGCGACCTTCTCAATCTCATCACCAACGGCGCCTGCGCTTACGGCCATGTTCTTCGCATGAAGGCGCATATGGCCTTTCTGGATGCCACTGGTGGCAAGGGCTCGCAGGGCACCTAGATTCTGGGCTAGTCCTGCTGCAGCCATCACAGAGGCTAATTCCTGGGCTGATTCTACGCCGAGTATCTCGAGATTCGTCCGAGCCACTGGATGGACCTTGGATGCGCCTCCTACGATGCCTACAGCCATCGGTGTTTCGATGGTTCCAACCAAATTGCCCTCAGAGTCTTTTTCCCAGTGCGTAATCGAACCATATCGGCCTTGATGGTGAGCGACGTAAGCGTGACATCCTGCTTCAACAGCCCTCCAATCTTGGCCACAGGCCACTGCGACTGCAGAAATACCGTTCATGACTCCTTTGTTGTGCGTAGCGGCCCTGTAGGCATCTGCCATTGCAAAATGATGTGCTTGAAGAATGCCTTCAATGATGGATGCGCCTTCATCGTGATCGCCACTATTGCTCATTTCTTTAGGTGTGAAGGTTGCAGAAACTCGTGCGAGTCGTTGTGTGGCTAAATTCGAGAGGATTCTCAACAATGAGCGTCCTTGACTGATGGTTTCAAGTTCAGGTGCGAGAAGTTCAGCCATGGTATTGACTGCATTTGCCCCCATAGCATCTCTACAATCGACATGGATGTGGACGATAAGCATCGGCCCAGAAAGAGTCTCTATTGACCGAGTTGAGATGTTCTTACACCCTCCACCCAGACGAATCATAGTGGATGGAAGGCTGTTTGCCAGAGCCATGAGTTTAGTTTTTTCTTCCTCAATACGGACCATCGCATGATCATGGTCAATCACATCAAGAAGTTGAATTTGCGCAATCATCATCGGTTTGTCGTTGTTGGATACAAATCCTCCGTTTGCATGGCAACGTTTGGCCATGTTGGATGCAGCAGCAACAACACTTGATTCTTCGAGGCAAAATGGCACGACGTAATGCTTTCCGTCGATGATGAAATTGGTTGCAACACCAACAGGTAGGGACATTGTTCCGATGACATTCTCGATCATGCGATCGGCAGCAGCATCGTCCAACTCTCCATTTGCTGCTAGAGCGGCAACCTGCTCTTCAGTAAGTCCAGCAAGCTCTGCGATCCTTTGCCTGCGTTCTTCGACATCAAGTTTGTAGAAGCCTTTGAGGCGGCTATTGTCCACTGGCATGGTGTTCTCCTCGTTCCTTGCGAAGAGAGCAAGATGCATGAACCAATCGGAAGAAATTAACGGGTTTAACGCTTAAATTAACGCGTTATATTTGCGTTAATCATGCGTTAATACGGCTAATTTACTTGCTCCCGCATCCCGATTAACGTTTCATAACACGTCTGTTCAAGCCTCCTTTCTTGTGAAATGTCATATACTTGGTTGAAGTTGCTCGGGCATGCATGGAAATACCATTGATTTCGGTTTCCCTACATTGAGTAAAGATCCATTCTCATCAAGTCCACTCGACAAAGATGAGTTTGATCTCTTGGTTGGACGCCATATGTTGTTTGATGAACTTGAGCGAAAGATTACCTTCAAATCCGCAGACCGCATCCTTTTGGTTGGCGAATTCGGGTCCGGAAAGACTTCCTTCATGCAATGCCTAGGTTCCCGGACCAATCTGCATATCAATCTGGACAGGATTTCTATTTCAGAACCTGGAATCGAGTTGCTAAAAGAGATGTATGCTCAGTTGATTGATGCCTCTCCTCCCAATGATTATCAGAAACTGAGTCGTGACTTGCAACGAATGTTGCATGATTCACGACAAATGTTACCGCTCATCACCGTTGATGCTGAAATGGCTAATTTTTCATCACTGGAAGCCTGCCTTCGCTCCTCTCTTCCGTTTTTCGAGCGTCTGCCCGTGTTGTTTGTGATTGCCATCAATCCTCAACAGCAATCGCTCATTTCAGAACAATTGTTACAACGATTTGAAGTGAGGACGATGAAAAGTTTGGACGTTGATGGTGTGAAGGCGCTTGTTGAACGACGAATTGCAAAAGCCTCCACTCAACCTTATGCGATGGCAACAGAAGATGCACATCGATTACTTCAGCTCAGTCAAAGTGGCCAACCCGGTCATCTTATCCGAACACTTCGGAATGTAGTTTCAGGACAATTCGTAGCTCCAAGTCCAGCACCTCCTCCTTTGGAGGAATTGAACCCTGAACCTCAATCATTGGTTGAGGTCCGACCTGCGCCAATTGAAACAGATGTTCATGTTCCCGATGACGAGGTTGTTGAAGACAATCCCGAAGATGAATCCGGTCTTGAAGAATGGGAGGAGACTCCTGGAATGACGCAAGCATCAGGTTTTGATCTCGACTTCGGAATCCTTGACAAACCAGTGGAAGAGCCTACTGTTGAAGTGCCTCAAGAAGTTGAGATCGAAGAAGAGGGTGAAGAATCTGATGATTCCTATGTAACAGAAGATAGCCTTCCATTCGTTGGAGTTTTTGGTGGTTTAAGAAACAGGAGAAAAATAGTCAACAATGACCTTGATGCTTCCTTGGATGCTCAGTTTAAGCCCACTGAAAAGGGGACTGCGTTCTGGAGTGCAGAAAAGAACGCTCATGTTGATGAACCGAGGGAGATTATCGATGATGAGGTCAAGGATGTAATCTCAGAGCCTGAGGAATTTATCGATCATGAAGTTGAACCAATCGATTTGCAAAATATTGGTTTTCCTGAGGAAGCTTCATTGGACTCAAATGCAATTGAAACGTTTACTCGTCTCTTAGCTCAAGTTCTCCACCCGGCTTCGGGTCGATTGAATGGAGAAGAGGACCTCATCGAGCGATTACAGGCACTCTCTCGGCCCAAATTTACTGAAAAGGAAGAACATATTCTCAGCGTTGCAGTCCTGAGTTCTCTAACAGCCTCGGAATCGATCGTTGTGGCGGAGGCGAAGGGAAGAAACATTTCTCCTTCCGACAAGGCACTACTTTCTCGATTATCGATAAAGCGTGCACGTCTTTCTCAGATTTGCAACCGATTGCATAAAGCAGGAATCCTTCATGTTCGAATGGTGGGACGATCTCGCATGTTCGGGCTAACAAGAACTGCGCTGGCACAATTGATTGCTTGGGGCATCGTTGGAGGTGATGAGTGATGGATTGGTCTGTAACGTGGTCTTGGCAAGCACCATCGCGCATTAGTGCGGTCGAATCCGTCAATGGCCATCTGTGCGTTGCTTTTGGTCTTGAATTGGTATTGTTCAACGATGATAATGAAGTTCGATGGCAACGAAGTATGCCCTTCAAAGTGCACGCAATTTGCAATGCAGATGGACGAATAGGGGTTCTTGCTGCACATGCGTTCTATTTGCTTAATACCGTTGATGGCTCTATGGTTCATGAGGGTCGTTCGAGCCCTGGAGGGTTTATCCACCTCCTGAATCGCCCTGGAGGGGGTTGGGTGTTGTCAGGTAGGGATGGTAACTTGCATCTCTTTGATGCGAATGGAATCGGCATCCGACGCATTCAGTCAGGTGTTGTCCGCCGTCTTGTTGGATGGTTGGATCGAGAACATTTGCTCTGGCAGGATGCCAATGGTGTTGTCTATTGTGGCCAAATAGCCCAGCAAGATAAGCGAAGAGTTGTTGATACGACGGTTTGGAGTTGGGTTTCAACACTCACCGATGGTCGTATCCTTCTTCAGTCTGCAGATGGGAAACTCTGGGATGGAATACCCCATCCATACGGCTGGGATTCCCTTGAGCGGGTTGAAATCGAATCTCTTGAACCTCTGATGGCAACTCGTACAGGAGATGGCTGGTGGGTATTAGGAATCGAAGGACACCTGGATCATATGAGTTCTGAAGACGGTGAGGTACGAATCGGCGAGGGAATGAATCTTGGCGACCTCTTGATTCGACTTGGAAAGAATTCGATGGTGACTTCCCGTCGAGATGGATTAGTGCGCCGATGGGTCGCTCCGCATCTCGCTGAGGAACAGCGTCGACACCGCCATAGAGAGGCTGCAGATGCGAAATTAGCACGTTCCTGGGATGAACGAAGACAATTGTTCCAACGAGCTCAGGCTGCTGAAGATGAAGGCCGTCTTTCACGTGCAGTCGAACTATACGAAGCGTTGGGCAGGAAAGAAGACGTTCAGCGATTGTTGCGCAGGCAAAAGGGAGGTGAGGGGTCTGAATCCTGATGAAACTCTAACAGTAGATCGTGTCAAGCACTATCTTTCCATCACTGAAAAGGCACGCTCGAAGGCAACATCCCTTGCCTCAACGGCTGAAGAGGAATCCATGGTCACTACGTTACTCTCAATGGCTGATGACTATGCAAGTGATGCGCAGTATTTCCTCAAACAAGGTGATCTCATTCGAGCTTTCGGAGCGATCAACTATGCACACGCTTGGATTGATGCAGGAGTAAAGTTACGCTTACTCGACGGACACGGTGATGACGTTCTCTTCACGCTGCCGTGAATGCGTTCATTTGCTTTGATTCTAAACTATTTACCAATTCTCGTACGGATTCAATATCATCCAAAATCTCTTTTGCTCTCTTTTTTGCAAGATTTACGAATGGTTGAATGGATTGCTCAAGACTCATTCTTAATCTGTAAATGTGTGCAGGGCGTCCACGTGATGACTCTGATTTTGGAGAGAAATGAACGAGATTCATCTCTCGAAGTTCTGAAATCGCCATACTCACATCAGGTTGTCGGATGTTGCAATAGTCTTGAAGATCCTTTGATGATGCCGCACCATGGTGATGCAAACAAAGGAGTACACTTGCTGTATTCTCATTCGCTCCCAATTGAATGAGTTTTTGTCGAAGTGAGAGTTGTATTGCATTCTTTGCTTCTGGCTGCATGCTCTTATTACAAAAGTGAGGATATATAATAGCATCACCGACGTTTTATTGAGAATTATATATTTTATTAATTTAGGAGAGAGAAATTATTGTCAAACCGACAATAAATTTCATCTATAGACCATTGATCAATCTGATGTTTTTACCCTGCAAAACTTCGATGATTCCAATTCCGTTCTCGAAGGACTGGCGCTTGAGTTGAGAATCAACTGTAAGGATTGGTATGTTGAGAGAACTGGCTACTTCAAGCAGAGCATTGTCCGTATGCATTGTGGGATGTTCGATTTGAGTTGAGCGTTGGAGCAAGAGATCCAGCATCAATTTCTTTCCACGAGGACGCTCGGATTCTATCCCTTCCAGTTCTTCAAGGACCAAGTCAAGCAGAATGAAATGGGGCGGTCCAACAATCTGGGAAAGGGCCGTATCAATGTTGAACTCGCCATCAATAAGTGCGACCCATCCGCAAGCATCAATGAGCACGTCGCCCATCTTTTCACCTCAAAGAATGGTCCCGTGACCAATGAGTCTCCATCGTGCTCCAACTCGACGAGAGAGGGACACACGTTGACCATGATCTGCACATATTGGAAGGCGAAGTTGGAGATTTGCTTTCCCCTTTTCAACGCCCTTAACGATGCCAACTGAGGTTGATGTTGCTACATTGACCATCAACATCTCATTGTTTCGTAGAGGATAGATAGTTTCAGGTTGTTCTCCTTCGCCTGCAACCATGTTCTTCATCAAATGAATTTCAATTGAACATTCAGTCCGTACTTCTGGCAATTCGCCTTTCTTAGCGAGTACTTGGCCTGATAAGTTGTCGGCAGTCGTGATGGATGGATCAAGGAGAGTCCCAAATCCACATAGCCCACCAGCAGTCATTTGGTCGCGCTTTCCGCCACCACCTTGCATACTCGTGATGGTGGTTTCAATGGGTTCCCAATGGGATTTGTTTCCATTTTCGATTTTACGGCCTGGTCCAATGATGATTTCATCACCCTCGCGAAAGATTCCTTCAACGATGGAACCTCCAATGACTCCACCAGTCAGCTTGGTAGGTCTGGTTCCGGGTCGGTTGACATCAAATGAACGTGCAATATGCATTACAGCTCGATCATCGGAATCACGGTCAGGAGTAGGGATTGTCTTCTCAATTGCTTCGATTAAGATGTCCAAGTTCACGTCATGATGAGCTGAGACTGGAATAATTGGTGCTTCTTCTGCAATCGTTCCTTTGAGGAACGTTTTGATCTCATTGTAAGATTCCATTGCTCGATCTCTGGAGACCAAATCGATTTTGTTTTGAACAATCACGATGTTCTTGATTCCTGCAATTTCCAATGCCATCAAGTGTTCACGCGTTTGTGGCTGAGGGCAACTCTCGTTTGCGGCTACCATAAGCATGGCGCCATCCATAATTGAAGCACCCGTGATCATGATTGCCATCAACGTCTCGTGACCAGGTGCATCAACAAAGGAAACAACACGCTGAAGTTCAGAATCGACATCCTTTCCACCTTCTGGATGACGTCCTGTTGCGTAATATTGGCCAGAACCAGTTTTGTAAAATGCAGTATCTGCATAACCGAGTTTAATCGAAATACCTCGACGTCGTTCCTCTGAATGAGTATCGGTCCAAACACCAGAAAGAGCTTGTGTCAATGTTGTCTTGCCATGGTCAACGTGACCAACAAGTCCGATATTGACTTCAGGTTGGGTTGGAAGCGTTCGTCCCATGCTTCCAATCCTCCTTGTTCACCGATTCAACCCTCTCGGGTTTCACTCCGCTGCAGCTTCTTCCTCACCGAGCAACTTGTCAAGGCCGATGTTTCCGGCATCAACAACTTTGAGATTGATTTGTCGCGTATCTTGTGTGATTGTGTTTCCACGGAAGACACGTCGCTTTCGCATACCTTCTGGCTTGTATCGGAATCGCTTCTTTTCACCCTTCTTGGTCTTGGAAACGAGGCTGTGTCCTTTGAAACCTGTCGATGCAGTGACGAGAATGGCTTGTCGAGAACCTCCCTCGAGATCTCGACGCATTGGTGTCCCTGTCTTGTCAGATCCACCTGTTATTTCGAGTTTGTAACCGGTCAAGGTTGATTCACCTTCTCCGACGAAGATTCCATCGATGACATCACCGATCTTCTTTCCGAGCAATTGAGCATGATTATTTCCAGAAATAACAGTCTTGAAGGAAGGTGAATAGGTCTTCTCCTTACCGTTCTTGGTGGTACGGGTCAACTTGGTAGTGGTGTCGTTGACCACTGCAACAAATGAATTTCCATCAGCCATGGTGCATTCCTCTAGCAACCTAGCGACAAACGACCCCTATTTAGCCTCACCGCATGCTATTTGTTCATTTGCGTTTGAGTTTTCGTGCGACACGACCTTCAATTCGTGCAGCCACATCAACTGGGAGGGCATGTGGCATCGAAATATGGGTCGTTCTTCCCCGGCCCTCGCCAACGGTGTCAACTCGAGTGGCGATGATGCTCAATCCCTCGATTTGTTTGAGGAACTTCCAGACCGTAGTGTGACTTCGGGGTTTAACTTCGTATTCTTCACAAATGACAGCATAAATTGATTCAACATCTTTGCTCGTCATGAATTCTGCTTTTCGTAAGCGACGACAGATGCCAAGCAAGACCAACATTGAATGTCCCGATAGTTCGTCGAGAACGTCCTCAGGCATGACTTGTGGAACCTCTCTCGCTTTGGTTTGAACATGCTCAGCCATGAGTTGCTTCATCCCTTCAGATTCGGCATGCTCCACAGCAGCTCCCAGCAATTCAATCACTTGTCGTGCATCACCCGAGGGTGCGGCTGAGGTTGCAATCAATTTCAAGATTTCATCATCCCATGATTTTGGATTCAAGGCAGCCTCTGCACGTTGCTGAGCAATGGCCTGGAGACCTTTCATATCGTAAGGAGGGATTGGTAAATGATTGGTGTGCCCAAACCGAGAAATAACAGCGTTTTCAAGAACATCAAGAACTTGTTCCTGGCTGATGAGGATGAGGGAGAGTGTGCCACTACCTTCCTGATCTTCATCGATTCGAAGCAATTGATAGATGAGATCATTCCCTGATTTGCGCAGTAAATGATCGACTTCATCCAAGACGATGATCAGATGTCGGCCGTTGTTTCTTAGCAATTTTCTGAGACTGCTTAGCAACTCGCCCATTGAAAGCCCTCTGTCAGGATGGCCAGGATCCAATGACTGGACAATTCGTTGCGCTACACGAACATTGGTCGTCGCATTCCGACAATTGATGTGGACGCTTCTCAACGGTCGTTTGTTTCGGAGGTGGTGGCGTATATCCCGGCAAAAGGTGCGGGCAAGAAGCGTCTTCCCGCTTCCTACTGGACCGGTAATGACCACGTTAGCGCTTCCATTTGGATGGGCAATGGAATGGAATTTCCCTGCAAGATTCTGCTGAATACTCTCTCGTCCTACCATCTCTTCTGGAATGTAGTCAAAGTCCAGAGGATCAGGATTCAGAAGGATGAATCCTGAACCAATTCGGTCGAGGTAGTCGCTCATGTTGATTGCATCTTGATGCCAACCGTTCTTGAACACTCGCTCTTTCTCAGAGGAAAAAAGACCGAAGTTCAAGGAATCTCATCGAATTGATACCCAAGTTCCCATTTCTTCTCACCAAGAGCCACTTCAAGCTCAAACGGTGTAATGAGAGGTTTTGCATACTTTACAGCATCATCAATCGCTATTCTCGGGCAAGCCGTATTGACGAAAGCATCAACTGGATAGAAATCAATCAATTCCGGACCGACGTGCTCAAGGGCGAGAAGATATCCTTTCTTCCCATGCTTCTCAAGCAAACGCTTCATTCGAAGGGCGAGTGTTCTTCGCATCTGACCAGGTTTTTCACCGATCAAAATTCCAAACTTCTGTGCATCCATCGAGGACATAATCAAGCCGAATCGCTGGCGAAGGATTCGGTCAATTCGTTCGAACGACATTTCGATAGCATCACCAGAGTACGGATCAAGCATAGCCAGAGGCTTTCCCGTATGGAGGACAAGACCGATTGGATGAAAGTCACCGCTTCCGAGGAAGAGGTAGTGTCCTATCGTGTCGTCATCGCCTGAATAGTTGCAACCAAGAACTTGGCCAGGGAACGTAAGACGAGCCCCGCCCATCGGTATTGTAACATCGAAACCTGCTTTTTCAAGTCGGTCATGGAACTGAGGCAAGAGGTGAAGATGTTGGATGCTTCCAACAAGGCCGAGTTTGGTATCCTTGAGTGGCGTCATCCTTCCTACTGCATCCATGAAACGCTCCTGTGCTTCCTCTTCGCTCATTTCAGGCGCAGTGGCTTGTTCGGCCATCCTATTCTTGGCGATTTGAAGATGAGCATTGAGCATAGGGATGACCGGAGCGAGTTCTGGATCCCCGTCGTAGGTCACATCGATGAATTGTGTAGGCATCCCAGAATCGATGTTCATTTGTGAATGGCCCATGTGAGCCACAAGTTCAACTCCCATCATTTTCATCTTGTCGTGAACAAGATCGCATGCACCGTAACAAGGGTCTGCGGCGAGGACAACCTTGGCCCCTGAGCCAGATTCGATTTCATCCATCATTTCGAGGGCTTGCATCTTCAAACCTTCAGGGACTTGGAGTGCAACCAAACGATTGTCGTTCTTTTGAATCCGTTCAATTAATTCTTCCAATTGGAAATCGTGTCGGTCTAAATCCATTCAAATCACCTCGCCGAGAAGAACAACCTTCCCTCCATCCATATCAAGGCGAACAATGGATGAAATTTGAATGTGAGGATATTTTTCTTGCAATTGTTGGAGTCCAGGGCCTTTCTCGACAACAACGATGACGGATTCGATGATTGCTCCTAGTGATTCAACACCTTTGATGATAGCATCGAGAGTTCCACCTGTAGAGAGAACATCATCGACGATGAGGATTCGTTCGCCTTCTTGGATGTCATTCAGATACATCGAACCCTTCGAATATCCAGTCGACTGATCAATAGCAAGTTCTCCTTCAAGACCATAGGATCGTTTTCGAACAACCACCTGAGGTCGATTGTTCCGCATCGACAAGGGACTTGTAAGTGGAAGTCCCATTGCTTCAATTCCCAGAATGAGATCGACTGAATCCCAATCTATTGCGGCCTCAATTAACTCAACGACTGCAGTTAGGACAGAAGGGTCCAGTCTCGGAACACCATCGGTTAATGGATGGATGAAATAGGGGTAATCGCCCTTCCAAATAATCGGCGCAGCGAGGAGTGACTCCTTTAGACGCTGCAATGAATCGGACATAATTCCACTTCATTCAGAGTTCGGAGAGATACTCAACGTATTCATCGGGTTCGAGGAGATTCTCCATGTCGAACTGGAACGGTTGAAGGACCAAAATCCAACCAAGGTCATAGGCGGACTCATTGACCAAATCCGGGTTGATTTCTACTTCTCCATTGACCTCTGTGATTGTTCCTGAAAAGGGAGCTGTAAAGGCAATTTTTTCGTCAGCAGTCCATAATGAGAACATGTCTTGACCTTCATCAACGACAGTTTCTGCTTGAGGTAGAATGACTCGGAGAACCTCTCCGATTTCTACGCCCATGAACTCACTGATGCCGACCATGATCTTCTCGTCGTCTTTCTCTTGGTACCATAGATGGTCAATCGAGTACTTTCGGTTGTGTGCGATGTTAAATTCCACGACTTCTTCATCCAAGTCATATCACCTATACGCGCCTCAAACATCTCCTATTTGAACCATCGCTATTATTGCAGTGATACGGCCATAGCACATTCATTAAGTGAAGACCTCACTTAGCGTGTACTGGTGAGGATATGGACTTCAAAGCAACCGATGAACAAGACATGATTCGAGAGATGGTTCGTGATTTCGCAGAAACAGTTCTCGCACCTACGGTAGAGCATCGGGATCAAACACAAACTCCTCCCTCAGAGGAATGGCAACAGTTCCTGGAACTCGGACTGCAAGGCGTTACCGTCCCTGAAGCCTACGGCGGAATGCCCGTCGACGACATCTCTGAGTCAATCATTGTCGAAGAACTTGCTCGAGTCGATCCATCCTTCTCTGTGATGTATTGTGTTCATGTTGGATTGTGTGCAAAAACCATTTCGCTTCATGGTGACGATTACCAGAGAGAAACCTACCTTCCTCGCCTTGCAAACGGCGAAGTAGGCGCATACTCACTTTCTGAAGCCGGGGCAGGAACTGATGCTGCTGCCATGTCATGCAAAGCGAAGTTGTCCGATGACGGAACCCATTACATCCTCAACGGAGAAAAGATGTGGGTCACGAACGGTGCTCAAGCCAAGATCATTGTGCTCTTCGCCAAAGATGTCGATCACCCTGATTATGGTGTCAAAAGGCACGGCGGCACAACAGCTTTCATTGTCGACTCATCGTTCGAAGGGTTCTCAGTTGGTAAAAAAGAGGACAAACTTGGTATTCGATCTTCGGACACGTGCACTCTCGTTTTGGAGGACTGCAAGGTTCCCGTTGAAAACATCATCAAAGGCGCTGGAAATGGATTCCCAATTGCAATGAATGCACTCGACAACTCACGAATTGGAATAGCTGCGCAAGCCCTTGGCATTGCTCAAGGAGCGTACGAAGCATCTCTCAAGTACGCACATGAACGGGAAGCATTTGGAAAACCAATTGCACATCATCAGATGATCATGGGGTATCTTGCTGACATGGCAACACGTATTGATGCTGCCCGCCTCTTGGTGTACAAGGCATCATGGGCAAAGCAACAACATTACGAACACGGAGGTCCACGCCATACGAAAGAAGCGAGTATGGCAAAACTCTACGCTGGAGATACCGCAATGTGGGTTTCAGAACGTGCAATTCAGGTCCATGGCGGCTATGGATACACCAAAGAATTCCCAGTGGAGCGATTTTTCAGAGATGCGAAGATCACGCAAATTTACGAAGGAACTCAAGAAGTCCAGCGCATTGTCGTTGCACGTAGCCTTCTATAGGTACTGAAACTCTGTCGCGTCCAGAACTGCTCGTTGTCGGCCGAGGTTCCAATCGCAGATTGTTGCCTCAGCTTCGATGTTGTGATTCGTCTGGAATGCCATGACTTGTTCTGTTGCATCAATTGGAAGCCTTAGTTCAACTTCGAAATTCATGTCGTCGACCAGAGTACCGATGATCGTCATACCGTTTTTCATCGTTCCTTGTCCGACGAGTGTCTTTTCCACCGTCATGATCTGGATTTTGCATGGTTGAGTTGGCGATTGTTCAATCACATTTCGTCGTTCACTGTTCAGTTTCAGTGAACCAAGAAGTTCGATAAATCGACCGTGAGTTAGAGGTGCGCCATCATCGTCAAAGACGATGGGCTTTGGTTTTGCTTTTTCAGCCTCCTCTTGTTTTGCTTGTTCTTCGGCTAGGCGTTCAGCAGCCTCTCTTGCAAGTTCTTCTTCCAACAAGCGTTGTTTTTCAGCCTCTTGTTGGCGAATAATTTCCTCAGCCTGTCTTCTGGCCTCTTCTTCAATTTCCTTATCCAGTTCTTCAAATTCATCAGCCTCAGGTTCAGGAGTCTCCTCAATTCCGCTTGGTAAACCAATTGCTTCGAAGTAGGTATGCAAATCTGCGACGGTGACGTTACCGTCCTTGTCCATGTCCAGAACAGACATGAGGCCGTTGATGACCCATCCAGGTGGCTGAGTTCCAGTTGTCTCTTGGAGAGCGTTGGAAAGTTCTTCTGATTGTATGACTGCATCCATATTCGAATCAATCATTTTGATGATCTCGGCGCCGGTAAGCCCTGAACCAAGAAGCCAACTTGTGAATTGAGTGTTCAATTGCCCGATCATTGGGTTGGTAGCTACCATTTCGTTGATGTGCTGTTCCATTCTTGCTTTGAGCGCTTCTTTGACAGACATTCATTCACGTCCTACCTTGGTTGGGTATGTTGGGACTACTCTGTTAGGGGAATTGAAGTTTTGGCCAACGCGTGGTATCCTCCGATTGCCACGCCAATGTACAAAGAAGCGTGTCCATCTCTTCTAACGTTGATAAATTCCTTGCGATTTGCTCGTAAAAAAGCCATGCCTTCAAAGCACCAAGTTTGGGTCCCTGTGGTACGTTTGTTCTCTGCATGATGAACTCTCCATTCGCCAGAGGCTCTGCGTCAAAATTGATTCGAAGTTCATTAAGTCGAGCAATACGTTGGTCCACATCTTGTTCAGAATATGAGCGAGATTGATCGGAACGTTGAGTGAAGAGTTTCTCAATTTTGAGGTGTTGATAGCACCACGGGCCAAGTGCGACTGCATAAATCCGAAGAGCAGAATCCATGTCTGCAGGAAGGTTGCCCATTTTTGAATGCCGAAACAGGAGTTTTTTCTTTTCATTTCCACTCAAACGAAGTAAAGATGACACTGATTCACAATCTTTCGTTTCGAAATCGTTGAACAAAACAACCAACCTATCGATGACATCGTCTCCCTCCAAGTCATTGAGAAGTTGAATCCGTGAATCTGATTGCAACCAATCTCTTGCAAAGAGTTGCTTCAAAATACCATCATCTGCCATGCGCTGTACGATTTCGGAGGCATGTTTGCCAAGGAGGATGCGTTTGAATTCCGCCCAGATTCGTTCAGGTGCAATTCGATGAAGCATTGATTTTGTAGTCCGTAGAGCCTCTGCAAGTCGTTGTTCAGGCCACCATATGCCCGCATTCCCTTGGTCCATGAACCGATACGAGCGCATGATTCGCAACGCATCTTCAGACAATCGCTTGGTTGCATCCCCTACTGACCTGATTCGTTGCTGTTGCAAATCTCCGTACCCATCGAACGGGTCGTAGTAGCTTTGCTTTGAAACATCGACAGCAATGGAGTTCATCGTTAGGTCGCGGCGTGAGAGATCGACGAGCAGGGAATCGCCCCATTGAACTTCATCTGGCCTTCTGCCATCGTTGTAGCCATGCTCGGTTCGGAGTGTTGTAATTTCAAAACAATCTCCTTTGTTTCGAAAGGTGATTGTACCATAACGTTCCCCTGTGGGAATCGTATCGGGATATTCCTTCATCTCATCAGGAGTCATTGTGGATGCAAGGTCGTATTCGTTAATCTCCGTCCCAAGTATGGCATTTCTGTTTGCTCCGCCAACAATCCAAACATGCGCATTTTTGGAATCGAACCAATCGAGAATCTCGATAAGGCTTGATGGAAGGGCGTGAACCATCTTCACAAGTGCTGGAAGAAGCGGTAATTCCGTCATTCCGCGAGTTGGGTGCATGCTCGACATTCATTCTCCCGTGTTCATGTAAGACAAAGCATTATCCCGTCAATTCCATTGGAAGAGCCATGTCTTGGGACGAAAGCGATGTACGGTTGGTTCCTGTTGAGTGGCTCAAAGCACATGAAGAAATCAAACAGAAGAACATGGAGAAATTGCTCCAAATGACGCTCAAGTGGGATGGCTTTACCAAACCATTGATCGCAGACAAAGCAACTGGAACCATTCTCGACGGGCATCATCGATATGCAGTGGCCAAACGCCTAGAACTTGCCCGAATTCCTGTCGTATGCATTGATTACCTCCATGATGAATCAGTAGAGTTGGAACTTTGGCCGGCTTCTCAATTGGACTCTATTTCAAAACAGGAAGTCATTGATATGGCTCTTTCATCAAAATTGTATCCGCCAAAGACGACACGACATCGAATCTCGGACCACTTGCCGCCGATTCATGTTTCATTGCATCGGCTTTCGTTGCTTACTCCGAGTCAGCCTGGCGAGACCGAATCGTAGATTTCCACAAACGATTCCCATCACTCGTTGTTACTGTAGGGTAATTCGGTTCAAGAGAGACATCGAGGACGACGTTCTGTAGGACGGAATTTCGAGCATAAATGACACGAACTGAGGTTTCGACCTTACCTTTGAGGCTGGTTTTCAATTGTTCAGCATTGACAACACGTATCCCGTCGATTGCAATGATTTCATCACCAACTTGTAATTGTTCACGGGCAGGAGAATGTTGCATGTGGCTTGTAACCTTCAATTTGTTTCCTTGGGTTCGGACATGAACACCGAGCCAACCTTGAGCAAAATCCTTCCATACGACGCGTTCTGTGCCTTCTTTTCGCTCCGGTTCATCGGATGGTTTGTAATTTAATGCAAAAGTCGAAAAAGCCTTGTTGAGGTCAAGATTTCCAGCTTCTTTTGTTATACGATCAAGGAAAGTGCCGAGACGTCGCCCTCCCTTCAAGGAAGTGAGAGCTTTTCGAATGTCGTTGTACTGGACCCCTCGCATCGTCTTGTCCTCGACGTGAATATTGTGCCGTTCGTACAATGCAAGCATCAGATCACAAACCCCAGTTTCTCCCTTGGACCTCTTTCGTAATTCGGCATCCAATGCAAACATTGTGAGTTCACCTTCAAGGTAGTATGAAATCTGAGTTTCCCTTGAGTGGGAATGGCTTCTATAGAGGTGTATCCATGCCTCATGACTCGCTTCACACAGTGCTTGACAGGTTGAACCACTTCGGGTGTGGTGTCGCTTCAGTTTTCGCTTCATGTCTGCGAAGTAGTCCTCGGAACTCCAAGCACCAGAACGTAGACACATGATGTCACCAATCCATGATGTGGCACCTTCAAACCACCAAAGGAGGTCAGTATTGACTTCGCGCTGAAGATCATAATCGAGAAATCGCTTCGGTCGCAACCGCTTAACATTCCACTGGTGAACGTATTCGTGGCTAAATAAACTCACAAGGTCACGGTAATCTTCGACATTGCCTGGTTGGAGTGAAGTCCTTGGAACCATGGATGTTTGAGAATTGGTATGTTCAAGTCCCCCTCTGCCGCCATCTGTAAGGTGAAGGATTGTGTGGTATGACTCGTTAAGAGGTCCAAACAAGGCGTGATGCTCTGCGATGATGTTTTTCATGTCCTGAATGAAACGTCGCAACATGATCTCGTTTGGTGCATGGCCTCCTGCATCCCAGTAGTGCAGTGCATGTTGGCGATTGCCAACCTTGAATCGATGAATCTCATTGGAATTGCATTCAGCTATGCCATCAAGTAAAGCATCTCGATGCTCTGCAGAAAAGACATGGACTTGATGCCCATCCTTTTTGTCCGTCGATTCAAGGTTCAATTGAGTTGAAACGTTCCATGTCGACGGTAACGTAAATTCAATTCGGTGTCTTTGGTCCATGCGATGAGAATCGATTCCAGACGTTGGAAGGAACCATGTGAACGGGGGCATAAGATGCAAGTGGGTCTCATCGAAATGATTGGAGCGGACGGTATTATCAACACAAAGTAGATTGTAGGAGATACGGACACTTTCAACAGATTGGATATCTCTGATAACGATTGAATCAACATCTTTTCGAGTTACCTTCAGGCGGTTACCATTCTCATCTTGAGCCTCCAAATGGGAGACGTGTTGGATTGGTTCTCGTAGGAAGTACGATCCCGGAACCCATCGAGGAAAAGAAAGTTTGAGTGAAGGTGATGTAAAGGGGGCGCGAACTTCGATCTGAACGGCTAGGCGTTGGTCACCAGCATCGGTTGCGTTGATTCGAAACACGACATTTGAATCTGTCATGAATAAGGGTTAGTCTATGCAGTGTATAGGTTCTGTGCTGCACTCAAGATGAGTTCGTCTGTTGATTCTGAGAGTAATTTCTCTGCGAGTTCTTGGATTACATCCTCGCCTTGTCGGTGCAGCAACCGTTCAAGAAGCCTCGATTTATCGATGCTATCAACTCGTTCATCGAACAAGAGTTCGTGTCGCAATTCATCGGATTTCACATCATTTCTGCCTACGAGCCATCGAGCGACAATGGATGTACAGTTTCCATCAATGAGAGTTCGTAAACGAGGATCATCTGCTTCCTTTACGACCTGTTTGAGCGACTCGACAAGGAAACGTCGTTGGTTGTTGCCTTTCGCATTCATCAACTCTGCTAAATTTGGACGTGCCTGTTCTAAAGCGATAGGAACAGCGAACTTCCACAGAGCATCGTCGTTTTCGATCGAATGCTGCAATGTTTTGTTCTGTTCAGTTTTCAATTCAAGAAGGAGCAAGGTCGAGGCTGCTTGACGTCGAACTTCAGGGTGCTGATCTTCCAAATTGTTGAGCAATTCAACCGGATCATCATTGACAGCAGTTGCATAGGTTCGTACAACGTGGTCTTTTGATGACTGAAATACGGTTAACTCAACTTCCGTGTATTCCTTTGATGAAATCAGTTGATGAACTGCCCTGCGAATCACAACATCGTCCTCGCTCTTGAGTAGCAGGCGAGATAGTTTTGCTGCGAATTTGGAATCGTGTATTGTTTCGAGAACTGTTGCAACACAACGTTGGCCATCGAGTTGGCCTTGTTCTGCAAGGCTTTCCAGCAAGTGGGGGGCATTCTGAGGTGCCCAGCGACGATAAGCCTCAATGGCTTTGTTTCGGAACCATACATCGTCATCTTCAAGAAAAATAGAGAAGGCTTCAACACTTTCATACGCATCGGAATCGAAAAGAATACGCACTGCTCGACGTCGCTGTCGAACATCTTTATGCTTCAGTTTTGCAATGGCAGATTGTATTCCAGCCATGGTTTCACCTCAGGGTTTGAATTCATCGAAATGAAAACCAGGGTCATCATCCTGCTGAACATCACCTGGTCTGGCAAGAGTTGGCGCAAACATCAGTTGAATCATCGGCCATAACTCGACAAAATGTTGCATATTTTCTGTGATGAATGCCTCGACATCACCCTCATCAGCATCCTGCATTGTTCTCAGGTCATCGGCAATAATCCCAAGCTGTTGAAGTTCTTCTGCTCCGCAAAGTTCCATTTCATGACATGTCTCAATCAAGGTTTCAATCAGGTCAGCGATTTCTATTGCCGAAAGCGGTTGAGGTTCACTCTCGAGAATATTTACGGGGCCAAACGATACAGGGCCAAGGGAAGTCGGTTCTAGATGGTCGAATTGGCGTTCTATTTTCATCAGTTCTTGGCTGTGATGATCTCCAATTGGTGCGATGACAAAACCACCTTCAGCGATACGTTCTTCCATCCAATTTGGAACAGCATCAACACTACCAGTAATCAACACCCTGTTGAGTTCACCTGGTAGCTCGATTGGTGCAACCTCGATGGATTCAACGTGTCGAATGTCCACTGTTGGCCATCCAGCGAGAGCGTTTGCAGTATGACGTACGATTTCAAGAGAAGGATCGATAACAACCACCCGCCCATTTTCTCCAAGAATTGTAGCAATGAGTGCGGCCAAATATCCTCCTTTGGATCCAACGATGAGAACCTCTTGCTCTTCCTTGAGTTCGAGATTGTGGAGTAAAGTAACAATCATGTGAGGTGCTGAAATGGTTTTGACTCCTCCGTTTTCAGTTTCCATGAATACGACTGGGCGATCATGAAAGAACCCATCAAAATCGTAGGTTGTAAACTGTTCAAGATGAAGCGTATACATTGCATTCCGAACAGATTCAGGAACTTCGATTCCGGAGTTTGAAATCCGGTCCAGAAGTTCTTTCATCTCCTCCATAAGATTCTGACTGCGCAGTCTCATAAAAACATGAGCGAACTAAGAGATGTCCTCTTGGATGCGTTTGAGGATCTCCTCGGGATTATCGCTAATGTCAAGTTCCGGCGCACTTTCCAACTCTTCTGGTTGTTCTGAAGCGATGTTCTCTTTGATACGATTTAAGAGTCCAGCGAACGATTCTGTTTGATATGCTTCTGTTTGATCCATGTCAACTTCCATGGTATCGACAATCGCTCGAGCCTGTTCTGCGGATAACCGAACATCGGTCATTGATGAGAACATATCATCCATCAAAATCCCCTCAATCTTCGTCAAATGCTCGGAAATTGTCGCTCTCGCAAGTCCAAGTTGTTCTGCCAGTTCTGTGATTTTAATCCGTTTTGGCAAGTCATAATATCCTCGATCATAAGCGAATTTGGCAAGTTTGAGTTGCTTTTCAGTCAGGACCGAGTCGTGATTTTGAGGAGTTAACTTGAGCGTGCGAGCACTTGTTCGATCGGGTTTAGCCATAAGTCGTAGCACTCCGGACAAGAGGCGCAACTTGATGGAAGAACCTTGGAGGATGTAGGTCAGACCCTCCTCATCGAGTTTTGATCCTGCGACTGCGTACGTACCATTCGTCCGAGCATTGAGGATTGGAAGCGGATGGATCACCCTGCAAATCACGAGGTTCCCTTCCTCGGGGTTTTCTGATGTTTGAACGACTTCCAGGACCTCCAAGGATTCGATTCTTTCGAGGTCATCAAGAGTCATGTTTTCATGGAGATGAATTTTGAACAGGCATCGAATATCTTTCGGAACCCGTTTAATGTAAGATAGAAATTCGATTCGCTTTGCAATGTTCGATACAGAACTGATGCCAATGGCGTCCAAACGGTCGTATTTCCAAAAAAAGGCTACCTCCCGCATGGTTTGGACTCCATGTTCATCGAAATAAGTGAATCGACCTAGCGTTTATCTCATCTCAAGCCATCCAAGGAAGGTTGCAATGGGTAGAAAAACAGCCAGGAGCATGTTGATTCGTTTTCGTTGATTACGCAAACGTTCGGGCAACTCAGGCGAAATTTCAATTGCTGAAGTATACCTTGATTGTCTTGTTTTCGGAAATTGGTTATCCAAAATAGAGAGGACATTTGCACGAAGATCGGGTTCTCTGCTGCCACTAACGCCACGTCCAACCATATATCGAACAGGGAATTCTTCGGCAAGAGGTGTCGTAGCATTGAGGATTTCATGGACCCGACTCGAATCATGGAGGTCGATTCGAACGGTCCTTCCATCGCTTCGTACGTGACTGAGAACCCTCCACTTTCCTTGGCCTTCATCCATCCCTTCCAAGGCTTCCATGGTACGTTGAATCGGGGGCGTACTTGAAATCACGGGACGTTCTCTTCTCGCCAAGAATGGGCCAAGGAGAATCCCACCGACCATTGGGAACAAGGTGATGAGGTATACGATTCTCAGCAATTCTTCAGGACTGGTTAAAGCCGATACGAGAGCCAGACTGAATCCGAAGTACAGGCCAAGAAAGGCTCCAGCTTGAATCCCAAGCCACAAGCCTACGGGTTCGGTTGAGCCCTCTGCCATGTGAACTCCAAACCACTGGATGAAAAGAAACCGTCGATGCGTCAAGGATTAAATGATTCAATCTTGAGGCATGTTCATGCAACGAAACGGCCTCGAATCGAGAACAAGGGACCGGAAAGTCGGTCGTTGGATTGGTGGAATCAGTTTCTTCTTTCTCGTATCCTTCTTCCTTGCTCCCGCGCTAGCCGATTCTGGTACGATTGTTGAACTCTCTGGTAGAGCCAATATGTTGGATTACCACAATTCAGACAATGATGCAAATTTCACGTGGACTGAATTGAATTTTTACAGTGCATCGATTTATGCATTTGGTGATCTCAATTGCCACAACAAGCATGAACGTTCTTGGACAATTAATGGAAATCAAATGCCAGTTTGCGTTCGAGACGTTGGAATTTTTGCCGGTCTTGCACTTGGAGGATTTGTCTATTCACGACGAGGTGTCAATCGATGGACTGTACGTGATACATTTCTCTCAATTTTGCCAGATGAAACCTTGCAACCAATCTATACATCAAATCGAAGAACGCTCGTTTTCGTCGCAATAGGGCTTCTTTGCGTAGTCCCTTTGGCATTGGATGGGTTCACACAACTCCTCACCGACCGTGAATCGACCGCCTTTCTTCGACTGGTTACAGGCATTCCTTTTGGTCTTGGGTTGGGATTATTTTTCGCTGCTGCTTACAGCGCTCGTCCTGCCAAATTCAACGGTCCTGGACAAGTTCGATTACCAGGAAACGTTCGATTTCAACGTCCTCCTCAAGAAGAAGAGTGATCCGGAGGGGGCATTGACCACCAGACAATGAGTTGTTCTGAATTTTCAGGAACCGGACAATGCTCATGCCCGCTCGTCAGAATGTGAAGTCTCTCGATGGTATTCTCCACTGCTTTGTTGAGTTGAGCATTGTTTTGATCAAGAACCTGCTCAAGGGCCTTTTCCCAAGGTAGGTCCGGGTTGTTCTTTCTCCAGGTGGATAAAGCGACACGAAATGGCCACATCGCCAGTGTCAGTCGAGCGAATCCAATCCATGTGTCTCGAAGTTTGAACACCTGCCCTTCTGCGAAGGGGATGTGATTTTGTTGGCGATGTATCCAATTGGCTTCTTCCAACCATTTCACCAGTCGCTGAGTGTGGCGTTGTGTTACCATTCGATGAGGGCCCAGAGATTTGTGAAGCCGAGGTATTTCACAAGAACCTGCCATGAGAGATAATGTCCCAAGAATCGACCAACTTGATCGTGCAAGCGGATTGCTTGGAACATCTGACTGTCGCGCTTGGCTAGAATCCCATTCATTTTCTGCACTATGCATCCATTGTGCAGGGGATCTTCCACTCAACCAGCCGATGTGAACCGATGTGCGTTCCATAGGCGCTCCTGGCAATCGTGTTTGCTTCTGAACATCATGGGCCAGTTTGTTGAGTAAGTACCGGTCTACTTTATCTGGGTCGACATTGAGTGGTATCGGTCTTCGGTTGAAAAACGAACGCAATTCTCGGCGTAATTTTTGTCGTAATTCATCCAAGCCTCCTTCGTTGAGGATTGGCCCAACAATGCAACATTTGTCAAACGGAGAGGATACCTGAATGGCTCCTGTAAAAAGGTCATTGAATCCTTGTCGAATTGTCTTTTGAATCTCAGGTGTCTCAAAATACTCCTGTTTGTCGCTACTCATACGCAGGGTTGCGTGCTTGATGCGTTCAATTGCTCTGTCAGGGTCGCAATCAATCCAAACAACAAGGTCGGGTATCATTGAGGCTGAGTTGACTTGACAGACAGTATCGATTCCAAGTTCCCCAACTACGCCCTGATAGATTATCGAAGAGTGTATGTTTCGATCGGAAACAACAACTTCTCCACGTTCCAGTCGAGGCTTGATCCATGTGTGAGAGTGGTCAAGTCGATCTGCTGCAAAGAGACCAGCCTCTTGGAGAGGGGTTTTGTCTCCGACTTTGACGGCTTCCAAAGCGAGCCGACCAAGGTCGCTATGGCGTCGTGGCTCATGGGTTTGATGAACTTCACTGAATGGGTATTGCGCTAAAAGCTCAGTAAGGATTCGGACGGCTTCGCCTTTTCCAGATCCGTCTCCACCTTCAACGGTGATGAGATACATTACTCCACCTCAACATCCTGAAATTCATTGCGTGCTAAGATCATCAAGCCCATTCCGCATAGAATCAAAAATGGTCCGAATACAATGAATCCACGACTAAACAAGGAGAAGCCAGCGAGGTATTGTGTCCGCCTGTATTTTGTCCCTCGCCTTGCGTTAACTGCTGCATTAAGGCCAACAATACCTGCGATAATTGTAGCCAATGCAATCCCTGTTGATAGCGCAATTGCATTTTCAAGTGACCAGCCAGAACTCTCTTTTGTGAAATCTTCTTTCAGAACTTCATTCCCCTCTACGAGAGTAAACGGTGTTTGCGTAGCACTTGAAGGCGAGAAGGTCCGCTCAACGGTTGAATAGGATTCATAGGTAATTCTGAGAATATGGGGTTTTGTGATCACATTTTCAAGTTGATAATAGCCGTACGAATTGGTTTCTGTTGTTTGGAGAACATTGTTGGTCTCTCTATCGATGAGTTCGATCAAAACTCCTTCAATTGAATCTCCCGATTCTGCTTCAATGACTACCCCGTAAATGTCAACCGTTGATTCCTGATTGAGAGAGCCATCCAACAATTCTGCTGGGTTTCCTTGAAGCAAAAGGAGTCCAGTAATGATTCCAAGCACACTTCCAACGAAAATGAGAGAGGATGCTAGGGCAAGCAATCCATTTGTTTCTTCGATCATAAGGAGGTCTTGCCCTTCAGTCGTCGATTCAATAATTTCAGTGTCTTGTACAACGAGCTCTTCTTCTTCAGGTTCATTGCCAGAAAGCTTCTGCTGTACACGAGCGCGTAATGCATCACGTCGCTCGTTTATGTCCATGTTGTATCCCCTGAATGGAGGTTGTGCGCGAAAAGCGAACGCCCCCAGTATATCCGCGCACGACGGCCTACCGTTTCAAACGCACGCTTTGATGAAGGACGACAAATCCAACGAAAATCAAGCCTGTGAGTCCAAACACCACTCCTGCAACGACGGGTCCAAAGGTAGAGGAATCGATTTCAATGGGCTGTGAGGTTGATTCGTTTTCAACTTCTATTTCTTTCAACCAAGAACCCTCCAGTAAACCCAGTTCCAGTAAGCGGCCTATATGTGCCAAAGATTCAGCAGAGACCTTGTCGGGTGTGTCATCGTGCGTATGCCAATACCCTCCCCATGCACTAGCATTTTCTCCGTATCGAATGTCTATGAAATCAATGGCGGGAATGCCTACATTCAACATTGGCACGTGATCATCGTTGACGCCATCGGTTTTTGAGAAATTGACAATATCTTGGCCTGGATTCCCGTCGCACCCAGTAACGTTGTCTACCAATCCGAGAGGTTGAGATAGGGATTCCACCGAATCCCACAAACGGTCTCCTTCAGGGTCGCCGAGGTAGGGTGGGTATGTGCGATGAATCTTCAAGTCTGCATCACCGATCATATCGACGAGGAGAAAAGAATCTATTCGTGCAATGTCTTCATCAGTTCGATTTTCTGCCCATGCTGCAGCACCTAGCATTGATGGCGTTGGGCCCTGATCTTCAGCATCGGTGAGCAAAATCCAAACTTCATGATCAAGGTTCATCTCAGGAAGGATTCGAGCAAGTTCCCACAACACTGCGACTCCGCTTGCCCCATCGTTAGCGCCTTGAATTGGAAGATCGGTCATGTTTGGGTCTTGGTCACGCTCAGCTCTGTCTCTTGAGTCATAGTGTGCAGCGAGGACGACGACAGGCCCGAACTCAGAGGCATCTTCTGGAATCAGGCGCCCCTCAAGATTCGTTAAGTTGTAACCACCTCGTTGGTGAGGGTCCAGTTGCCATTCGAACGCTCCTCTGGTCTCCATGAACCAATTTCGAAGTTCCATTGATGCGTTGCTTCCAGGGGTGCGGTATCCGAAATCAACTTGAGTTGTAATGCTTTGATTTGCCTTCACTCCATCGAATTGTAATTCTTCAACAGTATCGCAAACCTCAGTTGCTGATACGGCTGGTGCAGCCAAAGAAGCGGCCAAAAGAGTGGCCAAAAGCATCATTGTTCTCAACCGCTGACCCTCCTATTTGATGATGCTACAGACGCGGGGTATTAAATACCTCATTTCGATACATCGAATTGTGATACCGTATCACATTTTATTGAGGATTTCATATGTCTGAACGACGCTCCACTCAAGCCTTATTCCTCGTCTTTCTGATGTTGTCATCTGTTGTTGCTCATGCCGCAGCGAATGAAACCGAACACGAGGTCGAAGATATTGAGGAGGAGATTGGTGTTGTATACGGCGATTTGTCCCAATTTAATGTCGAGACTGGTTCGCAATATCTTCTCATCGATGAGGATCAGCCAGTCGTTTCAGCAACCTCCTTCATCAAACAAGCATGGGTTGACGAAGGCCGTCCCGGAGTCAACGATATTCGATATCAGCCTTCAATGGCGAGAGCAACATGCTCTCAGCATGTTGTCGGGGACACGCTCACCGTCCCAATTTCGGGCGGTTCAACCAGCGTCTATGTTGCGAAAACAACAGCATCCGTGGCCTTCTTGGTCCAATCTGGGCGAACCCTGTCTTCGACAGTTCTCCAAAATCTTGCCTCAACATGGGATCAGACCATCTATCCGACAATGACAACATACTTCGGCAAAGATTACCAAGACGGGCGAGGACTTGCTCCACCTGACAACGACAACAACTGTCAAGTTGAAATTGTGATTTACGACATTGACGGTGCTTTCAACATCGGAGGATATTTTTCTCCTGGGACGGCAGCAACCCGTGAAGTCGTGTATGTTGATTTTGCAGACATTACATTGGCTTGGGGTAAGTCCATCATTGCTCACGAATTGCAACACTTGCTCCACAATGCGCAGGACCCGTACGAAAATCTCTGGTTGGATGAAGGGAATGCAGACGTTGCAATCTATCTCTGCTTTGGCGCTGATGGGACCCTAGCTGGACACCTTAACGGCTGGACACAGCAATCTGATCTGAGTGTTCGATGGTGGAATCAAAGAAATGCTGACTACGGGGCAGGATTCATTTTTACAATGTATTTAGCGGACCATTTAGGCGGAGGTCCTGCTGTTCGGCAACTTGTTCAAGATTCAGCAACAGGTGGGCTTGGCGTAGAAAATCTAGCACTTTCTCCTGTGTCAGGACAATCCGGAAAGATCGGGAGAACCATGGGCGAGATTTTTGCCAATTTCTCCATTGCTGCTACCATTGATTCCGATCAAGGAATTTACGGATTTTCCAATCTTGACCTGAATCCTTCATGCGGAGGGTCAACGTTCTGTCGGATCACCCCTGCGGATACCAATTCAGATTGGTCCACTCCATGGAGCTCAACTGGGCATACCATGGAGGGTTGGGGCATCCGCTCGTTCAAGTTCACCCCCGGTTCTGCGTCCCCTGCACCGCTAACTCTCCGAGTTACATCGGACGTTTCGAATTTTGATGGCGTTCTTGTTTACAAATCAACAGCCGATGGACTTTGGTCGACCCAAGATTTAGATTTCAACAACAACGTAGCAACCGGATTGATTCAAGGATTTGGCAATCTCACCGATGAAGTGTATGCTATCGTATGGTATGCAAGTACTGTCGCAGATTGCGATTACACCTCTTGCGGCCCTTCGTATCCACAAGGAACAATTGACATCGAAGCCGCTCGAATCACCTCTCCCGCAACCATGATGCTGAACGGAACGACCCTCGGAGATAGAGATGGTGATGGGTCTGCAGATACTGTACAAGTCAATTATTCCATTCTCTCCAATGCATTCTTTGAAGACTTGGATGTTGATGTCCTTGTTCGTGACAGTAACGGCACCGTCGTAGATACGATTTCCACTCGTGTACAAGCCGGGGGAGGTGTTCACGTGCCGGACAGTGTCTACTTTACTGCAAACAAAAACGATCAGTACACGATCGCATTCACCATGAAGAACATGCTCGGAGCAGTACTCGATACAGAAACCACCTCGCCTCAGGCTCTATCCAACATGGCTCCAGTCGCCAATGCTTCGGTTTCGACCAACACCAGTCAGACGTATGAGAAAATCCAGTTCACGGGAGACGGATTTGATGCTTGGGGTCTTTCTCTTGATAACAACACGCTCCCTTACTTTGACCAGCCAATAGCGTATGCGTGGGATTTCGATGACAACATGACTTCAGGATTACGTTCCCCGTTACGATCCTTCTCCCAAGCAGGTGTCTACAATACGACTCTCAGGATCATGGATGTTGGAGGTACTTGGTCTGATGTAAGTATCAATCAACTCAACATCACTGATACCTCTGAGCCCATTCCAATCATCACAGTGAACAACAACATCGTTGCAGATCGAATTGAGATTTTTACCAATCAGCGCATCATTTTCTCTGCTTATCAAACAGCGGATAACGTTCCTCTGGAATATCTCGACTTTACATGGAATTGGGGCGATGGTTCTGCAGAATCTTCCGGTCAGGGCATGTACACTGCAAACCATGAATGGGGTGACGTCGTTGGCCCGAACCAGACCTACACACTCACGCTTTCAGTTTCTGATGGCATCAACGTTGGTCAGAAAACCATCGAGGTCATTGTCAACAATCGCCAGCCATACCAAATCTTCTCTGACATTCTGAACACATACACTTACACTCCCTTGTTGATGCCAGATGTCTTTACCGACGATGACGGAGAGAATCTCTCCCTCAGTTGGGCATTTGAGGATGGTGTCAATCTTGATGGCGTTGAAGTGGACCGAACCGATGACTTCTCTTCGACCTCCTCTGCAGCCTTCTATCCAGCACCCGCTTGGAACACTCCAGGGACAAAGAACATCACCGTTACAGTCACGGATGAAGATGGTGCAGTTTCAATTGCAGAACTTCGTGTCAATGTCATCAACCAACTCCCTGTAGCGAATTACATCGTCAAGGAATCAGGTGCAACGGGCGCACCTCAGGTGAATTTCTTGGTCGATGATGCTCAGGTGAATGTGCCTTACACGTTCGATGGACGAACCAGCTTCGATATTGACGGAACAACCGGTACGTACAATGATTTGACATTCAATTGGTCCTTCCCTGATGGCACCTTTAGCAACAAAACACTCCCTGCTTACTCATTCTCGGAACCAGGAGAACAAATCATCCAACTTGTCGTAACAGATGAAAGTGGAGAACAAAGCAGTCCAAAGGTCATTGTTGTCGTCGTTGCAAATCCTTTGCCGATCATCCAATTGCAAATTCTGGATGCTTGGGTGGATGGTGAACTGCTCATGGACAGTGATGTATTCCCCGAGAATGGATTACCTGATCAGTGGTCGAGAACCTTTGATGAAAACGGTGTCAACGTGGCAATACCTGGTGCTATGTTGTATTTCGATTCAAGCGGCACACGAGATGGTGATCAAAAATTCGAGGGCAAATATGTACCTCTTGAAGTTGAATCGCCTGATTGGAACGGTTTGTTGGAGTACACATGGGACTTTGGAGATGCGACTCCAATCGTTCACGAACCAATGCCATGGCATTCGTACGAACGTCCTGGATTGTACACGGTTAAACTCACCGTACGTGACGCCTTCGGAACAGGAGATGTCACTCGTGCGGAATTCAATGTCCACGTCGATTCTCCTCCAGAAATCGCAGATATAGACCTGCCAGACGAAATCTTTGAGGACTTTTCCTCAGCAGTCTTCGTGAATGTATCCGATGCGGAATCACTCGCAGATCTTGTCTTCTATAGAGATCTCGATGTTCTGGATGGTTCAAATTCTGACCGAGATGAAACCATCAGCAACGATCTTACCGTTGAATGGGAACAAGACATTCTCGATGATGCGGACGGGGATGGTATTCTCGACAACGATTGGTTTGTTTCAAGCAACAACATTGTCACACTGGCGACAGTGGTCTGGGATGATCCAACAGATGCTATTCTTCGAGTGAAAGTTTGTGATGGAATGGGGCTTTGCGATGTTGCTCAAACCGATGTTACCGTTCTGCCAGAACAAGTTGCAGACCCGTCACTTTCCGACTTCAGCTGGGATGAATGGAAATCCTGGATGTCCGATGCAGGAAGTGATGCACTTGGCTTCATTGCACTCATTTTAGCTGCACTCATTCTCGGTTGGCTTGTTATGCGCCAACCAAACGACATCGAGGAGGAAGCGAAACAAAATGCGGAAACCTATGATGTTGAACACGCTGATGATGGTGGCTTGCTCGGAATGGATCACCACAACCCTCCTCCGGCGCCCAAGATTCTCTCTAAACAAGAACGAAGGAACGATGAGAGCGGTTACATCCGTCCACTACGACGACGTGAGTGAACGAATGTCTCAAGAACCTCGTCGTCAACCTTGGGCTGAGGGGTGAGTCGATGATGCAAAGGCGAGCATTTGTTTTGCTGTCAATTCTTCTTGTCCCTCTGTTGAGTGGAATCTTCACTCCAAACTCTGGGCTTGCTTCTGCCGCTATCGATGACTGTCAAGGTGATCTGTCTCCAATTGTGTGGAATGAAACTATTTCTCACCATGCTCTTGTGCCTCATCACAGCAAATGGATGTCATACTATGACGCCTATGATGACGATTGGGGTGATGACGGCCGTGAAGGTGGCAAAAATTCAGAGTCTTCGACCGAATCAAGTGCAAATTCATATGACCCAGCACTTGCCCCTGAAGAAGAATGGATGTATCAGAACCACCATTCTCCTGAGCCTGTGGAAACCTTGACGACCAATGTTGCGGCAACGATGTTGGTTGGAAACGACAGCGTGGGTGCTCTTCGACTCAATCTATCTAGTGCACATCGAACAACGATATGTGTTGAAATTCAAGGTGTTGTCGGTGATATGACTGTGCCTGCTAAAGCAGATGTCTATCTCATGACGACCTCCCAATACGAGACCTACAGTTGGTCTTATGATCGAATGCACAGTGAAGATTTTGATTTCTGGTTTGAGCGAGAGAGCTTGAGTGATGATGAATTTGTAACTGAGGTATACCCTGAATGGGCTGCATTCGATGTGACGGGATGGAAAACCTATCGCGATGTTCATGTCTATGAAAATACAGATTCTGTGGTCATGAGTGTATCATTAGATGGTCCAGAAGTGTACTCCTCTCTGTTCTCAGGTGCTACCTATCAGGAATTTTTTGTCGTTATTGACACTTGGGATAATTCCCGGAGAGGTGATGCAGGCGTGCAAAACAACATCGTTGCAGCAGATGTTGCGATCTCGACAGTAGAACGTTCGATCGTTCTTCCGAATTGGACTGTTTCGATAACATTCTTTGTCTTCTTCATGTCAATCATGTTGGCACCAGTCATCATCAATCGACGTTACATGAATGCGGGCCTTGAGCCGCAAATGGAACACGAAAAGCAACTGATGCCATCACTAAATCAACAATAAATATTGATTTCAGTACTCGAGAAGAGTCCAAGCATCTCGCAGGTCTCGAACGTTGATGAGGCCCTTATCGCTGATGCGATGTTCCATTGAGAGCGTTGCGTAAACCATCGAGACACCGAGAACTGGGGCATGAATGCGAGCCCAATCTCCACCGCTGTTGACCGCCATGAGGCTGTAATCCACGCCCTCGCCCTTGAGTTCAATCGCTGCATCTACGATCTGCAGAGCGTCGAGATGGGAATGAGCAGTGGAACAGAATTTCACAAGGTCTGCCTTTTCGCCGTTATCTCGGACAAAGGATGCGATGTCTTCTGAGTTTGGGGTTCCATTGATGTCGTGACTTGAGTATACGATTTTACATCCATTTTCCTTTGCAGAACCCATCAAACCAACAAGTGCCTTCTCTTCGATGGAGGATTCCATATCGATCCATGTAACTCCGGAGTCGATAGCGAGTTGAATGATGGCAACTCGTTCTTCTTCAGTTCCGGGGAAAAATCCGCCTTCACGAGGGGGTCGAACTGTGAAAATGACTGGTACAGCAATTGAGTCCTTTAATTTCTGAATCGTTTCCTTTGCATCAACTGTCGATGCATCCGAAATTGGCCATTCCGCTTCTGGCGGCATGACGCTCTTTGGCTCTCCTTCTTCCTGTTCAACCAAAACTGGCTCAGGTTTGGTCAGGTAGAGGCGGTCAAAGCGAACTTCGACAAGGTCAGCGCCTGCGGTCGATGCACGGGCTGCTTCATCTACCATGTCATCCACGTTCGTTGAGTCTAGCGCTACGCAAATGGTCGGTTCAGGCATATCTCAACCGACCTTTGTCTTCTTCTTAACGCTCACGGAAGATACTCATGGTTTTCAGAAGGGTGAAAACTGAATTTTGGGGTGTCATTTTTCATCGAAAAAACGTATCACACAAGACTGCTCAAGGGGTACATTTACATACCCTCGTCGACCATGTTTAACAGTTAGAGGGATGGTGTGAGCGCTGCTTTGCAAAACGGCCGACAGCGCCTGAATTTTTAACTGGATTTGATGATAATATGACTGATGAATATGATGCAGCAAGCATCCAAGTTCTCGAAGGGCTTGAAGCTGTCCGGAAACGACCTGGGATGTACCTTGGAGACCCACACGATGGCTCTGCCTTGCACCATTGCATTTGGGAAGTTGTCGACAACTCGGTGGATGAACATCTTGCAGGACATACAAAACAAATCGATATTGTGCTGCACCCCGATCATTCTCTTTCAGTACGGGACTATGGCCGGGGCATTCCTGTTGGCATGCACGACGAGTTCGGTATCTCTGCGGCAGAAGTTATCATGACAAAACTCCATGCTGGAGGAAAGTTCGACAACAGTTCGTACAAGGTCTCAGGAGGTTTGCACGGTGTTGGAGTTTCGGCTGTCAATGCTGTTTCAGAGTGGATGGAAATGACCATTCATCGCAATGGAATTGCATACTTCCAACGCTATGAGACAGGGATTCCCGTAGCGCCGCTTGAGGAAATTGGAACCTGCGATGATACTGGGACGCACATTGCCTTCAAACCCGATCTCAGCATCTTTACGGAGGTCATTGAGTTCAATCTCGAGGAGATTGAGACGCGTGTAAGTGAAACTGCTTTTCTCAATGCAGGACTAAAGATTACCATCCTTGATGCACGCGGCGAGGAGCCCCATCAAACCGAACACCACTACGAGGGTGGACTCGCTGAATATGTTGGACAACTCAACGAACGTAGGGAAGTCCTCCATGCAGATGTAATCACGATTTCTGGTGACAAAGAAATCGAGAAAGGTCTTGTCGAGGTCGAAGTCGCACTTCAATGGTCAGATGCATTTAGTGAATCCATTCGATGTTATACGAACATCATTCGAAACAAAGACGGTGGTACGCACATGTCCGGGCTGCGAACCGCACTTACCAGTTCAGTAAATGCATATGCGAAAAAGAAGAACCTTCTGAAAGGCGACTCACTTTCGGGCGATGACGTCCGTGAGGGTCTCGCAGCAGTCGTGAGTGTAAAGCATCCAGATCCTTCCTTTTCTTCACAAACAAAAGACAAACTTGTCAGCAGTGAAGTTACTGGTATTGTTCAGACCATTGTTTACGAAAAATTGGGCGAATTCTTTGAAGAAAATCCTTCTGTTGGCAAGCAAATCGTCGAAAAAGCACTTCTTGCCTCAAAAGCACGAGAAGCTGCTCGCAAGGCAAGAGATCTTACTCGCCGCAAGGGTGTTCTCGAGGGAGGCGGTCTTCCAGGTAAACTGGCGGATTGCCAATCAAGAGATCCGTCTGAGTGCGAAGTCTATCTCGTTGAGGGGGATTCAGCAGGCGGATCTGCAAAAACAGGGCGCGACCGTAGAATACAGGCAATTCTACCTCTTCGAGGTAAAATCCTGAACGTTGAACGCCAGAAGCATAACGCTGCCAAGGTGTTCCAGAATCAAGAGATTCAAACCATGATTCGAGCACTTGGCGCAGGTGTTGGAAACAACAGTGAGGACGACGGTAGTTTTGATCCATCGAAACTCCGTTACAGCAAAATCATCATCATGACGGACGCTGACGTTGACGGCGCCCACATCCGTACCTTGATGTTGACATTCCTTTGGAGATTTATGCGCCCAGCTATTGATCAAGGGCACGTGTACATCGCTCAACCACCACTTTTCCAACTCTCAAAGGGCCGTGTGAGCAAATATGCCTTTACCGATGAAGAACGCGATACGATTCTTGAGGAACTCCGGGGCGATAATCCGAATGCAAAAATTGGAGTGCAACGCTACAAAGGGCTTGGTGAAATGAATCCTGAGCAACTTTGGGAGACAACAATGAATCCTGAGACGCGAACAATGCTCAAGGTAACGGTCAAAGATGCTGAAGAAAGCGACCGTATGTTTGAGATCCTCATGGGTGAGGATGTGCCTGATCGAAGAGCGTTCATCGAACGCCATGCAAAGGAGGTGACCAACCTTGACATCTGAAGACGAAACTAGTGAAACTGGAGATGCAGTGGAAACAGGAACTGTACTCAACCGCTCTCTTAATGACGAGATGAAAACATCCTACATCAATTATGCCATGTCTGTAATCATTGGACGTGCGTTGCCAGATGCTCGTGATGGACTCAAGCCAGTCCATCGCCGAGTCTTGTACGGTATGCACGAAGGAGGGCACACGTCAGAAAAGAAATTCAGTAAATCTGCACGTTCCGTTGGTGAAGTCATGGGTAAGTATCACCCGCACGGTGATCAGTCAATCTACGATACGATGGTTCGAATGGCCCAAGAGTTTTCACTCAGGTATCCGCTTGTTGACGGGCAAGGAAACTTTGGTTCAATCGACGGCGACCCACCAGCAGCTATGCGATATACGGAGAGTCGACTTGATCGTATTTCCAAGCATATGCTGGAAGACATTGAAAAGAAAACAGTCGATTTCCAGCCAAATTTTGATGATTCTGAAATGGAACCAACAGTTTTGCCTGCACGACTTCCAAACCTTCTTCTCAACGGTTCGGATGGTATTGCGGTTGGTATGGCAACTCGCATCCCTCCGCACAACCTCACTGAAGTTGCCGGGGCAATCGGCCTTCACGTTCAACGCATCCTCGAAGAGGGTGAGGAAACCACAGGTATGCCAAGTGTGTCGCTTGAAGAGTACATGGAGCACATCAAAGGACCCGACTTCCCTACAGGAGCGGAAATTCACGGTATTGACGGTATCGTTGATATGTACAGTACAGGTAAAGGACGCTTCCATGTCCGTTCCAGATGTGATGTCATCGATGATTCAACAGGAAAGCGTATTATTGTTCATGAAATTCCCTATCAGGTCAAGAAATCGGACATGCTGATTCATATTGCAGATCTTGTATCAAAAGGTTCAGTTGTCGGAATTCGTGACATTCGAGATGAATCATCCAAAGAAGGTATCCGAGTTGTCATTGAAGTAAAGAATAACGCAGATCCGCATGCTGTTCTCAATCAGTTGTTCAAATCAAGTCGACTACAGGAGTCTTATTCAGCCAATATGATGGGTATTCTTGATGGAAGACCGGTATTGTTGACCTTGCCAGTCATGCTTCATACCTATGTCGAGCACCGTGAATCTGTGATTGAGCGAAGAGCGAAATTCGAACTGGACAAAGCTGAAGCAAGAGCACATATTCTCGAAGGGCTCGTGAAAGCCCAGGACCGTATTGATGATGTTATTGCCGTTGGTAAAGCAAGTTCCAGCCGAGAACAATTTGAACATGTCCTTCAAGGCACTGAGACGATGCCAGGTATTGCACCATTTGACTTTACAGAACCACAAGCAAAAGCCATTGCAGAACGCCGTCTTTACCAATTGAGCCGTCTTGATGTAGAAAAGGTTCAGAACGATTACGATGAACTGCAAATCAAGATCGCTGATCTCAAAGACATTATTGCTTCACGTGTTCGACGATTGAACATCTTGATTCAAGAGCTCACTGAAATGGTAGAACGTCACGGAGACGAGCGACGTTCTGAAATCAATAAGATGCCACTTTCCATGGATCGTGAGGATTTGATTGAAGAGCGAGCAATCGCGATTACACTTACTGATGACAATTACATCCGCCATGTTCCAGTTGAAAGCTTCAAGGTTCAGAACCGTGGTGGAAAGGGTCTCAAGGGTGTTGCAACGAAAGACGAAGATTCTCCTCAATCAATTGTAACATGTTTCAGCAAAGACCGATTGTTAATTTTCACCAATCTTGGCCGTGTTTACGGATTGAAGGCTTGGGAAACTCCACAAGGTAGTCGACACAGTCGAGGGACACACATTCGCAACCTTTTGGAAAATCTGCAAGAGGGAGAGGATATTGTCAGTATTTTGCCAATTTCCAAAGATTTGGTAGATGA